>JAAVIK010000001.1:594289-599910 GCA_014796635.1 Alistipes sp.
AAAGNATCCTNCNCGTNTGCNGAATCGTGGTANANGNGTNCGAGCGGTAGAAATGTACCACACTTTTTCGGCAGTGCGTTGAATTACATCGGTTTGCNCCGAANNTTCNNGGCTTTTCAATCGTAATATTCACAGTTAAAAACAGATTGAAATGAGTCGAAAAACTTTTTGCGTTTCGTTTTTCTTGCGTAAGGCACGCACCAACAANGNNGGNTTAACTCCTATNNTGGCCCGCATTACCACCAACGGCATCTCCAAAGAGATCTACATCCANTGTTCGGTTCCTGCCGACAAATGGAATCAATCCAAAGAGCGGGCAACTGGNAAGGNCAAACTCTGCCAGCAGGTCAATTCNTATTTAGACGACTACCGCGCAAGGATTCTCGCCGTGCGTCAGGAACTAATCACCAAAGGCTACGAGGGNAANTGCATNCAGATCAAAGAGCGNTTGCAGAATCCCACTTCACTCTCAATCATGTTTCTTGCGGAATTAGAAAAATACTGCGATAAACGGCAGGCGGAGGTCGGTGTGCGAATTACGCAGCTGACAGNGAATAAGTATCATCGGGTATTGCGGTATCTGAAAGAATATATCGCTGCAAATTACCGAAAGGATGATTTATTGCTTTCGTCCATTGGTTATGAGTTTCTCGATGGCTTCAATACTTTTCTGCAAACAGCACACAACTGCAAACACAACGGCGCTGTGAATTTGCTCGATTGCGTCAAGAATTTCACCCGTTATTGTCTGCGTAACGAGTGGATCGAGAAAGACCCGTTTCGGAACTACAAACTCAAAGAGGANCACAACAAGGAGAAAGACCATTTGACAAAAGANGAATTNGAGANGCTCATACGTAAAAAGTTGCCCAANGANCGACTCGACAGAATNCGGGATGTCTTNGCNTTTTGTTGTCTGACCGGNTTNGCNTTNACGGATGCAGAACATCTGCGGCAGGAACATNTCCGTACGGANGACAANGGAACGACATGGATTTATAAGNCNNGAGANAAGACNGCCGTNATGAGTCGNATTCNGCTATTGCCNT
This sequence comes from Alistipes sp., assembly GCA_014796635.1. GTDB lineage: Bacteria > Bacteroidota > Bacteroidia > Bacteroidales > Rikenellaceae > Alistipes. Next base: position 595,339 of record JAAVIK010000001.1, read on the forward strand.
ACCCGNTCCAATTATTAGCGAAATANGAATANGACGCCGAACTCCAAGCAGTTGGAAAGTTGCTGCCTGTTCCGAGCAACCAGAAGATGAACGCNTANNTGAAAGAGATCGCCGACATNTGNAATATTCNNAAGAATCTGACTACGCATGTAGCGAGACATACCTTCGCCTGNTTGGCGGTAGAATATGGAATGCCTATCGANGTNCTGGCGAAGATTCTNGGACATTCGAACACCAACATGACGCGNCACTATGCCAAATTCTCGGAGCAGCTTATAGGTAAAGAAATGCAGAAGATAAATGAGAAAATGTTTTCCAAGAATACATTGTTATTAAATCAATAAACAGTGATTTTATTAAAAACAGAATGCGATAACGGGCAGGTTTAGAAACCTGCCCGTTGCTATTTCCGGACATGCGCTGATTGGTACGTACCGATGTCGNAACGTACCAACCAATCTACGAATATATATTTCACTCGATGTTNGAANATTCCAATNNGTATGATANCCCGACNATAAATCAATAAGTCAATCGATAATCGCGCAATCGATNAAANNGGTTTTATATTTTGTTAGCATCGGCTAACAGCAAGGTGTCCTTTGAGTAACTCGAAATGTTTTCGGTTACTCGAAAGGAGGTATGTTCGCCCGAACATGGCAAGGTGTGTATCGAGTTACTCGATAAGGGAGCAATCGTCCCTCCGAAGTCGGACGATTGTGATTCGTTTTCGGCGCCATTTTTTCGCTTTGCAGAACAAAATGAGCTGGCGCATCTGATAATTTATCTATTTTTGTAATGATGAACAATTCGGATTCCTACATACCACGCCGTTTGCCGCTCGTCGCGGCGGTATGCACGTTGTGCATCACATACCCGAACGTGGTGTGGATTCCGTGGAATCTGGAACGGCTGGCCGAGGGCGAAGAAGCGGGATTCTGGGTGTTTTTCGCATTCCGGATGGCGTGGTTCTACGGGCTGTTCCATTTCCAGCTGCGCTACAATCTGCGGCGCATCGGGAACGTGTCGTTCGTCCGGCGGTTCGCTCGGAATTTCCTCTACACGCTGGCATGGTGCGCCGTGTTCGTCGGTCTCTCCTACGGATTGCCGCTGCTGGGCGTTCAGACGGGCTATGTCGGAAATATCCTGCTGTTCCAATTCTTCGTGGCCTGTCTGCTGTGCGCTTTCATCGGCTATATCTCCGTGTTGTACGANAGCCGCCGCGAGCAGGAGCAAGAGATCGAACGGCTGAAAATCGAGCGTTTGCAAAGCCGCTGCGACGCACTCGTGAACCAAATCAATCCGCACTTTTTCTTCAACTCGCTGAACGGCATCCAGTCGCTCGTGCGCAAAGGGAATGACGACGATACGTTGTCGTATGTCGCGCAGCTGTCGGACATTTTCCGTTATATCCTGCAAAGCGACCGCAAGGGGCTGGTCTCGCTCGACGAGGAATTGGCGTTCATTCGGGCTTTCCGGCATGTGATGGAGGTGCGGTTCAAGGGGAAACTCGCTTTTGCGATAGATGTTCCCGCGAAGAAGCGCCGCCTGCNGCTGCCGGTGCTGTCGCTGCTGCCGCTCGTGGAGAATGTTACGGTGCACAATATGATCGACAGCGACCACCGGATGAACATATCCATTCGGCTCAACGATTGCGACGAATTGGAAATATCCAATCCGGTATATCCGAAGATGACGCCGCCCGATACGAACGGAACCGGTTTGCGGAATCTGCGCAACCGCTTCGAGNTGATGATGCACAAAGAGATACGAGTAGAAACCGANGGCGCGACGTTCTGCGTTACGCTTCCCCTGACCGACGAACCATGCGAGTCCTGATAGTCGAAGATGAAACCGCCGCCTACGAAAATCTGGCGGATACGCTGCACGCGATAGACCCTGCAATCGAAATCGCCGGCAATACCGAAAGCGTCGGGCAGACCGAGGCGTGGTTGCGGAACAACCCGCAGCCGGATTTGATATTCATGGATATCCACCTTTCGGACGGCCCGGCCTTCGCGTTGTTCGAGCGGATGCGGGTGGAGACGCCGATCGTCTTCACGACGGCTTACGACCAATATGCCNTAGANGCNTTNCGNGTNAACAGNNTNGANTACNTGCTNAAACCCATCAAACCCGAAGANCTGCGGCGGGCGTTGGAAAAATTCCGCCACTGGATGCCGACGGACGTGGTCGGCTATATGGCGCGGCTTGCGGCGTTGGCACCGAAACCCGTCTACAAGGAGAAGATTCTGGTGCCGTATCGGGACAAACTGCTGCCCGTTGCGCTCGATGCGGTCGCCTGCTTCTACACGAGCGACAAACAGACGCAGATTATTTTGAAAAACGGCTCGCAATATGTTTATGCCAAGACATTGGAACAGATTGCGGCGATGCTCGACCCTGCACGGTTCATACGGGCCAACAAGCAGTATATCATCGCGCGCGACAGCGTACGGGAGCTCGTCGTATGGTTCGACAGCCGCCTGTTGGTGAAACTCTCGGTCGAGACGCCCGAACCCCTCTACATCAGCAAGAACCGCGCACAGGAGTTCAAGGCGTGGATGACGGAGGGATGATGATTGTTCCGTAATCCGCTTTCCGCTTTTTTCGCGTTCGCGCTTCGTCTTTTCGCGTTGCTCCGCAAGGCACCTCCGAACATCCCGACAGCGCTTACTTTTGCCGAAAAGCAAAAGTAAAGCGTTATGACTCTGCGAACTTTCATCGACCGCCCGATTCTTTCGGGCGTTCTCTCCGTCCTCGTCGTGCTGCTCGGCATCATCGGTCTCGTGCAGCTGCCCGTCGAGCAGTTTCCCGAAATCGCGCCGCCCACCGTGCGCGTCTCGGCGACCTACACCGGCGCCAATGCCGAAACGGTGCAGCGCGCCGTCGTCGTCCCGTTGGAGGAGGCCATAAACGGCGTGGAGGGTATCGACTACATGACTTCATCGGCGACGAACAACGGTTCGGCGACCGTAACGGTCTATTTCCGCGCCGGGACGGATGCCGATGTCGCAGCGATGAACGTGCAGAACCGCATCGCGCAGGCGCAGGGTCTCCTGCCCGCCGAGGCGATTCGTTCCGGCATCTCGGTGCGCAAAAGCCAGAACAGCACGGCGAAGATCGTCGCCCTGTACAGTCCCGACGACCGCTACGACCAGAAATTCCTTTACAACTACTTCAAAATCCATATCGAACCGCAGTTGGCGCGCATTGCGGGTGTCGGCGACATCACCGTCTTCGGGTCGGACTACTCGCTGCGCATCTGGCTCAAGCCCGACCGCATGGCTGCCTACGGTTTGGTGCCGGCCGACATCGCCGCCGTGCTGGATGAGCAGAACCTCGAAGCTCCGACCGGTACGCTGGGTGCCGATGCCGACAACGCGTTCCAATATGTGTTGAAATACCGCGGCCGCTACGAAAGCGAGGAGGAGTTCGGCGACCTCGTGCTTCGCTCGACGCCCGACGGCGGTATGTTGCGCCTGCGCGACGTGGCCGACATCGAACTCGGTTCGCTGAGCTATGCCGTGCGCAACGAATTGTCGGGGCATCCCGGTGCGAACTGCATGATCGCGCAGGCTCCCGGCTCGAATGCCGACGAGGTGGTGAAAGCGATCGACGCCGTGATCCGCGAGGCCGCCGAAGAACTGCCCGCAGGCATGGAGCTGGTCGACCTGATGAGTATCAAGAGTTTTCTCGATGCCTCGATCCGGAATGTCCTCGAAACGCTCGTCGAGGCGATTCTCTTAGTCGTGCTGGTGGTGTGGTTCTTCCTGCAAAACCTGCGGGCAACCGTCATCCCCGCCGCGGCTATCGTCGTGTCGCTCGTCGGGACATTCGCCTTCCTCTATTTTGCGGGATTTTCCATAAACATGCTAACCCTTTTCGCATTGGTGCTGGTCATAGGGACAGTCGTGGACGATGCGATTGTTGTGGTCGAAGCCGTGCAAGCCCGATTCGATGCGGGGTGCACCTCGTCCCGCACGGCGGCAGTCGATGCCATGCAGGGCATCGGGCACGCGCTGGTTACCACCTCGTTGGTCTTCATGGCGGTATTCGTGCCGGTCTGCTTCATCGGCGGAGCGACGGGGACATTCTACACGCAGTTCGGCGCCACGATGGCCGCGGCGGTCTGCATCTCTACGTTCAATGCCCTGACGTTGAGCCCGGCGCTTTGCGCCCTTGTAATGAAACCGAANGGCGAGGGTTTTTCCGCCNGGTTCCGNNCGGCATTCGANACNGCTTTCNNNNGNNTNGNCGNCAAATATCNNAGGTGNNCTNNTNTTTTTCTTCCGCCGCCGATGGCTGGTGGGCGTATCGCTGCCGGTAGCCGTCATCGGGTTCTTCTGCCTGCTTTCGACGACCAAAACGGGNTTGGTGCCCGACGAGGATACCGGTACGGTCGTCGTCGACGTGCAGGCNGCACCCGGAACGAGCCTTGCCGAGACGGAGCGGATTTTGGCCGGTATTGAGCGGCGCATTACGGATATTCCGCAGTTCCAGATCTACTCCAAATCCATCGGCATGGGCATGCTGGCAGGGCAGGGAGCCGCGAACGGCACGTTCATCATC
>JAAVIK010000002.1:0-104976 GCA_014796635.1 Alistipes sp.
GGCAAAAACGACAATCAAAACAGTTGTGGTTTGATGTAGAAAATCTATAAGATACAACCCAGACCGTGGATGGCTGGGCGGTACGCAAGTTGTGGTTTGATGTAGAAAATCTATAAGATACAACACGAACAACGGGTGAATAACCGCCGCTCGGTTGTGGTTTGATGTAGAAAATCTATAAGATACAACTATTAGTTTTATTATTTTGACAACGCAAAGGTTGTGGTTTGATGTAGAAAATCTATAAGATACAACATTTAGAAAAGAAGCCACGAAGAAAAGGCGTTGTGGTTTGATGTAGAAAATCTATAAGATACATCCAAACGGGTATCGCCACCGAATGGGCCTTTGCCAACGAAAAAACCGATTCATGGGTTCGGTCGCTCTTTTCCGATCCTAAACGAGGGTATATGCTCCATAACCTCGAAGCGCTCGCAGCGTTCCAGAACCGCAAAATATACGGGCATACCTTATCAGACCGCGTTTGGGACTACACAAAGCAATTCGAGGAACAAGTAGAACTTTCGTTGTCCGTCGGCATCAGCGAGGGTCGCAGCGCCGCTCAAATCAGCCGCGACGTGCGGCACCACCTTAAAGAGCCGGACAAGCTGTTTCGACGGGTACGCGATAAATTCGGCAACCTCGTGCTGTCAAAGAATGCACAAGCCTATCATCCGGGGCAGGGTGTCTATCGGTCATCCTACCAGAACGCTATGCGCATGGCCTGCACGGAGATCAACGGCGCCTATCGGCAAGCGGATTATGAGCGGTGGCAGCAACTCGATTTCATCGTAGGCATCGAAATCAAAACATCCAAATCGCATGCGGAGTGGTTGGAGAAAGTGTGGTATCCGCAATTCAAGAGCGGCCCGGCACCCGAAGAGATATGCGACGCTATGGAGGGATTCTATCCCAAGGACTTCAAGTTTATCGGGTGGCATCCCAACTGCAAGTGCTATGCCGTTCCGGTGTTCGCCAACAACGATGAACACCCGACGAACACGATCAAGGATGTGCCGCCGAAGTTCAAGGAGTGGATGGCAAAGAATGCCGACCGTCTCGAGACGGCCAATCGGCGGGGAACACTCCCCTATTGGATTTCAGAGAATACGAAATATACCAATATATCGGGTTCACCCCTCAATTCGCCCGAAAAGGCGCAAATCATCGCGTCGGCCCGCGAAGCGTTCAATGCCTACGGTGCCGATTGGAAGAAAGCCTACTTTGACGAACGGAGCGGCGGATATGTTGTGGTCAATGAGATGCGACAGCTGAAGTCTCAGATCAGCAAGAACGAAACAGCAAAATTCGAGAAAGAATTAGGCATGGCCAAAGTGTTTGCAAAGAATGGATATAAAATCGAAATGCTAAATGAAATCAGTGGAGAACCGTCGTCAGATGTAAAAATAAACGGCTTATTGGCCGATCTGAAAAGAACCAGCAGCCACAACAACATCGTCAAATATGCGAAAAAAGCGACGCGAGACCAATACGCAGTCCTTGTCCTATTTCAATTCGAGGAACTGACGCCAGAAATAAGGTTTGAAATCAATGCATTGGTTAAAATGAATATACACGGGAAGTATTTCGTAACGGGAAGCAATACTTTGCATGAGTTCTAAAATACGACGACCCCGCTATGAAGCGAGGCCGAAGACTGGTACGAGCCGCCCGAAGCGTAACACATCCCTGTCTGTTTTTGATGGGAACAGCATCAAACCCATTGCAAATATAGCAAACATCGCGCTAAAAACAAAAAAATAGCAGTTATTTGAAAAATCCCGTTCCGGCTACAATGTCGCTTCCGAGCAACTTTTTGATGTGGTTGTATAACGACGGCTTCCGGCCCGGATTCTTGGGCTGGTTGGTGCTCGAAAAGCGATTGCCTTTACCTTTTATATTTTCTGGATTCGGCATTTTGTTATCGTTGTTTGTTCGTTGTTTTGTTTGTTGGTTTATTTTTTGCTACATTTGTGACGGAACCTTTGTGGTTTGGGATATAGTGTATTTCCGATCGGCTCCCTTTCGAAAGACTGGCCCAGAGTCGCGGTTGCTATATTTCGTCCGGTTGTCCCCGTGGCGGTCTACGGTGTGGTGATCGGGCCTTTTTATTTATCCATAACCGAATATAAATAATAGGTTTTCCCTCCTCCCGAATAGGGTTCCTTTGCAACTTTAAAATAAATTCCTCGCCCGTCTTTGTCTTTATATTTGAAAAACAAATCTTTACCGTCTTTTCTGCCTTTATATATAGCGTGACTGGTATTCATATACTCCGATTTTGCGAGAATTTTATCGACGTGAACCATTGATGATCGGCTCATATATTTGCCGCTCAAAGTCAACATCGCATCGCGGGCAACATGCTCGACGCCTTTGCGGGGACGCGAAAACGGCCGNGGACGATTCCCGGCCGTTTCTGATATTGCGTATTTACAAACAGCGGACTCCGGCGGCTACTCGAGGAAGTGGTTGTCGTCGCGGTAGGAAGCGGCGAACTCGCGNAGGGAACGGAGGTGGCGGTGCAACATGGCGACGCACCCCTCCTCGTTCTGCTCGCGGACGAAGCGCAGCAACTCGCGGTGCTCGAAGCAGACCTCCTCGGAGGGGACGGAGCAGACGCGATAACGCTGGTAATAACGCAGGACGTCGGGCGTGATGACCAACAACAGCGATGCGATGACGGAATTGTGGGCGCCGCGNGCCAACGCCTGGTGGTAGGCGAAGTCCTTGGACACGCGGTCGTCGGTATTNTCGGAATCCTCGCACGCGACGAGCGCCTGCTCGATGACGGCGAGGTCTTCGTCGGTACGNTTGCGGGCGCAGAGCCGCAGCGCCTCGGATTCGAGCAACTCGCGGACGTAGACCAGCGACGCGAAGTCGAAAGTCTGGATCTGCAGGACGTCGGTAATCATGCGCTCGAGCACCTGCGTGGATTCGCGGGCCACGACCGTACCGCTCTGGGGGAAGGTCTGGACGATGCCGTAGAACTCCAGCTTCTGGAACGCCGCCCNNACNTGGGCGCGGCCGACCCCTAACTTCTCGGCCAGACGCCGCTCGGCGGGCAGTCGCTCGCCGGGCTGCAGCCGTCCCGAGTAGAGCTGCTCCTTGATATATTTGAGCACCTCCTCGACCTGGGAGATGCCGGGCGCGTAGTTCATAGACTTCATTTCGGTTTGGGATCGCAAAGGTCGCAAAAAAACCAATCAAACCAAAATTATTCCGCCGCCTTTTCGACCTCGAAATCGGCGAAGCGCAGAATTTCGTCGCGCAGCTGGGACTTCAGCGCCCCCTGTTTGCCGAAGCTGCGGTAGATGCCCCACTTGGGACGCATGCCGGCGGTGCCGTCGCGCCACATGGCCAACGNCGTGCGGGGCACGGAGAGCANNTCGCGGCCGTCGCGGAGCCGCNGCACGGTGAGAGTGTAACTCCCCTCGGGCGCGCACTCGATGCGCTCCTCGGCCTCGACCCACTCGNCCAAGAACTCCTCGAGATCGGCCCGGGCCAGGTAGGTGTTGCCGCCGCCGGCGCTCGTGGGCGGGACGTGGATGACCTGCAGCTGGCGCTTGCCGTTGGAGAGGGTGCGGGCCGTGAACGTAATGACGGGCATGGAGACGTCGGCCGTACCGGCGGCGTTGTCGATGCCCTTGATCTGGTGGACGTGGCAGAACTGCTGCGTGGTCAGCATCCCCGCGGGCANACGGAATTTCCAGCGGAAGATCATCGTTTCGCCCTCCTGCCCCACCATCGAAGCCGGAGAATGGCCGTCGGTCTTGATCTCGTTGCGCTGACGGTCGGTGACGTTGGGCTTGCCGCGGTCGTCGTCGATGTCGATATGGATGTAGAAGTCGAACGCATAACCCTGCAGCTNCTCNTCCCACGACTGGCGGATATGCTGGAACGGCGCGGCGGCGTGGTCGTTGGAAGTATCGGGCGTCTCGTAGTTGTAGCCGCAGGCGGTGATCAGCGCATAGGTCCCGTCNGTNTNGCCGTCGGCCCGCAGCCGGCCCTCCTGCGGTTCGGAACCGGGTTCGGGTTGCTGCTGCGGCTCGGCGGGCACGNCGGGCACGGCGGGAATCTCGAACGAACGTCCNGAGCAGGCGAGCCCCAAAAGGATGAATGCGGCGAAAATAAATCGTTTCATGTTTGGTTTTGTAGTCGATTCGGTTTATCTTTGTTGGCAGCCGAAATTGGTTAACCAAAATCGNCCNGTGAACAAAAATAATAAAAAATCCATAAAAACCNGCAAAATCGACAACCAAAACCTACGACTATGAAAAAACTTCTTTGCGCCGCNCTCCTNCTGGCGACGACCGCGGCCTGGGGGCAGCAGCCGACCAACCGCTACTCGATGAAGCTGACGCAGAACGCCGACGGCAGCTANGAACTGATGAACCGGGCGCGCTACGCCCGCATCGTGGACCTCTCGCAGATCGACGACCTGCTGGTGCCCTACACCTACGAGCGCCAGCGGCTCCAGAGCCGCGACTACAAGAATGTAGAGGTCCGCGAAATAGTCTANACGACCCACGAGGGCTACGAACTGCAGATCGCCGTCGACATGGCCGAGAGCGACCGTCCGACGCCCGTAGTCTTCTACGTCCACGGCGGCGGCTGGTCGCGCGGCAACAACGGCACGTTCCGCGTGCTGTCGCAGTACATGGCCAAGCAAAAGGGTGTGACGGGCGTGCGCATCGCCTACACGCTGGCCCCGCAGCCGGGTGCCGACGTGCGGGTTTCGATCGCCGACATACAGGCCGCCGTGCAGTATGTGCGCGACCATGCAGCCGAGCTCAACATCGACCCCTCGCGCATGGGCTTCGTAGGCAACTCGGCAGGCGCCCATCTGGCCGCCGCGGGAGCCATGACCTCGCCCGGAGCCAAGGCATTCGTCGGAACGTCGGGCATCTACGACCTCGAGACGGCCAACATCTGCCAGAAGACCAAAGATGCCCAGCGCATCGCCTACTTCTGCGACCGCGATCCGAAGATCGTCCGCGACGCCTCGCCGATCAACCTCATACCCAAGAAGAAAGCACCGGCGGCCCTGCTTTTCTGCGGCACGGCCGACATCACGGTCGAATGCGCCCAGAGCAAGGCGTTCGCCGAAGCGCTGCGCCGCCGCGGCGCCAAGGTCGACCTCGAAGTGTACGAGAACTACGACCACAATCTGAGCGCCAAAGCCTCGGACAAAATGGAGGAAGTATTCTTCAAAACGGTCGACTTTCTGACCGAAAACCTCTGACGCCATGAAACGCATACTCGTTCTGCTGTTTCTGGCCGCCGGATTCGCCGCGCAGGCCAAGGTGAACGTGCCGGCCATTTTCGGCGACAACATGGTGCTGCAGCAGCAATCCCAGGTCCGCATATGGGGCACCTCGGACGCCCGCGAAGTGGTCGTCGAGACGTCGTGGAGCGACAAGGAGTTCCGCGCGCCCGTCGAGGAAGGCCGCTGGCAGCTCGCCCTGCCGACCCCGGCCGCCGGCTACGAACCGCAGGAGGTGATCCTGCGCGACGCCGACTCGGAAATAGTGCTGCGCAACGTACTCATCGGCGAGGTGTGGATCTGCTCGGGCCAGTCGAACATGTACATGCCCCTGCGCGGCTACACGGGCCAGCCCGTCGACGAAGCGCTGCCCGCGATCCTCGAAGCGACCGAATACCGCGACCGCATCCGGATGATTACGCTGCCCAAGCGCGAAGCGGCGACCCCGCAGTACGACTTCGAGGGCAAGTGGGAAGTACCTGCGCCCGAAACCGCCCTGCGGATGAGCGCCACGGCCTACTTCTTCGCCCGGGCGCTGACCCGCGCGCTGGATGTTCCGGTGGGCATCGTCTCGACGAGCTGGGGCGGCTCGAAGATCGAAGCGTGGATAGACCCTGCGTCGCTGACCGAACTGGGCTACGACGTAGAGAAGATCAACGCCGATCCCAAGACCGACGCCCGCAGCCGCTGCGGCCTGATCTACAACGGCCTGATCGCCCCGATCGCGGGATTCACGGCCCGCGGCTTCGCATGGTATCAGGGCGAAGCCAACCGCCGCACCCCGGAGCGCTATGCCCGGCTGATGGAGCGCATGGTCGCCTACTGGCGCGGACAATGGGGTGCCGGCGGCGACAAGATGCCGTTCCTCTATATGCAGATCGCTCCCTACGACTACAAGAATGCCGCGGGCACCGACGCGGCGCAGCTCGTCGAAGCGCAGAGCGATGCGCTGGAACTGATTCCCAACGCGGCGATGATCTCGACCACCGATATCGGCAACGAACACTGCATCCACCCCGGACGCAAACGCCCCGTGGGCGAACGGCTGGCGGCCGCGGCACTGGTGAAAGCCTACAAACGCAAGCTGCCCGACGCCCTTGCGGTCCGCTTCGCGGGAGCAGAATTCGGCGAGGGCAAGGCCGTGGTCCGCTTCGACAATGCGCGGCTCGGGCTGACGCCCCAGAACGCCGAAGTGACGGGCTTCGAGCTGGCGGGCAAGGACGGCCGCTTCTACCCGGCGACGGGGCGGATCGTCACCTCGAAACCGATCGTAGAAGTCACCTCGCCCGAAGTGGCGGAACCGGCAGCCGTACGCTACTCGTTCCACAACTATGCTCCGGGCAACCTGGCCAACACGCTGGGCATNCCGGCGATTCCGTTCCGGACGGACAGGGCGAAAGAATAAACCGACGTTGCTTCACTAAAAAACGGCGGCAGACCTTTGGNGGTCTGCCGCCGTTTCCATAAGGCGTGTTCCGCTACGAGAANAGCGTACCGCCGTTGATGTCGATGTTGGTACCGGTGAGGTAGCTCGACTCGTCGCTGGCCANNTAGCAAACCAGATCGGCGACCTCCGAAGCCTCGCCCTCGCGGCGCAGGGGCGCGGTATTGTGGAGATTCTCGCGTGCCTCGGGCTTGGTGAAGCGGTCGTGGAACGAGGTATTGATCATACCCGGAGCCAGCGCGTTGACGCGGATGCCCTGCGGGCCGAGCTCCTTGGCCATGGCNCGCGTGTGGCACATGACGGCAGCCTTGGCCGTAGCGTAGACCGAAGCGCCGGGACCGCCGCCGTCGCGTGCGGCCTGCGACGAGAAGTTGACGATCGAACCGCCGGCGGGCATCATGGGCACGACCTCGCGCGTGCAGAGGAAGACCGAACGCATGTTGACGTCCATGAGGAAGTCGTACCATGCCTCGTCCTGCTCGACGATCTTCTTGCGGCCGACGATGCCGCCGACGACGTTGACCAGAATATCGACCTTGCCGCCGAATGCCTTGCCGGCCTCGGCGAAGAGCTTCTTGACGTCGGCAGCCTTGGTCATATCGCCCTGCACGGCGATGGCCTCGCCGCCCTCGGCCTTGATCATTTCGAGGGTCTTGGCCGCATCGTCGGGGTTGTCGAAGTAATTGAGGCACACCTTGGCCCCCTCGAGGGCCAGCTTGACCGAGATCGCACGGCCGAGGTCGCGCGCACCGCCCGTAACGACGGCTACTTTTCCGTTGAGTTTCATGTTGCTATTGATTTAAAAGGTTATCGGATAATTCATTTTTTGACTTGTTCGATGCGCCCGCCGAAGAGGAAGACGCACAGGAGACTGGCCGGGACGAGCGAAGCCCCGAGGATGAAGAACGAGGTCCAGACGCCGCTCTGCGTGAGGTAGGGCACCAGCAGGATGGAGACGATCGTACCGAGCACGGCCGCCGCGCCGCCCAGTCCGGCGAGCGAGCCCACGGCCTTGCCGGTCTGGAAGTCGCTGGCGAGAGTCTGGATGTTGGTCATGACGAACTGGTAGCCGCCCAGAATGAAAGCCATCATCACCACGGCCATGGTAGCCGACGAAGCCACGGCGGCCAAGGCCATGCCGGGCACGATGATGCAGCCGCCGACGATCATCGCCGCCTTGCGGGCGAAGTCGACGCTCCGACCGCGGTTGATGAGCAGTCCGGAGAACCAGCCCCCGGCGACCGAGCCGACGGCGGCACCCACGTAGGGCACCCACGCCGACATGGCGATCTGCTTGATATCGAGCCCGAAGACTTCGATCAGGTAGATGGGCAGCCACGTGACGAACATCCACCAGATGGGGTCGAGGAAGAAGCGGCCGAGGATGACGGCGTAGTTCTTGCGCTCGGAGAGGAGCTGGCCCCACGTCTTGGCCGTGTCGCACGAAACGCGGCACTCGGGCTGGCCCGAGAGGATGTACTCGCGCTCCGCGTCGGTCACCCACGGGTGGTCCTTGGGTCCTTTCTTATTGATGAGGAGCCACGGCACGACCCACAGGATACCCAACGAACCGACGACGACGAACGTCGCGCGCCAGCCGAATGCGAGGAACAACACGGGGATGAGCACCGGAGCGATGACCGACCCCACCGAAGCGGCGGCGCCGAAGATGCCCTGTGCGAAAGCGCGCTCCTTCTGCGGGAACCACTCGGCGTTGGACTTGGTGGTGCCGGGCCACGGNCCGGCNTCGCCGAGCCCCAGCATGACGCGGAAGAAAGTCAGCGACCGGAGCCCCGAGGCGAGCGACGCCAATGCGTCGGCACCGCCCCACAGCAGGGCCGAGAGGGTGAAGCCGCGGCGCGTGCCGATCTTGTCGTAGATGCGGCCCGAGACGAGCTGGCTGATGCCGTAGGCCACCATGAAGAACATCGTAATGACGGCCAGCAGGCTTTTGGACTGCTGTTGCTGCTGCTCGACCGGGGCCGAAGTATCGATGAGCCCGAGGTCCTTGGCGATGCCGCCGTAGCGCATGTACTCGAGCGAGCCGTCGGGCAGAAGCGTCGCCGCATCGGCCGCGAGGACGAGGGGCCCGCCGTCAGCGGCGATCTCGTAAGTAGCGGTCTGCTCGTCGTAGACGTAGCCGCCGGCGGGGCAGACGACCTTGGTATTGGCCACCCACATGTAGTTGAGCGTGCCGCGGTCGAGGTAGTTGATGACGGTGACGACGACGATCAACCCCAGCACGATCCAACGGAATCCTTTGATCTTCATGGCGCGTTACTTTTTGAGGAAATCGGCGCGGTGGGGCGAGAACGTNTCGATCAGGATGCCCGGCTCGAGGCAGACGCAGCCATGGAGCTCGTCGGGGGCTACGTAGTAGCCGTCGCCGGCTTCGAGGATGCGTTTNTGGTCGCCNATNGTCAGCTCGAACTTACCGCTGGCGACGTAGGTGGCCTGGCTGTGGTAGTGCTCGTGGAGGGTGCCGACGGCGCCCTTGTCGAATTTGACCTTGACGATCATCAGCTGGCCGTCGTAGCCCATGATCTGGCGGGCGATGCCCGGTGCGGGATGCTCCCACTGAAGCTCTTTCTCGANCTGGAAAGTTTCGCTGCGTGTTTTCATATTCATTGCGGTTTTTAATCGGTTAGTCGATGCGGATNTCGTAGGGGCCCGTCCAGGAGAACGTACCCTCGGAAGTCTTGACCTTGTGGCGCTCGGCAGCGNCGGTCGTGCGGTTGGCCACGCACAGGACCACGCGGTGCCCGCCCTCGTATTCGGCCANNGCNACGGTGTAGTCGGGCGTATCGCACAGCAGCCGCACGCCGCGGCACGACGAGGCGAGGTTGTCCGACTGCTCGACCTGCAGGTCGTAGGTGCCGTGCGTTTCGAGCGAGGAGAAGAANGTGTGGTCGCCCCTGCCCTGCTCGCGGACCATGTAGACCTTTTCGGTGCGGAGGTTGAAGTCGGGGTCGTTGGCGCCCGTCTGNGCGAATACCAGCTCGCTGTCGGGCGTCGTGGCGGTGGANAGCGAGTAGAAGCGGTCGCCCTCGATCCATGTGAAGCACGAGGTGCCCGNCTGCGNCGGNCGGCCCCAGGCCTGCTTCCAAAGATGCCTGTAACCCTCGCTCTCGCCCAAGGCCGTCATCGTCGAACCGGCCTTTTCATAGGGAAAGTCGACGCTCACCATCTGCCCGCGGTACCACACGGGGTAGTCGTAGCGGTGCTCCCCGGCGCTCTCGGCGCGCAATATATCGAGAATCAGCGGATACTGCAGGAACGGCGCAGCGACGTAAGCCACCGTGCGCTGCATGGCGATGCCCGGATAGGCGTTCTCCTCGCGGGCCGAGACGACCTGCACCCCCTCGCGCGAGAAGTCGGCGAAGCGGATGTCGGAATGGTGCTTCATCGANNNGTCGTAGCTGCCGTCGAANTGGGAACGCTCNTCGGCGACCAAGGTNTTGTGCGCCACGGTGGTCATGGCGAACGTGCGGTTNTCGCGCGTNTAGTGGCCCTTGTACTTGGCNTCGATGTTGAGCCAGCGGGCGGCGCCGTAGTCGCAGAGCACCTCGCGGCCGTTGTCGTAGTAGGCCAAGGTCAGCTTGTCGTAGTGGCCGTGGCTCAGACCGTGGGACGTGGCCTTGAGGGTCACGGCGCTGTTNAGCGCGGGATCGGTGGAACGGATGACCGCTACCCCGCCCTCGTCGCCGTCGCGGCCGTCGCGNTAGAGAGCGCTCCGCAGCTGCANGGGCTGCGCCTCNCCGCGGGCGATGTCGCGGGCCACGGCGTAACCGGCATCCGAGGGGAGCACCCACGCTTGGTAGCGGGCCGCNACGTCCAAAAGCTCCTTGTTCGAGGGATCGACGTTGTAGGCGATATTGACGGCNTANACCANCTCCTGCGCGTCGTAGCCCTTTTCGAGGGCGTCGTTGAAGCGCATGAAACGACCGTCGTANGCCAGCTGCAGNAGGGTCGACACGGCTTTTCTGAGGATGCCGTCGCGGTAGTCGAAGATGCCCAGCTCGGGGCGGTTGTTCTCCAGACACTGCGCGAAGACCATGAAAGGCCAGATCGCATAGCGCTGGTAGTAGGCGCCCTCGGTGAAGTAGCCGTCGGGCGAGAAGAGGTGGTCGAGCTGCTGCACGAAACCGCCGNGGNGGCCCGTCTTNTCGGAGCCGTAGAGCGCCCGGTCGACCAGATCGTCGTCGCCCATGACCAGACCGATCATGCCCACGGCCGACGTGGCCCACGTGGCGTGGTTGTGCATCTTATTGAAGACCTTGTTGTTCTCGCGGTTGCCCTCCATGCCGTTCATCAGGAAGTCGGCCAGCGGACGNAACAGATCGCGCTCGACGTACTCCCGCTCGGCGGGGGTCATGTAGTCGTAGACGCAGTCGTAGGCCATCGAGGCGTGGACGAGCCACACGCTCTCGTTGAGCGTCTGCCAGAAGATGCGGCCCGGCGTCTTGGAGAGCTGCACGGGGTGGAAGCCCAGCGCGGGATAGAGCTCGGCGTAGGCCCGGAGCAGGTCGGCGACNCGGCGGGCATAGCGCTCGTCGCCCGTCAGCTGCCAGGCGATGCCGCAGTCGACCATNTCGTAGTAGTTGAGCTTGTGACGCTCGTGGGTGTAGCCGCCGCCCCCGTCGCGGGGCTCGGGCACGACGACGGGCGACACCAGCGCGGCATCGGCNCCCGCCAGCGTGCGGGCTATCGAAGCGTCGAATGCGGGGACCTTGCCCCGGTCGGCGCGCATCATCTCCACGCCGCGCTGCGTGAGCATCAGCGACGGATGTCCGGCCGACGCGGTGAGGAGCGAGAGCGAAAGGAGAGCTATGCAGAGTATCTTTTTCATGGCANGAACTTATTTTCGGATTCCGATGCCGGCCTCGGCCAGCGGCGAGCCGGGACGCTGCGAGAAGTCGAAGCGGTCGGGATCGACGTAGGCNGGCTTCTCGGCGCGCATGCCGCCNTGGACGGCNCTGCCCGTCATCGAGAGGATGCGGCCCGAATTCCAGAGGTTGCAGTCGGCGATGCGGACCTTCTCCCACGTGGCCTCGTCGAGGCGGATCGCACAGCCGCCGCGGCCGCTGTCGGAGAAGTTGCANCCCACGACCTCGAGCACCTGCGGCCCCACGAGCCGCACGACCGAGCCGCGCTCCTTGTTGCAGCAGTCCTCGAAGTTGCAGTTGCGNACACAGACGTAGGGGCCGGCGGTCGACTCGTCGCTGCCGCCGCGGTAGATATTGATCGGAAGACCCAAGATGCGGTGGAACGAGCAGTTCTCGATGAGCATGTCGTCGGCGTTGTAGCGCCCCTTGTCGTCGCGCTCGGCGGCGTAGTGGATGGCGTCGCCCGAGAGGTTGCGGAAAAGCGAATTGCGGATCTCGACCCGCCCGGCGAAAGTCGACTGCGTGCCCTTGACGGCGAAGAAACCGCCCTCGCCGAAGTCGGCGAACTCGCAGTCGTCGATATAGAGGTTGTAGGGACGGATCATGTCGACGGCCGTCGAGATGCCCGCCTTGGCCAGCGCCTTGCCCGGCTCGAGCTCGCCCGAAAAGGCGATGCCCCCGATGCGGAGCTCGCCGCCGTCGGCTATGGTAATCATGTTGTCGCCTTTCGGCCCGTTGAAGCGCACCACGGGACGCGCCCCGCCAGCGGCGGCGCGGATCGTCAGCGGCACCCGGACGGTCATCGCCCGGCTTACGGCATAGTCGCCGCCGGCATCGGCCAGCACGACGGTCGCACCGGCTTCGGCAGCCTCGACGACAGCGGGCAGGTCCTCGCCGGCATGCACCGTATAGACCTTGTCCGAAGCGCCCGGCGCCGCGGCAGCAGGACGATAGTGCGCGGCGCCCTTATCGGCCCGCATTTCGGTCTCCGAGGGAAGCGCGGGCTCCACGGGAGCGATGTTCCTGAATCCGGCGAGCTTGCATTTCGAGCCCAAAGCCACCTTGTTGTCGCGGAACGCGAAGCCGTCGGTGCGGTCCACGGCGATGAACGGCTCGGCGAGCTTCGGGTTGACGATCGTATTGCGCGCGAAGGTCACCCGCTCGGGCGCCAGCGTGCGTTCGAGGTCCCTGCCGGTGCCGAACTCGATGTTGGCGCAGTCGATGAACACGTTGTCGGCGATCTCCACGTTCTCGACCAGACAATAGCGGTTGGGCAGCGAATTGGGCACGGCGTTCATCACCGCGAGGGCCGAGAAGAAGCGCTCGCCGGCGATGCCGANCAGCGTATTGCCCACGACGCGGTGGCCGGCGTTGACGATGCGGATGCCGCCCGTATTGCGGATGCCGTGGCCGATGAAGAGGTTGCCCTCGGCGGTGTTGCGGTCGCCGTGGCGCAGCGCCAGCACGCCCTGCGATTCATAGAAGACGTTGCGGCGGATGATGTTGTCGCTCGACTTNACGGAGACGACCTCCACCTCGCCNTCGCAGCGCTCGAACAGGTTCTCCTCGACGAGGGTGTTCGACGACTTGTAAGCCTGCTGCGAGGTGCCGATGCGGATGGTCTCGGCGCCGTTCGACCCGTAGACGGGGCGCGGCGCGAAGCGGTTGTGGTCGATGCGGTGGAAGTTCTGCTGCGAACGCTCCTCGTTGAGCATGACGATGAGCGTGACGCCCAAGTTGAGCTTGCCGGCGAACGTGCAGTGGTCGACNCGGTTGCGGCGGCCGTAGAGGATCACGTANCTGTAGGCCTCGTCGCGGCGCGCGGGGTTGTAGNCGTCGATGACGCACTCGGTCAGGCGGCAGTCGTCGGCGACATCCTGCCCGCAGCGGAACTCCACGACGGCGCCCCGCGGCGAGGTGCCGCCCCTAAAGTCGAAGCCGGAGACCTCGAGCCACCGCCCGGCCAGCCGGAGCGTCGACNCACCGCCGACGGTCACGCCGCCCGGCGTTGCGGCCTCGATGCGCACGGGAGNCCCCTCGGCACCCGTGCCGCGCCACTTGAGTTCGAGATCGCGGTAATCGCCGTCGGCCACCACGATGCGGTCGCCCGCCCGGGCCTTGCGCAGGGTCGCGGCGACCTCGGGCAGCGTCACGCGGTATTCCTCGGCNGCAGCCGACACGACGGCCATCGCAGCGAGGAGCGAGAGAAAAAACTTCGGTTTGTTCATATCGGTTATTCGGTTTTCCAGCTGCAGCCGGCGCNCTCGCGGATCGCATCCGCGGCCTGCGGCATATCGGGGAGTATCGGCGCCTGAGCGACCGTGGGGAGCGANACGCCGCTCTGACGGCCGCCGTAAATCGTATTGTCTTTCCACTCGATCCCGGGCGCGGGCGTCGTCGTGCAGAAGACGGCGTAGGACGACGAGGAAGAGAGCGAGACGANGTTCNCCTCGATGAGCGTCGAGACGACGGGCATCACCTGGTCGCTGCCCGAGCTGGCGTAGTTGACGTTGAACGCGTATTTGCAGTCGACGATCGTATTGCGGCGCACGCGGGCGTTCTTCACCTGCCAATAGCCGCTCAGCGCGGGCGACTGCTGCCCCCGGACCAGACANANNGCCGANCGNTANCCCGTGCCGGCCAGTCCTGCCAAGAAGTTGTCCTCGACGACGTGGTCCTCGCCGATCAGACGGATGCCGCCCGTACCCTCCATGCCGTTGCCGATGAAGTAGTTGCCCGAGGCGGTGCAGCCGTTGCCNTGGCGCATGGTGAGCGACCCCTGGCTCTCGANGAAAAGGTTGCCGCGGTAGAGGTTGCCGCACGACTTGTTGGAGATGATCTCGGCCTGCTCGCCGTGGCAGTGGTAGAAGTAGTTGCCCTCGACGATGCAGGCGGCCGTCTGCATCGAGAAGTCGCTCGTGCCGATGCGGATCGTCTCCTGTCCGTTGATCGCCTTGCCGCCGGCGTCGCGCAGCGTAGCGGGACGCTCGAAGCGGTTGCAGGAGATCGTATGGCGCGGTACGATATCGGTCTCGAGCCACACGACCAACAGGCAGCCGAT
The DNA here is from genome assembly GCA_014796635.1 of Alistipes sp. Lineage (GTDB taxonomy): Bacteria > Bacteroidota > Bacteroidia > Bacteroidales > Rikenellaceae > Alistipes. Next base: position 14,658 of record JAAVIK010000002.1, read on the forward strand.
GTTGCGCTTGTCGCGGAACGTGCAGTTGCAGACGGTGTTCTCCGTGCCGTAGAGCGACACCCACTTGGTGTCGGTGGCGGCATCTTCGGCCGTGGCGTCGCCCGTAATGGCGCAGTCGTCGAGCTTGCAGCCCGTCGAACCCTTGGCGAAAGTCACCACCGACTTGCCCTTGACGGGCTCGGGATCGCGCCACCGGAACCCGCTCGCCTCGACGCAGGCGCCCTCGATCGTGAGGCGCGACGTACCCGTGAAGCATACGCCGCCCGGGGTCTCGGCCCGCAGCACGACGGGATTTTCGGCCGTACCGGCGCCTTTCAGCGCGACGGTTTCGCCGTCGTAGGTGCCGTCGCGCCACACCACCACGTCGCCCGCTTCGAGCGTGCCCAAAGCCTTGAGCTCGGCGGCCGAGGAGACGTATTTCGTCTCCGGGTCGGCGGGCTGTCCGGGCGAGACAGGTGCAACGGGCGTCTCCGGAACCTCCGGAATCGTGAAGTCGCTGCCCGAACACCCGATAACGGGTACGAGCAACAAAGCCGTCAGGATGATCTTACGTATTTCCATCGTCTCATGTTTCGGTTCGGTTCCGTCGGTACGTCGGGGGCGTGTTCTGTCGTTCATCGCGGCAGAACACGCCGCCCGGCACCGTCCAAAAACAACCTATTCCAACCTGTTATTCGTCTATTTCGTTCTTTTCGTCCAATAGAGGTCGAACGTAATGGTCGCCGTATTCGCAGCCGTCGTACCCTCGACATCGGTAATCGTCTTAACAATCATCAAACCGCCTTGGTAAACATCGGTCAAAGCAAGGCTGCTGATTGCAGCGAAATCGTAGTCGACCCACTGAATCGCTATCACCTGTCCCTCCTTGAAGCGGTTGTTGGCCGTACCTGCATTGTCGAACTGAGGCGCACCCGAATTGACGGCACGCGGCAGCAAGTCGCTTATCGAAGCGAGCGTGCCGGCATGCGCCTTTTCTGCTGTCGCGGTTTCGGCAGCATTGGGCGACGAATATTCGATATTGCGGTACCCGACCACCGGCGTACCGTAGCCGCTCGGCAGCTGGGTGTTGTCCGAAGTACGATGGTTACGGATCTGAGTCGAACTGTTGCTCGGAGAAATCAACGACAAGGTACCCGTAGAACCGACCGTACAGAAAATATAGGCCGGAACCGAATAGTATTGTTCGGCTGTCGCAACGACCGTTTTATCCAATTTGTTGGCCGCACTCTGCGTAGTGGCCGAAATATAGGGGTCGAGCGCGGCTCCGTTCGCGAAGTCGGCGAACTCGTCGGTCGACAGAAGACGCCCCAAAGAGGGCACGAAGAAAGCCTTGTCGCGATTCGACGCGTCCTGTGCGCCGATGGTTATATCCTTGTAATAGTAGAACGGATAGACCGTGGCCTTGCCGATCTCGAGCTGCTCGCCGCCGTTGTAGAGGGCGACGACGGAGACTTCGGTCGCCGTGTCGAACGTGACGCCGTCGGGCACGGTGAACCTGAGTTCCGAATCGGTGGCACCGGCGAGCACCCCGGCTGCGACGCGCTCGCTGCCGTACTGCAGCTCGACGCCCTCGACGGCTGTGAGGTTGGCACCCGTCACGGTGACGGTCTTACCCAAGTAGAACTTGCCGTCCTCGACGGTCATCTGTCCGAACTCGGGGGTGAGGACCGCAGACGAGGGGGTCGTATCGACGCGCCAGGCCTCGGCAAGAACAGCCGTCTGCACAAGGGGTGCGATGCCGTATTCGACGGCCAAAGCCTTGGCCTGCACGACGGGATCGGCCTGCTCGATAGCGGAGGGGAAGCGCACCTTGAGCGCTTCGGGGCTCTTTTCGGCGATGACCAAGGCCGTTTCGCCCCACTTCACGGCCGTGACGAGATCGAGGTTGCGGCCTGTCAGCTCCAGCTCGTCGCCGATAGCCGAAACGGCACCCTCGGCCTGCTCCGGAGCGATGAACGCCGGAATATGCAGCCAGAAAAGCGCTTCGCCCGTGACGTCGATGGTCTCGGTGCCCCACTCGGCGGCGATCGCCGTCTCGACGTCGGGAGCGTCGGCCGTACCGGCCGGGACGAGGAACTTCACGAAAGCCCCCGCCTCGTCGACTTCCGTGAAGTCGGCGGCCTCGACCGTCGCGCTGCCGAAGCGGACGCGGGTGATCTGTCCGAGGTTGCGGCCCGAAAGGGTCACCTCGGTGCCGACGGTGCCCTCGGCGGGTGCATAGCCCGTAACGATAGCGTCGGTGACGGGAACCGTGACGTAATAGTCGTAGGAGAAGACCCGCGTATTTTCCGTGTCGTAGGCAAGCAGCCGCACGGCATAGGGCAGGTCGTTCTGCGCGTAGTCGAGAGCCGGAATCTTGAATTTCAGCTCCTTGATGCTCTGCGCGGTCAGCTCCACCTCGATATCGTCCATCGTGACGGAGCCGATGCGGTCGAGATTGAAGCCCTGCACCGTCACCTCGGTGCCGACGTAGGCCCGGACGCTGCCGCTCTCGTTCGACAGGGGCGAAAGGGTCGCCGAATTGAGCGCCGGCGTGCGCTGCGTATCTTCGGGATCGATGAATCCGGAACGGTCGGCGCAGCTGCCGAGCGACAGCAGGCCGACAACCGCGGCGATCAAACTATATCTGAGTTTCATAGGTCAAACGGAGTTTAGTATTTGTAATCCTCTTTCTGCCAGCAGACGTTGTAGGTCAGCGTGCTCAGCGAGGGAGCGGACGTGCCCGGGAGATAGTCGACCGAGACGATGTGGATGAATCCGATGCGCTTCACGTTGGCGAGGTCGGCGCCCTTATTGTTGTAGTAGAGCACGAGCAGCACGGCGTCGATGGGCGTATTGCGCTGCTCCACGGCGGTCTCGGGAAGCAGACCGGGAGCCCACGTCAGGCTGTTCACGCTGGCAGTCGGCTTCTGGAGATTGACGCCCGCCACGGTCTTCTGCTCCGGATCGATCGGGAACGTCGTCTCGTCGATCGACAGGAAGTCGAGGTTGCGGACCTTGTCGGCCAGCGCCTGCTCGTTGGGAGCTGCGGGGTCGAGGTAGCGGAACGACAGAGCCGGGGTGCCGAAGCCGCCGCCCGACNCCGGACTGCCGCCGAAGATGCGGTCGGCGCCCTTNCCGTTCTCCTTGAGATAGAAGTTCTTCAGGGTGTTGTTTCGTGCAGGCGAATTGATCTGCAGCGAACCCTTGCCGCTGCCCGTGTAGGAGTTGGCGGAGAAGTAGAAATAGGGATTCACCGAATTGTACTCCTCCTCGGANACCGACGAAGTGTTNTCNGCCGAGCAGACCTTGCCGCCGGTGGCATACGACAGCGGGTCGACCTCGGTGGGCCACAGGCTGTTGTGGTAGACCTTNCCCGTTTCGGGCGAGAAGAAGCTCGTCAGCGGGCGGCAGGCCGTATCCTGGCAACAGGTAGTGATCCCCTCCCAGATATGNTAGGCCAGCACGGTAGCGGGGATCGTTTCGCGGAGGGTCGCCTGCTCGAAATTGTCGAAGTATCTGATCGCGAGCGACGCGGCATTGGCATCGCCCTCCTCGAAGCCCTCGACCGACGGAACGGTGAACCGCAGCTCCGTNGCGCTCTGCGAGACGATGGCGGCCTCGACNTNGCCGACCTCGACGGCCGTAATCTGNTCGAGGTTGGTACCCGTGANGGTCGTGATGCGACCCACGATGAGGCGCTCGAAACCCAAGGCGTCGAGCGTCGGGACCAAGCGCACGACACCGATCTGCGGAGCGCTGTCGAGCGGGCTCTCGATCTCGTCGTCGCCCTCGTCGTAGCGCAGCGTGATGCGGGCCGTCGAAGTCTCGACGTAGGGCACGCGGACGACCACCTCGGCGGCATCCTGGCTCAGAATAGCGGCCTCNCGGCCCTCATCGGCGCCGTCGGCCGTGACGATGACCTTGCGGACAACNGCCATATAACGGCCTTTGAGGGTCAGNTCGCCGAACATGTCGACCTCGGCGGGCAGCTCNTCGGCGCGGATTTCCGGCANCGGATANTNGATCGTCAGCGCAGCGTCCGAAGCGGTGGTNCCCACGGAGTTGGTCAGCTCGATCGAACCCGTGCGGGCGTCGCGCGTGGCGACGATGGAGAGCTGCGTATTCGACACGCGCTCGAGGATGCGGACCTCGCGGCCGCCGATGCGGGCCGAGGTCACGGCATGCAGGTGGCGGCCCGTGACGACGATCGGGGTATCCTCGCCCGANAGGGCCGACGCGGGAGCGAACGACTCGATGACCGGNGCCTCGGGCACGTACTCCTCGACGTAGGTATCGGCGCANCCGGTCGCGAACAGCACGACGGCGGCCAGAGCAGCTATGGAGTTCTGAAATCTTTTCATAAGGCGCAATCTTTTAGTAGCCGACATTCTGTGCCACGTCGGGGTTGATGTTGATGACCGAGAGCGGNATGGGCAGCATGGTCTGCCACTCGTCGATGGGGTTCACNTAGCCGTAGGCGGCATAGAACGCATTCTCGCGCTCGAGCAGGAAGCCGTTGACGGTCTCCTTGGCGATGCCCCAGCGCTGAAGATCGAACCAGCGCTGGTTCTCGNACGNCAGNNCGACGCGGCGCTCCTCGCGCAGNGCCGTGCGGAACTGCGTGAGCGACCCGAAGTCGGAGAGCGCATAGGTCGGAATGCCGGCCCGCTCGCGGGTCATGTTGAGATACCTGACCGCGTCGGCCGTAGGACCGCCCGCCAGCTCGGCCGTGACTTCGGCGTAGAGCAGCANCAGGTCGCCCAGCCGGATCACGGGCCAGTCGTTNTCGCCGTCGTACTCGGTCAGCACGGGCGAGAGGAACTTGGCGACGTAACGCGCCGTCTTGGAATCCGTGACCCACTTTTCAGTGGTGGCGTTCCAATACCTCTCGGCGAACGACACGGCGATGCGCTTGTCGCCGGCATTCTTCTTGAACGCAGCGAGCAGGTCGTCCGAGGGATAGTTGTAGTGCTTGGGCGAGCCGATGATGACGTTGCCGCCGTTGTTGAGCGGGCCGAACAGACCGCCGAACGGCGAACCCACGCCCTTGTTGCCGGCCATGTAACGCACGGCGAAGACGATTTCGGGGTTCATCTCGTTGCGGATCGAGAAGACCTCGTCGTAGGGCACCAGATCGGCGCCGCTCTGCGGATTGCCGGCCGCGGCGATCGCATCGCGCAGCAGGTCGGCCGCCTCGGCATACTCCGCATCGNCCGCGGCATAGCGGGTCATGCAGACCTTGGCCANGAGGGCCTTGGCCGCCGGCATCGTAGCGCGGCCCAGATCGGCCGAAGCGCTGGTCGCGGGCAGCAGGCCGNCCTCGACGATCGCCCGCAGGTCCTCCTCGATGAGATCGTAAATCTCCGACGANGCCACGCGCTGCATCGTGCGCGATTCGGCGGCCGAGAGCTTGCGCGTCACCTTGAACGCCGGGCCCCACAGCCGCACGATATTGAAGTAGTTGAGCGCCCGCAGGAAACGCGCCTCGCCCTCGTACTGGGCNGCCAGCGTCCCGTCGTCGACCACTCCGATGCTCGCCAGCGCGTCGTTGGCGCAGGCGATAGCGCGGTAGGAAGCCGTCCAATACTTGTCGATCCANGCGTGGGAGCTCAGCACCGTATTCTGGTCGAGCTGCTCGATGAGCTTGCTCTCCGCAGCGTTGGAGCCGCTGATGCGCATNCGGGTNTTGTCNGANCGCAGNTCGGTCATNGCCCACTCGTAGTAGAGCACGTCGTGCATCGAACCGTAGGCGCCCATCAANAGGCTGTTGACGCCCGCCGCATCCTTGGCATAGCCATCGACCGGCGGCTCGGAATATACCTCGCGGTCCATCTCGCAGGCNGCAAGGCCCACGGCCGCAAGGATCGGAATCAGATATTTCAGCATTTTCATGTCGGGGCGTTTTTAGAAGTTAAGATCGAGACCGAACGTGACGGTCGACGTGAGCGGGAAGCCGCCGCGCTGGTAACCGGAGATCATCGGGCTGGCATAGTTGCCCGAGGTCATGCGCGCCTCGGGGTTGATGCCCCGGTAGTCCGAACTCCAGANATAACAGAGGTTGTTGCCCGAAGCGTAGATGCGCAACCCCGACAGGTGGAGCTTGCGCGCGATGCGCTTGGGGAAAGTGTAGCCCAAGGTGACGTTGCGCAGGCAGACGTAGGAACNGTTTTCCAGTCCNTAGTCGGTGAGCAGCATGTCGGTGCCCAGCTTCTCGTAGGGAGTGCGGCCGTCGCCCGGCATGTCGGCCGAGACCCAGCGGTTCTTGACGTAGGCCTTGTTGTAACGCATGGTCTCGGTGTAGTAGAGGTCGCCGTTGAAGATCGTCACGCCCTGCACGCCCTGGATGAGGAACGAGAGGTCGAAGTCGCCGATCTTGAANGTGTTGGTCATGCCGTAGGTGAACGACGGATAGGGATTGCCCAGCACCACGCGGTCGTTGTCGTCGAGGGTGCCGTCGCCGTTGGCATCGAGGATGCGCAGGCCGCCCGGCACGTCGGTCGAGAAGTGGGGATTGGCGGCGATCTCCTCCTGCGAGTTCCAGACGCCGATGGCCTTGAAACCGTAGTACTGGATCAGCGGATCGCCCACGCGGGCCAGATAATTCTNCGTACGCTCGCCCTGGGTGATGACCTGCTTCTCGCCGCCCAGCTCGAGGAGCTTGTTGCGCGAGAGCGAGAAGTTGATCGAGGTCTCCCACTTGAAGCGGCGGCGGTCGAANTTGTAGGTGTCGAGCTGAATCTCGACGCCCGAGTTGCGCACGCGGCCGATGTTGTTCCAATAGTTGGTATAGCCCGAGAACGACTGCATCGGCTGCTGGAAGAGCAGCGCGCGGGTCACCGAATAGTAACCGTCGACCGAGAGGTTGATGCGGTTGTCGAGGAAGCCGGCGTCGAGACCGACGTTGAACTCGTCGGTCTGCTCCCACGTNATGTCGCGGTTGGCCAGCACGGCCGCGGGAGCCACGCCGGGCTGCAGCGAACCGGTGCCCTCGCCGAGCACGTAGTTCTGCGCNTGGTAGACCTCCAAGGCGGCATTGTAATCGATGCTGTTGTTGCCCGTCACACCGTACGAAGCGCGCAGCTTGAGGTTCGAGAGNTCNTGNCGGCCCTTGAGGAACTTCTCCTCGGAGATGCGCCAGCCGAGCGCCACGGAGGGGAACCACGCGTTGCGGTGGCCGCCGGCGAAGAGCGACGACGAATCGAGACGGATCGAAGCCGAAAGCAGGTAACGGCCGTCGTAGGCGTAGTTCACGCGCGCGAGGAACGACTGCAGCACGACGTCGGGATAGCGGAACGTACCCGTACCGGCGCCGTTGCCGTTGTTCGANGNGGCGAGGTTGAAGACCGTGGCGGCGTTGAGCGTTCGGATATCGTCGGTCGGGAAGCCCGTACCGGTGAGGGCTACGCGCTGCACGCGCGTGGTCTCGGCCGTNTAGCCGGCCAGCGCCTCGAAGTCGTGGCGGCCCCACGTNCGGTGGTAATCGAACGTATTCTCGGTCAGCAGATCGACGTAGAGCGTGCTGAAGAACGTGGCGTTGCTCGCCTCGCCGTCCTTGGTGGCGTTCTGCTTGGCGTAGTAGTACGAGGGNGAATACTTGACGTTGAAACCGTTGGAAGTGCGGAACGTCAGCCCCTTGCAGATGTCGATCGTGAGGTAGATGTTGCCCAGCCCCGAGAACGACTCGTTCCAGCGCTCGGTGTTGGCCATCACGCTGCGGGGGTTGTTGTTGGCCGACGAGAACGGATTGGCGGTCTCCCACTTGGGATTCTCGTCGTCGGAAACGCCCGTCGGCACGGAGATGGAGTTGAAGTGGCTGCCGCGGGCGAAACCCTCGTAGCCGGTCAGCGCCGTAGTCCAGTCGTTATGGGAGACGGGCATGAACGAGGGGGTGCGGTAGAAGTCGATGAAGTTGTTCTTCGGACGCGAGGCCTGCTGGTAGGTGCCCGCGAGGTTGACGCCGAACTTCACGGCCTTGGAGAGGTCGACGTCCATCCGGGTGCGGAAGTTGACCTTCTGGACCTCGTTCTGGAGCATGATGCCCTGGTCGCGCGTGTAGGCGCCCGACGCGTAGTAGCGGAACGCGTTCTTGCCGCCCGTGAGCGAGAACTGCACGTTGGTGATGCCCGCCAGATCGCGCAGGGCTTCGCGCTGCCAGTCGGTCGAACCGATGTTGCGCTCGATCCACGAGGCGGCGCGGTAGTTGTTGCCCGGCACGAAGTTGGAACCCGAAGCGCCCTGCGACTCCTGCCACTGCAGCAACTGCAGGTGCTCGGTCGAGGTCATCAGGTCGTGGAGCCGGTAGGCCCACTTGAGACCCTGCGACACCTTGATCGAATATCGGGCCTTGTCGGCCTGTCCGCTCTTGGTCGTCACCATGATGACGCCGTTGGCGGCACGCGAACCGTAGATAGCGGCCGAAGCGGCGTCCTTGAGCACCTCGATCGACTTGACGTCGGAGGGATTGAGGTCCTGCAGACCGTCGGGCACGGGATAACCGTCGATGATGACCAGCGGCGCGCTGTCGGCCGAGATCGAACCCGTGCCGCGCACGCGGATCGAGGGCGCCACGCCGACCTCCGAAGTGATGTTGTTGATGTTGAGACCCGAAATCTGGCCCTGCAGCGCCGTCGTGATGTCCGACACGGGGAGGTCGCTCAGGACGTCGCCGCCGATCTTGGAGATGGCGCCCGTCAGGTGCGACTTCATCTGCGTACCGTAGCCAACGACGACCACCTCGTCGAGGGCCGTGGCGTCGGTCTCCATCGTCACGTCGATGACGCTCTGCCGGCCGACCCGGATCTCGACCGTCTTGTAACCTACGTAGGAGAATACGAGTATGGCGTTCTCATCGGGCACGGAAAGCGCATAGGAGCCGTCCAAGCCCGTCGCTACGCCGGTCGGGGGGGGGTCGCGCAGCACCACGCTGACGCCGATCAGCGGCCCGGAATCATCGCTGACGACGCCCGTGACCGTGTGCTTCTGCGCGAACGCGGCCGTCGCTCCGCACAGCAGTGCGAGCACGAGCGCCGACTTTCGCAAAAAATTCTTAGCCATGAGTAGTTTGAAGGTTTTAGGTTTCTTGTCGGTTTTATGGTCAGTCTCTCGTTTTCCCCGCCTTTCGGCGGCGTTTTTTGGTTCGCCAGATTGGTCCGCCAAAGTGGTTAACCAATTTCGGGCGTTGACAAAGTTAATGTAAAAATCGGGATATACGCAAATTTATCGGACTATTTTTTCGCCCGGACCGCATATTTTCCCGAGCCAAGAGCGGAACCGCCCCTCTCCGGACGCGGCGGCACCAGCGGACAAGCAGCACCCCGAACGACAAAAATCCCGTCTGCAGCAACTGCAGACGGGATCGGTCGCTCTCCGGAAAAGCTCCGGACAGGATTTATTTCTCGAATCGGATTTCGTCGAGCAGCCAGTCGGCGCCGGCATACTTCTCGATCACCCACATCACATAGCGGATATCCACGCACACCGTACGCGAAAGTCCGGGGTGGAACCACACGTCGCCGGCCATCGATTCGCGGTTGCCGTCGAACGCCAGCCCGATCAGCCGGCCGCGGCCGTCGAGCACCGGACTGCCCGAGTTGCCGCCCGTAATGTCGTTGTCGGTCAGAAAATCGACATACAGCTTGCCTTTCTCGCCCCAGCGGCCCCAGTCTCCGGCAGCCAGAAGCGCACGCATCCGGTCGTCGACCCGGTATTCATACTGCCCGGGGTCGCACTTCTCGCTGTAGCCCGCGATCGTCGAGCGCGAATCGTAGTGCACGCCGTCGGCCGAAGCCAAGGGGGTCACCTTGCCATAGGAAAGACGCATCGTCGAATTGGCATTGGGATACTGCGGCATGCCCTGCGCCTCGCGAAAATCGTAAAGCACCCGGGCATAGCGCCGCTCCGCCGCGCTCACCTGCACATTCGCCCGCTTTTCGACCTGCGCCACCGCACCGGTGAAACGCTGCACGAACACCGAACCGGCCAGCGTCACGAGCGGGTCGCGGCGCAGATCGGCCACGGCGCAGTCCGTCGCGAAGCGCGCATCGTAGCGCTCGGCCGATGAGCATATCGAAGCGTCGAACGCCTCGCGGGCCAGCCGCTCGGCATCGCCGCCGGCCCGGTCGAACATCTCCGCCAGCCCCTCGCCCCACAGGGAACGCGGCACCGACGAAGTGAAGTTGACCAGCATGCGGGCCAGCAGGTCGCGGTCGGTGTCGGGATCGTAGTTGCGCCGCAGACGCGACGCCCCCTCGACGATCCCCCGGGCATCGCGATCGGTCAGCCGCAGCGTATCGCGACCCTGACGGTCGAGCTTGTCCAAAAACGACACGATCCGGTTGGCTGCGAGCAGCGCCTGGCTGGGGCCCAACCACGATTCGCGGAAGTGGTTGAGATACCGCTCGGCATCGTGCCGCGCCTCGTAGCCGCGCGCCAGATCGTCGAGCAGCGAACCGTATTCGGCCTGCCGCGCCGAATCGGCATCGATCCACCGCTGCATGGCCCGCTCCTCTCCGCGCCGGATATCGGCCACGCCGAAACGCCGCAGGCACTTCGTCTCCCACTTGGCATAATCGGCATAGTTGCTCAGATTGAAATAGGCATCGGAATAGGCCATGCGCACCTTGGAATCGCGCTCCATATGGCGGCGCAGGATATCCATCCGGTCGTGGCGGTTCTTCACGACGATCGGATTGCGCACCTGCTGCTTCTCCTCGATCGCATACGACGAGGCATAACGATTCGTNCGGCCCGGATAGCCGACCACCATGGCGAAATCGCCGTCGTGCACCCCTCGNGTCGCCACGCTCAGCACGCGGCGGGGCTTCAGCGGCACNTTGTCGGGGCTATATGCGGCGGGCCGTCCGTCGGGCGCNGCATAGACGCGGTAGAGCGCGAAATCGCCCTTGTGCTGGGGCCAGCCCCAGTTGTCGTANTCGCCGCCGAACGAACCGATCGNCACCGGNGGCGCACCCACCANNCGCACGTCGCGGTAGACGTCGTAGTAACACATCAGAAAGAGCCTGTCGCCCCACATCGCCACGCACGACACCTCGCAATCNGTCTCGGCGCCGTANTTCTTTTCCANNTCGGCATAGAGCCGGCGCATCGCCATGATGCCCCATGCTCCGGCCGCCTTGCGCTCGGCGATCATCGCCTGCGCCTCGGCCGTCACGTCGACCGNCCGGCGCAGAAACGAGACGCTCTTGCCCGGAACNGGGATTTCGTCCCGACGNTCGCGCGCCCAGAAACCCGTCTCCAAGTAGTTGTGTTCGGGGGTCGACAAGGCGCAGATGTCGCCGTAAGCCACGTGGTGGTTGGTAATCATCANCCCNTGGTCGGAAATCATGCTNCCCGACCCCATGCCGCCGTCGACCGCCACCACGGCATCGGCCAGCGCGGCCGACTCCTCGTCGTAGATCGCCTGCGGCGACAGTTTCAGTCCTTCGGCCCGCATGCGGGAGTGNATCTCCCGGAGCCGCTGCACGAGCCACATTCCTTCGTCGGCCCGCACCGGCCCGGCGGCCAGCAACAAGACGGCGCCCAGCGCCCATATCCGTTTCATCGTTCAATCGTTTTTATGCGAAAGGCAGCCGTCGCCCGCAGCGGACGACGGCCGCCCTCCGACCGTTCTACTTCTTCTGTGCGGCCGTGCGGCCCGGAGCGGAGAACTTCAGCCGCGGGTCGGCCTCCCGGAACGTGCCGTCGGCCATGCGCAGCNTCCANTTNTCGGCCTGGAANATCTCGCTCCAGATGCGCGCGTCGGTCCACATAGACCGTACATAATGGAGCCGCATGACGGGCGTCGTGCCGCGCAGCACGAAGTCGATCGACACGATGCCGTCGGTGCACGAGAGGAAGCTCTTGAAATAGGGAATCGCCTGACGGACCGGCAATTTATCGATCGACGGCATCTCCATTTCATACACCGCTTTGGGGAAAGCGGCATCGTCGCCCCACTTCTCGAGGTTGGCGATGAAATTNCCNGCCAGCTTCTCGACGTCGCGGAACATGATCGCCGCGAACTCCTCGCGCGACACCTGTNCNCCCTCGNCCGAATANCTTTTCAGCTCGGTGTGCATNGGAATCNTCTTTTCNCCNTCCTTGACCGGNATCACCAACTCNTNGGCNTCGATCGCNTCNGCGAAAACCTGNCTGNCGATNNGCGCCNCCGGGTCGGCNTACACGNTCACGTCGACCGGGCAGGCGAACTCGGCCGAGAANCCGTACACGCCCTCGATGCGCTGGAGCGCCATGCCGAAATAGACCATGTCCATCCGGTCNTGCANCCCCTCGACGCCTAATTTCACCACGTCGAGCANCGGCACGCTCTCGTCGGGCGTGGCATACTTGCGCAGCGTGGGGGTGAAGATCGCGGCCCGGATTTTCAGCTCGTCGGTCGCAGCGGGATCGTAGGTCACCACCACGCCGTGNCGCCGCACGAACGTCCGCACGCCGTAGACNCCCGGCACGGTCTGCATCTTCGCCGCGAAAGCCTTCGACGAACCGAAACACTTGATCGTCTGCAGGCCGTCCATCTCGAAGGTCTCCAGATGTTCGACCTGCTCGTAGTCGCCCCACTTCTCGTCGATGGTGGGCAGCTCGANCGTCGTACCGAGCCACAGNGCCGCNCCGAACAGCACTACAGCCAGCAGCCCCGGCACCCAGCGGAATGCCGTACGGCCGTTGATCTGCAAGGCGCCCGATGCGCACGAGGAGACGCACTGCCCGCACAGCGTGCAGTCGACGTGCCGGACCTTGGCGTCGTCGCGGACCCTAATATGATAGGGGCATTTCCGCTCGCAAAGGCGGCAATTGTTGCAGAGCGAGGCATTGCACTGCACGTACATCAGCGGCACGATGCTGCTTTTCAGCCGGACAGCCTCGATGAAGAANGCCGCCGCGCACACCGCGGCCAGCACCCAGACCCAGGCGCCCTCGACGCCGCAGAAGTCGAGCAGCCAGATCACGGCGGCAGCCACCACGGCCAGCGGCAGGAACTTGAAGATATTGCTCATGGCCCCCAGCGGGCAGACGTACTTGCACCANAACATCTTCACCNCGANNCCGCCCAGAAGCAGCAGCGTGAGGCTCGCGATCGACATCCACAGCACGATTTCGCCCTTGAANCCCGTAGCNACGGCATAGTAGGGGTCGANCTTNTTGCAGAACAGNTCGCTCGACGANAGCGTNAAATAGAGGATCGTGAAGAGCAGCGCATATTTCACGGCGCGCANTNCGCGGTCGGCCNNGCTGCCTGCGGGCACGTCGANCTGCAGANGNANNTTCNTGCCTATGCGGCCCATCGTCTCGCCNACCGTACCNANCGGGCACAGATANCCGCAGAAAAGTTTCGAGAAGAACACCACNCCTGCGGCCAGCACCANGCCCATCATGATCTGGAGCATCGACATCGAACAGGCCAGCGAATGGTTGACCAGGTAGGTGCCGAANGCCTGCANACCGCCGAACGGGCAGTATTTCTCGACATCGACCGGCGTGTCGGAACAGGCACCCCAGCAGATCGTGCCGANGAGGGCCGCCAGCACGCCCCACTGGAGGAGGTGTTTCAGATAATTGGGTTTCCGTTTCATCTATTGTCGGTTGTTTGTGTGTGTATGCGCTTCCGCGCACGGAGCTACAGTCCGGAAACATGCACGGGGGAGCTTTCGGCAAGCCCCCCTGTGCATAGGTCTCCGCAGACGGTCTATTCGTTCTTGATGCAGCGGACGGGAATACCGGCGAAATTCGACGCATTGGAAAGCGACGTCGTCTGATTCGTCAGACCCGACGCTGCAACATACGTATCCAAGAACATCAACACCTTGTTCTGCGTCGTAACTGCTCCGGTAGTTTCATTCACCTTATAATTGTTGCCGTTAACCATATTAGCCGTCGACGACATCATCCATCCGCCGGAGAATACATGCGTAGAAGCATTAATTGCCGATGCCCATGCCCCAGTTGCTACGCTCGTATTTTTACTGCGCATTTGGGTAAGTATTGCATTGAAGCCGTCTTCATTGAAATCGGCCCAATAGGTTTTGCCATCCTCACGACGGTAGGCCTCCAACAACGCGGTAAATTCGGCTTCCGTAGGAATGTGCCAGCCGTCGGGGCAGATACCCTGCGCGCCCTCGAANGTCGTGGAATTTTCAGCCGTAATTTCAGCAATACCTACGGCAGTAAGGAAATCATAATAATATCCCACCTTAACCACATACTCCGCATCCGTCGAAACTACGGCTTTATATACATCCTCACTTTCAGCCACGACCTCCTGCGGATACCAAATGCCGCTATTTTCGGTCGGATCGCTCGACACGGTCTTGCCTTCGGGCACGTAGCGCAGGTTCTCGGCCATCCAGGTGCGGCCGTCCTTGAGCGTAACGGTCTGATACTTCACGCCGCCCCACGTCACGGTACCGTCATCGGCGGGGGGGGGTACGATGTTGTCGTCGTTGTCCGAACATGCGGCGAACGCCAGACCGGCGAAAGCCAGAAGTGCAAATAAGTTTTTCATAGTCGTAAAATATTTTNANGGTTAAAAATNATANCCCACGCTCAACACGGCCCGCACCCGNTCGGCCCGCTCCACGANCCGCAGCCCGAACCCGCGTTCGTAGCGGGCCGAAAGATCGATGTAGAACCCGTGTATATGGCGGCGCACCCCGGCGCCGGCGCCCAGCCGGTCGGCCGTAAGGTATTCGTTTTCATAGTCGTACCACTCGGTCAGCTGCGTCGGATAGGCACCCGGCTCGGCCGACGAGGAGAGCCTCTCCGACCGCTCGCGGAAACCGCCCTTGCGGAAATCGGCCGCCACGTTCAGCTCCCAGTAGCCGAACCGCTGCACCCAGTCGGCCCACAGCGTGCCCCAATGCAGCCGTTGCTCCCGGACATAGGGGTACATCAGCGTCGACTGACGGTCGAGGAACGTCGCGGTCACCCCCGCGCGCAGATCGGTGCGCGGCGTCGTCCATTCGTATTCGGCCCGCACGTCGAGCGTGCGGCGTCCGAAAATCGGGGCCGAACCGTGCACCTGCGGCGTGGCGACGCCGTCGACGGTTTCGTAGGAGATGATGTTCTCGCGATTGTCGAGCCGCTCCCACTCCAAACTCAGCCGCACGTCGTGGCTTTCGTCCGTCCGGATCAGCTGCCACCCGGCATCCGCGCGCAGATCGTGCGTCCGGAACTCATGCCAGGCGACCCGTTCGCCCGTCTCGCCCTGCCGGAACCGATAGGCGGCTTCGACGTGCCAGGGCCCGTACTGCATGCCCAGCGCAGCGCCCTGCGTAGTCTGTTTCACCGGGAATCCTGTGACGCCCGCCGTCGAAAGATGCAGGTCGTTGCTCTCCCACAGCTGCAAAGAGCCGTAGCGCAGACCGCGGTCGAAGAACGCCATGTAGGATTCGGCCGACACACCGATCTCCTCGGCTTCGACCCGCTCGCGATCGACCCCCACGATGTAAGCCGCCGAGACGGCGAAACGCCCGGCACGATACATCGCACTCGGCGCGAACTCGAAATCGAGCCGCGTATTCTTGTGGCGCAAATCCTTGCGTTTGGCATAGTTGCGGGCTGCGAAACCGACATGCAGGCCGCCCGTCCAGCGCTCGCCCAGCACGGCCGACAGCGCGCCCTCGAAAGCGTAGGTTTCGCGCACCTTGCGCCCCGGCGTGAACTCTACGATATCGACCGGATAGAGCCCCGGCACCGTGAAAATCGACCCGCACATGTTGCGGCCGTCGAAATAGTCGTAGGAGAAGCCGCCGGCGAACGAAATCTTATTCAGATGACGGATCGAGGCGGTGCGCGCCCCGGCATTCCAGCTGTCGTCCGACGCCGAACGGTCGGTCATCCCGCCGTTCTCCTTGACGAAATAGACCTCGGCGAACGACCGGCTCGCCGTATCCTGCCGGATGCCGGCCGCCATGACCCCGCCGTTCCAGGGATTGCGCCGCTCCACCCGGTCGAAACGCTCCTGCGCCGCAACGCGGCCCAGCGACAAAACCGCCAGCAAAACAACTATCCGTCTCATGACTCCCGCAGCGATTGCGTCTCCCGCTCGTAAAAATCGTTCGACGAGTTGTTGGTATCCATATAAACCTCGAATCCGTACTCCTCGGTGGCCTCCTCGTCCAGCCGGCGGTGCACCGTATGGCCCTGCTGCACGCCCGAATAACCCACNGCTCCGGCATCGACGTCGGGCCGCAGGCGCTTGTGGTTCGCCGAGCCCGTATTGTCGGAGATATCCACGCCGTCGACGATCCACTCCCACGGCACCTTGGAGTAGACGATATTGCCGCTCAGAATCGTCGATTGCAGGTCGTCGGAGAGGTAGCCCTCCAGATCGAAATCGGCCGGAGCGCGGAAAAGGACCACGGCCGGCGACTTGTCCGAAATCACATAGGTATTGGCTCCGTTCTGGCCGCTGCGGCCCGTTTTTTTGAGCACCCGGAGCCACCGCTCCTGCCGGATCCGGTCGCCCGGGGCCGGCGTGGGCCACGTGTTGGTGCCCGGATAGAGCAGCTGGTCGTAGAGCACGAAATACTCCTCGCGGTTCAGATTCACCGACTGCGAATAGGTCTGCGTATGATCCACGCCCCAGTAGGCGATCACGGCATCGGCGCCCGGTTCGAGCGGGAAATCCTCGCCGCCGCCCGGAAACTGCCAGATCGCATCGGGCACGGCGGCATAGTCGCGGAAGACGATATTGCCCGACGGATCGAGGCTCGTCCANGGGTTGGNCTGCACCTTGGAGTTGTAGGGTGCNACCATNCACAGGCACAGCCCGTCGAGGTACTGCGTGGTGCCGCTGTTGTTGTGCAGCACGATATATTTATCATANGTATAGNCNCCGGGCTTGTCGTCCATCGGNCAGCCGGCCGAATAGACCTCCTTGATGACCACGCTCCCGGCCCACGAGAANCCGAGGAGCAGATCGAGCGCCGCATCGCCGGCNATCAGGTCGACCTGCTCGACCGTGCCGTTGAAGATCGACGAGGGGTCGGGCTTGTCCGACACCGCCANNCGGTAACGCCCCGTCGTNACGCNGAACTCCACGGCGCCCGACGCNTCGGTGAGNGCCGTATAGACGTTGGACGAATTGCGGTCGGCGAGCNTCACGGCCACGCCCTCGCGCAGGCGGTCGCCGTGCCCCTCGGGATAGACTAACTGCACGCTCAGCCGGCGCACATCGCNGCCGTAGGGATTCCCCTCGAACGACATGCAGGCCGAGGCGACGAGCAGCAAGNCATATATCGCTATCTTCTTCATCGCTTTCAGAATTTGAGACGCACCGTCAGACCGTAGTAGAAGTCGGGCGTCATGCACCGCGCCACGCCCGTGGCATACGACTTGAGGAACGGNCGCGAATTGGTGAAGTTATTGGCATAGAACGAGATCGACACATGGTCGCCGATCTCCTTGGTGATGCTCAGATTGGCCGANAAATAGGGGTCGTAGCCGTCGGCGTTGTANGTGAACGCATTGGCCGAGCGCAGCAGCAGCGCGGCGAACGCCGGATCGTTCTTCTGNGCCTCGGTNAAAGGATGGCGCCGGCCGTCGAGGTCGATGTAGGCCACGGGCCAGATCGCCGTGTAGCTGTTGCCGTCGTAGATGCTGCNGCCCGTGGCGCGGCGNTCCTCGTCGACGTTGAACGCATACTCCTGCCCGCCGTACTCCGAGAGATTCTGCGAACGCTTGAGCANCGACATTTCGAGCCGCAGGGTGATGATCATGCGNATCGAGGGCAGGTGGGTCGTCGCCGTGAGATTGGCATCCAGATTATGGGTGCGGCGGCCGTTGTAGGTCACCGTCGCCTGCCCGCCGTTGTCGGCGTAGATGCCCGCATANGGATAGAACACGCCGCCCGACGTCGTGGCCGGATAGTAGCACGCCTCGCCCTCGTTGACATATTTCGTATAGGCATAGGCCCCGTCCAGCCGCAGCTGGGTACGGATCGGATTGATCTGCGGNAAATCCACCACGAACTCCAACCCCATGCGGTCGACGGNCGAACCGTTGCTCTGCANGGTNTTCTNCACGAANGTCCGCATCTCCTCGCTCGGNANGGAATAGAAGCCGCNCGCCGGANTGCCGGCATCGCCGACGAGCACCTCGCCCGTGCGGGGATCGACCGAGAACGTCGGATTCTTCGGCAGCTCGTAACCCGCCGGCAGCGACGANACCCGATAGGTGAACGGATCGTACTGCGACGAGAGCTCGTAGGGGAACTTCGTGCGGTTGAAATANCCGGCCAGCGACACGGCCAGATCGCCCCACCGCAGATCGACGCCCACCTCGGCATTGCGGTTGCGCTGCCAGCGCAGATTCTCGTTGTAGAGCACCTCGTAGGGCTGCGTGTGGTAGACGTAGATGCTCCTGTCGGACGAGTAGGTGGTACTGAAAACCCGCGTATCGCGGTAGCGCGGCAGCGGATAGAGGATATTGAACGACGGCAGCTTCTCGGTCACGCCCCAGCCGCCGCGGATGGCGACCGCCTCGCTGATGCGGTACTTGAAATTCANACGCGGCGACAGGCTTGNGGTATTTTTGTACGACGAGTGTTTGATCCAGGTNTTCTCGGCGCGCANNCCCGCCATGAGCTGCAGCGACGTACGGCCTATGGGCACGGTGAGCACCTCCTCNACATAAGCTGCGAGGTTGTGCATGTAGGGAATATCGGTATAGGGCCTCGGACGGTAGCCGTCGGGAGCCAGTGCGGGATCGTCGTAGAACGCGCCCTTGCCCACGTTGCCGTCGGCCCGCCAGGCGGCGCCGATCTTGGCATGGCTGTGGATGCCGCCCCAATGGCGCACCCATGTGGCCTTGAGCGAGGCGGAGTAGTCGAGCTGCTTGGAGTCGACGTTGCACAGCGAATAATAGGTCGCCGGAACCATCGCCGCCACGAAGTAACCCTCCTCCTCGCTGTGCACGGCGGGACGGGCCACGGCCATCGACTCGTATTTGCGCGTATGCACCAAGTTGTCGGCATAGGACACCGAAGCCTCGAAATCGACGTTCGTGATCCACGTGCGGTTGAGCTGCCATTTGAGCGACGTATTGGCCCGCAAGGCGTTGTCGTGCGCTTTCTCCCACTGCCCCGCCATGGCGTCGGGGTCTTCGTCGGTGTTCATGCCGCCGATGTTGGCCGTCGCCCCGAAGTTGAACCGCAGCACCTCGGCGAAAGTGTTCTGATAGTTGAGCGAAACGCCCGTACGCGAATAAGAGGTATAGGGCGAGGTGGGATTCTTCGTCGCGCGGGTATATTCGACGTTGCTGTTGAGCACGCCGTGCGATGCACCCAGATCGAAGCCCTTGGAAGCCGAAATCTGCTTGGTGCGCGGATTGGTCGAGAGCACCACCGTATAGGGCGTCTTGCCCTTGCGGGTGGAGATGCGCACCATGCCCGACGTCAGGTCGCCGTACTCGGCCGAGGGTACGCCCGTAATGACCTCCACCTCCTCGATGTTGGTCGAGGCGATGTTGCGGGTGCTCACGCCCGACATGGCGTCGAGCGAAGCGTTGGTCGAAAGGCGCACGCCGTCCACTTCGACCGCCGTACCGAACGAAGCGTTGCCTGCGTCCGAACCGCCGCCGCGCAGCGAAAAAGGCGTATCGGCGGCCGTGAGGTCGGGGTTCACGGTCTTGCCGCCCGGCAGCAGCGACGCGATATCCGAAGCGTTGACCATCTGCAGGTGGTCGAGGGCGTTGGAGCCGATGGTGCGCGTCGTAGCCATGGCGTCGGACGACTCCCTGGCCGTCACCACCACGCTCTCCAGCGTAAGGTTGTCTTCGGGAAGATACAGCACAAGGTCGTCCCGGCCGCCCTCGATCCGCACCTCGACGATCGTGGTGACATAACCCAGACACGACACCGCGAAACGGGTCGCACCCGCCGGCACGCCTTTCAGCCGGAAGCGGCCCTCGTTGTCGGCCACGGCCCACAGACCGTCGTCGGGCAGCTCCACGACCGCCTGACCCACAGGCCGATCGGAACCGGCCGTCAGCACGCGCCCGGCGATATCGTACCCCTGCGCCGAAACGAGCGCCGGAAGAATCGAAGCGAAAAATAACGATAAAAGTCTTCTCATAACACCCCCTGACGCAACAAATATATGAAAAAAGCGCCGGAATATGGACGGAAAAGCCAACTATTTACGAATTATTCGATTTCCGACTGCAAAATTACCCGTTCCGCACTTATGCGTCAATCCCCTATTGTCGGTATTTTTCGCATGCCCATGCCCCGGCCGCGGGAGCCGGATCGGAGAAAACAAGTCGATTTATCGAATTTCGATAAAAATAAATTGTTTTTCGCGTAATAAATCGTACATTTGTCCGTTCGTACGATCGGAAGCATTCTCCGCAAACAGAAAAAAGATGATAAAACTGCATCAGGTCCACAAAACCTACGACAACGGCTCGCCGCTCCATGTGCTCAAGGGCATCGATCTCGAAGTGGCGCGCGGCGAACTGGTCTCGATCATGGGCGCCTCGGGATCGGGCAAGTCGACGCTGCTCAACATTCTGGGGATTCTGGACAACTACGACAGCGGCGAGTACTACTTGGCGGGCCGGCTGATCCGCCGCCTCAACGAGACGCAGGCGGCCGAAGCGCGCAACTGCATGATCGGCTACATCTTCCAGTCGTTCAATCTGATAAGCTACAAGAACGCCATGGAGAACGTCGCCCTGCCCCTCTACTATCAAGGCATGGCGCGCCGCAAGCGCAACGCACTGGCGCTGGAATATCTGGAGATGCTGGGGCTGAGAGACTGGGCGACGCATCTGCCCAACGAGATGTCGGGCGGGCAGAAACAGCGCGTAGCCATTGCGCGGGCGCTCATCAACAAACCGCAGATCATTCTGGCCGACGAACCGACGGGCGCCTTGGACAGCGCCACGTCGCAGGAGGTGATGAACCTGCTGCGCCGGGTGAACACCGAGATGGGGATGACGATCATCTGCGTGACCCACGAACAATCCATCGCCGACCAGACCGACCGCATCATCCGCCTGCGCGACGGAGTGATCGATTCGGTGACGGCAACAGGCCGATGAACGAAAGAAGCGGAACGATGAGAGGCGGAGAGATGCTGTCGGAAATATGGGTTTCGGTGCGCCGGAACAAGCTGCGCACGTTCCTGACGGGATTCTCCGTGGCGTGGGGCATCTTCATGCTGGTGATCCTCTTAGGCTCGGGCAACGGACTGAAGAACGGCGTGCTGGCCAACTTCGGAAGCTATGCCACCAACTCGCTCGACCTCTACGGCGGGAGGACCTCGAAACCGTGGAAAGGCTACGAAACAGGACGCCGCATCAGACTAAGCAACAACGACCTGGATATTCTGAAGCGCGAATTTCCCGAGGTGGAAGAAGCAGCGGCCAACAAATGGCTGAACGGCATAAAAGCCGCCTACGGCGGAAAATTCATACAGATAGGGCTNCGGGGCTCGTTCCCGAAAGTACAACGGATGGAAGGCCTCGAACTCTCGGCGGGCCGCTTCATCAACGACGAAGATACGAGAAACTTCCGCAAGGTGATCGTCATCGACGAACCCCTGCAGCGCATCCTGTTCAAGGACGAAGACCCGCTGGGCAAACAAATCAAACTCGACGGCCTTGTNTTCACGGTCATCGGCATCGAAAAAGGCGACGCCCGGCGCAACAACTCCTCGTGCACGATTCCCCTGTCGACCGGACAAATGATCTACTCGGCCAACGACCCGGAAGTGCACAACATCATCCTCACGCTGCGCGGCATAACGACCTCCGCACAGATGAAAGATTTCGAGCAACGCCTACTCCGGCGTTTGGCCGCCGAACACGGATTCGCTCCCGACGACCGGAGCGCCGTGTGGATCGACAACACCCTGGAACGATACAAAAACATCATGATCGTATTCGGCGGCATCAACCTGTTCGTATGGATCATCGGCATGGGGACCCTGCTGGCGGGAATCGTGGGAGTGAGCAACATCATGCTGGTGACGATCTCGGAACGCACGGCCGAATTCGGCATCCGCAAGGCACTGGGCGCCCGCCCGGCGTCGATCGTGCGGCTGATCCTGACCGAATCGGTCCTGCTGACCGCCGCGTTCGGCTTCATAGGCATGGTGCTGGGCACAGCGGTCATGGAAGCGGTGAACCGGCATCTGACCGCCACGCAACAAACATCGGGCGGGCCGACGGTGTTCCTCGACCCGACCCTCGACCTCGGAGTGGCGGCCAGCGCCACGCTGGTGCTGATAATCGCGGGGCTGGCGGCCGGATACATCCCGGCGCGCCGGGCCGCACGGCTCAAAACCATCGACGCACTGAGGTACAACAAATAAGACCGCGCCATGACCCGATTCTTCGACCCCGACCGCTGGAACGAAATCTGGCAAACCATCAGCCGCAACCGCCGGCGCAGCGTGATGACGGCCCTGAGCGTATTCTGGGGCATCTTCATGCTGGGCGTACTGCTGGGCGCCGGGGCCGGGCTGGAACGGCTGCTGGCGCGGCAGATCGGCGGCATGAGCACCAATCTGGTCCTGATGCAAAGCAACCTCACGTCGGTGCCCTACAAGGGAATGCCCTCGGGCCGGCAATGGACCCTCGAAACCGACGACGTGGCCGCCGTGAAGAAACTTCCCGAAGTACGCTATGCCGCGGGGGTCAACTGGTGCGGCTCGCACCCGTGCAGCCGCGAAGGCCGCAAAGGCGACTACGGAGTGATGGGACACACGCCCGACTACCAACGCATCAACCCCGAAAAGATCCTCTACGGCCGCTACATCAACGAAGTGGACATGGCACGCAAACGCAAGGTCTGCGTCATAGGGACCCAAGTGTGGAAAGACCTCTTTCCGGGCGGCGAAGACCCCACGGGCAAGATGATCCGCATGGACGGCGCCTACCTGACGGTAGTCGGGGTGCAGCAGCGGCAAAGCTCGATGATCTCGTTCAGCGACGTGGAACGTTCGATCGTACTGCCCGCCGCACTGGTGCAACAACTCTTCGGATTCGGCAACAAAGTCCACATGCTGGCCATCGCCGGCCGGGACGACGTGGAGAGCCGGACCCTGCAACGGCTTGCCAAAAACACGGTCTTCGCCCGCCACATCGTATCGCCCGACGACGAGAAAGCCGCGTGGATCATGGCCGTAGCCGATTTCATCGAGAAATTCCGCAGTGTGACGCGCGGCGTGAACCTGCTGACGTGGATCGTCGGGCTGGGAACCCTGCTCGCCGGCATCGTGGGCGTGAGCAACATCATGTTGGTGACGATCAAGGAGCGCACGCAGGAGATCGGCATCCGCCGCGCCATCGGAGCGCCCCCGAGCGCCATTCTGACGCAGATACTGAGCGAGAGCTTCGTACTGACCTTCATTGCGGGGACGCTGGGGCTGACGGCCGCCATAGGGGTGCTGTCGGCGGCGGATACGGTCTACTACCAAGCGGTGGTCGTCATGCAGGAGGGGGCCGACATCTCGTGGCAGGTGTCGTTCGGCACGGCCCTCGAGGCGCTGGCGATCATCGTCGGGGGCAGCCTGCTGGCAGGCATCATCCCGGCGCTGCGGGCCCTGAAGATCAAGGCGGTGGACGCCATACGCGAAGAATAACGAAACAAACGATACGGCTATGAAAAAATTCCTCAAAATCCTCTTAGGCGTGCTTTTCGCAGCCCTGCTGGCGGGCATGTTCTGGTTTCTGTGGCAGAAGACCCGCCCCGTGAAAACGGTCTATGCCATCGTGCAGCCCAAGGTCGACACCCTGCGCCAGTACGTCATCGCCACGGGCAAGGTGGAGCCCCGCGACGAAGTGCTCATCAAGCCCCAGATATCGGGCATCGTCTCCGACGTCTACAAGGAAGCCGGCGAGAGCGTCCGCAAGGACGACGTGATCGCCACCGTGAAGGTGGTGCCCGAAATGGGTCAGCTCTCGAGCGCCGAATCGCGTGTCTCGGTGGCCGAGATCGCCCTCGCCCAGACGCGCCGCGAGCACAACCGCACGGAGGTGCTGCACGACAAGGGAGTGATCTCCGACGAAGAATACGAGCAGAGCCGCGCCACGCTGGCCAAAGCCGAAGAAGAACTGCGCAACGCGCGGGAGAACATGGAGATCGTGAAGAACGGCATCACCAAGCGCTACAAAGAGCTCAGCAACACGCAGATCCGTTCGACGATCGACGGCATGATCCTCGACGTGCCGATCAAGGTCGGCAACTCGGTGATCCAGGCCAACACCTTCAACGACGGCACGACGATCGCTACGGTCGCCGACATGAGCAACATGCAGTTCCAGGGCAAGGTCGACGAGACCGACGTGGGCAAACTCCGCAGCGGCATGCCCGTGCGGCTGACGATCGGCGCCCTGCAGGATGTGGAGCTCGACGCCGAACTGGAATACATAGCCCCCAAGGCCACGGAGGACAACGGCGTCATCATGTTCGAGGTGAAAGCGGCCGTGAGCATCCCCGAGGGAGTGTTCGTGCGGGCCGGCTACAGCGCCAATGCGAGCGTGATGATCCGGAACCGCGAGGGGGTGCTGACCCTGCCCGAGAGCACGGTGGAATTCGAGGACGGCCGCTCCTACGTCTACGTGCTGACCTCGCCCGAGGAGAGCGGCGAACAGACTTTCGAGCGCCGCGAGGTGGGCGTCGGGCTCTCCGACGGCATCAATATGGAGATCACGCAGGGCGTGAGCGAAAGCGACCGCATCCGCGGCGCCGAACAGGAACCCGTCAAAAAATAGCCGATGAAGACCTTTTTTCTGACCGCAGCCCTGTGGGCCGCTGCCGCCGCACAGGCACAGCCTGCCGACGGACCGTGGACGCTCGAGGAGTGCATCCGCCATGCCGAGGAACACAACATACAGGTGCAGCAGCAGGCGCTGACCGTCGAACAGCGGGGCGTCGAACTCTCCACGGCCCGCTTCAGCCGCCTGCCCGACCTCAACGCTTCGATCGGCTACAACGCCTCGTTCGGCCGCGGCACCTCGGCCGACAACACGCGCAAGACCGAGACCCTCCAGACGGGATCGCTCGACCTGTCGGCCTCGATGCCTCTGTTCCAGGGGCTGCGCATCAACCGGCAGATCAAGGGCGGCAAGCTCGATCTGGCGGCCGCCGTGCAGGACCTGGAGCGCATCCGCGAAGATGTGGCGGTGAACGTGATGACCCGCTACTTGGAAGTCCTCTACAACAAGGAGCTGGTAGGCGTGGCCGAGCGGCAGCTGGCGCTGAGCACCCGCCAGACGCTCCGCAGCCGCGAGCTGGTGGCCGCAGGCAAGCAGCCCGAATCGGCGCTCTACGAAAGCCGGGCGCTGGAAGCCAACGACGAGCTGGCGCTGACCCAGGCGCGCAACAACCTGAGTCTCTCGCTGCTCGATCTGAGCCAGGCGCTCAACCGCGAGAGCGCGGCGGGATTCGACATCGTGGCCCCGCAGTTCGACAGCGTGGCGCTGGCCTCGCTCCGCCGCTTGGGATCGGCCGACGCGGTCTACGACATCGCGGCGGAGAACCGCCCCCATATCCGCTCGGAACGCCTGCGGCTCGAGAGCAGCGAGAATGCCGTGCGCATCGCCCGCTCCTACCTCTACCCCTCGCTCTCGCTGCGCGGCGGATTCGGCACGGGCATCTACAGCACCATGGACGCGGCGTTCTGGCCCCAGTTCGACAAGAACCGCAACGAATTCGTAGGCCTGTCGCTGGGCATTCCGATCTTCAACCGCCAAGCGACGCGCAACAACGTGCGCACGGCGAAGCTCTCGCTGCAGAACCAGCGGCTGGCCCTGCTCAACGCCGAGCAGTCGCTGCGCAAGGAGATCGAACAGGCGTGGGTCAACGCCGATGCGGCCTATGCCAAGTACTGCGCGGCCGAAAAAGCGCTGGCCTCGGCCCGGGTGGCGTTCGACTACGAAGAGCGCAAAGCCGAAGCGGGCCGATCGACCCTCTACGACTTCAACGACGCCAAGACCCGCATGGAGAAAGCCGAATCGGAACTGGCGCAGGCCAAATACGAATTCGTCTTCCGNCAAAAGATATTGGACTATTACCGCGGCGAGCCGCTGACACTGGGTAAATAATGGACTGGCTACGCTCCCTGCTCCTCGAACACTCGGCCCTGCAGGCCGTGGTGGNNNTNTCGCTNATCTCGCTGACAGGCATCGGATTAGGCAAAATCCGCTTCTTCGGCATCTCGCTCGGCGCCGCCTTCATCTTCTTCGTGGGGATTCTGGCCGGCCACTTCGGGCTGACGATCGACCCGGCGATGCTGGCCTACGCGGAGAGCTTCGGGCTCGTGCTTTTCGTCTATGCCCTCGGACTGCAGGTCGGCCCGGGCTTCTTCAGCTCGATGCGCGCCGACGGCGTGCGGCTGCTGGCGCCCTCGATCCTCGTCATTCTCTCGGGCACGGCCGCAGCCGTGGGGATGAGCTACGCATTCGGCATCCCCATGCCCGATATGTCGGGCATTCTGTGCGGCGCGACGACCAACACCCCGGCGCTCGGNGCCGCCCAGCAGACNCTCCAGCTCTTAGGCCGCGACACCAGCAGCGCCGCACTGGGCTGCGCCCTGACCTACCCGATGGGCGTGGTGGGGGTCATTCTGGCGATCGTCGTCGTACGCAAACTGTTCGTCCGACCCTCGGACCTTGCGGGACCCGACGCCGAACACCGCCGCAGCGTCTTCATCGCCAGCTACCGCCTGACCAACCCGGCTCTTTTCGGCAGAAGCCTCCACGACGCGGCCGCCGCGAGCCCCTGCCATTTCGTGGTCTCGCGGCTGTGGCGCGACGGCCGGGTATCGATCCCCACCTCCGACAAGACGCTGGAGCAGAACGACGTAGTGCTGGCGATCACGCGCCCCGAAGAAGCCGAGGCGCTGCAGCAGCTTTTCGGC
Organism: Alistipes sp.; assembly: GCA_014796635.1. GTDB lineage: Bacteria > Bacteroidota > Bacteroidia > Bacteroidales > Rikenellaceae > Alistipes. Next base: position 41,525 of record JAAVIK010000002.1, read on the forward strand.
GAGCAGGAACACAAGGACTGGAATAGCGAAAATATCGACTGGAACGCGGTCGACAACCAGCTCATCTCGCAGCGCATTCTCGTGACGCGGCCCGAGATCAACGGCAAACGGTTAGCCTCGCTGCGCCTGCGCAACAACTACGGCATCAACATCAGCCGCGTCTACCGCTCGGGAGTACAGCTGCTCGCCACGCCCGACCTGCGGCTGCAATTGGGCGACCGGCTGACGGTGGTCGGCGAAGCCGAAGCGATCCGCAGCGTAGAGAAGATATTGGGCAACGCCGTGAAAAGCCTCAACGAACCCAACCTCGCAGCGGTATTCATCGGGCTGGTCCTCGGACTGGCGCTCGGGAGCATCCCCGTCGCGCTGCCGGGAATTTCGGTGCCGGTGAAATTGGGACTGGCGGGCGGCCCGATCATCGTGGGGATTCTGGTGGGCACTTTCGGGCCCCGGCTCCGCATGATCACCTACACCACGCAGAGCGCCAACCTCATGCTGCGGGCGCTGGGGCTCTCGATGTATCTGGCCTGTCTGGGGCTCGACGCCGGAGCCCATTTCTTCGAGACGGTCATGCGCCCGGAGGGGATGCTGTGGCTGGGGACGGGCACGCTGCTGACGTTCGTGCCGGTAGTGGCGGTGGCCTACGTCGCGCTGCGCCTGTTCAAACTCGACTTCGGATCGGTGGCGGGGCTCCTATGCGGCAGTATGGCCAACCCCATGGCCTTGGGCTACGCCAACGAGACGATCGAAGGCGACAACCCGTCGGTATCCTACGCCACGGTCTACCCCGTCTGCATGTTCCTGCGGGTGATCGTCATTCAGATCGTGCTGATGCTGACGCTGTAGGCACAGCGACGCGGGCGGCCCGGGTCCATGCGCGGATATCCTCGCCCGAGGGCGACTGGAAGACCCGCAATCCGAACTCGGGCAGCGCGCACAACATGTGCTCGAAGACGGCCAGCTCCACCTGCACGTAATCGACGAAGTAAATCGACGTCGTATAGAAATAGAGTTCGAGCGGCACGCCCGTATCGGTCGGCGCCAACATCCTCACGGACAGCTTCATATCCTTGCGCGCCGAAGTTTTCTCCTCGAGATAGCGCATCATGTAAGCCCGGAAGACGGCCAGATTGGTGAGCCGCAGCCCGTTGATGGGCGGCTCGCCGTCGCCGATGCCCTCCGCGCGGTTGGCGTCGGCGTACTCCTTTTCGGTGCGGTCGATATAATCGCCGAGGAGCCGTATTTTGCGGAAGCGCTCCAGCATCTCGGGCGTGCAGAAGCGGATCGACGTCATGTCGACGAGCAGCGACAGCATGATGCGCCGCCCGCCCGAAAGCTGCATGGCATGCCAGTTGACGAACGAATCGCTCACGAGCTGGTAAGGCGGCAGGGTGACGATCGTATTGTCCCAGTTGCGGATCTTGACCGTCGTGAGCGACACCTCCTCCACGGCGCCGTCGGCGCCGAACTTGGGCACCGAAATCCAGTCGCCGACCTTGAGCATGTCGTTGGCCGAGAGCTGGATGCCCGAGACGAAGCCGAGGATGCTGTCGCGGAAAACCAGCATGAGCACCGCGGCCGAAGCCCCCAGACTGGTCAGCAGCAAGGTGGGCGACTTGTCCATGAGAATCGAGACGGTCAGAATGGCGCAGACCAGCAGGGCGATGCCCTGGGCCGTCTGCCGCAGCCCCTTGATCGGCTTGTTCTGCCACGCGGGACGCGCCGCGACGATGCCGAAAGCCGCGTAAATGGCGGCGCTGATGAAGCGGAAGACCGAGACGACGATGTAGATGTGCAGCAGGCGCATCATGACGGGCCGCGCCTCGGAACTCTCCTCGAAAACGACGGGCAGCACCAGCGCCAGCAGCACGGCGCTGACGACGTGGCAGCCGCAGCGGAGCACCCGGACGCTGAACAGCGTGTCGTCCCATCGCAGCCGGGTGCGCTCCACGACCTTGCGGATGCCCGGCACGACAGTCCACTGCAGCAGGAAGTCGAACGCTGCGACGAGGGCGACGACCAGCCCGCAGGCGACCCACACGGCCCAGTCGTCGTGAGCCGTCGCCTCGACGCCCAACCGGTCGAGCAACAGATCGGTCCACTTTTTCAGAAGATGGCGCATACGCCCCCGTCTCCGCAATTACCGCGCCGCGGGGGACGGCATGCCGACAAGAAAAACCGCCCGGAAGCGCGGGCGGATCAGAACTGCGGACCGTCCGTACGGGGCTGTCCGACCTCGAAACCGAGCTCGAGCATCCACTCGGCCGTAGCGGGATCGACCTGATCGACGCGGTCGACCCAGCGGCGCTGCCCGACGAGCTCGCGGCGGTGCTCCTCGATGCGCCGCCGGAGCGGGAACTCGGGATGCCGGAGCGCCGACCGTGCGGCACGCTCGGAGGGCCGGATCGTCCGGTCGAAAACGTCGCTCTGCGCGGGGCGCCGCGCCCCCTCCCAACGGAATCCTTTCAGATAGAGTTCCTGCCCGGGCTGGAGCTTGTCGATGGGGGTGATCGAATAGTGGGGCTCGGTATACCAGGCCATGCGGACGACCTGGTTCCGATCGATATAGAAATTGATGCTGCCGCTCTCGACGAAGAAAAGCTCCGTCACCTGCGGCGGCTGACCGTCCTGGTTGAAATAGAGCGTCTGGGCGTTGCCGTCGACGTTGTTGAGCCAAATGGCGTTGTCGCGGAAATAGGCGGTCATCGCCTTGCCGGCGATCTGGTTGTAGTAAATGCTGTCGAGGCGGTTGACCATCATGGGGCCGCCGACGAACTCGGCCCGCTCGAGCNGCCGGTCGCGCGTGAAGATATCCATCACCTCGGAGGTGATCTGGTTGGCCTCGTTCCACAGGACGGGATCGATATAGAGGTGGATCGTCGAATCGGTGGTGAGGGCCGTCATCGAATCGCAGACGCACTGGAAATCGGANCGGTAGATGCGCACGTCGCGGAATCCTTTCAGCAGGCGGTAGATGCTGTCGTGCGGCGGCGGAGCGAGCGTGTCGGCCGGAGCGAACAAAGCCGTGCTGTCGCTCTGCCACTCGGCATAGAGCACGCCGTANAGCGAATCGCGCTCGGCCAGCGTACGGGCGCGGCGCCGGTCGAGCTCGCGCAGGGCCGCCGAATCCACGGGAATGGGCTTGCCCCTGCGTGCGGCCCGGGCCTGCCGGGCCCGCAGTTTCGATTCGGCCTTGACCTTGCGGGCCGCCAGCCGCGCTTCCTCGCGCTCTTTCTGCGCCAAGAGCTTGGCGGTCGTCCGGGCCTTGCGCTTGGCGGCGATCTCGGCCAGCAGCTTCTTTTTGGCCGCGGCCTTGGCTTTCTTGGCGGCTTCCCGAGCCTTGCGGACCTCCTCCTGCTTCAGCGCCNTGCGCTCGNCGGGCGTGAGCACCCGCACGCTGTCGGCNGCCAACGAATCGGCGGCAGAAACCGTTCCCAACGAATCGACAGCGGAAACAAGACCTGNCGAATCGGCGGCTGCCGTCCGCTGCAGCGAATCGGGCNCCGCAGCCCGCGGCTCCGGCGCAGCNNTCNGCCGGTCGGTNCCGGGCNCAGCNGGNGCGGCATCGTCCGCANCGCTCCCNTCGCNNCCGACCGCNGCNGTNTCCCCCNCCGNCTCGGCNCCGTCGCGCCACGGCAGGGTGAACAGGCAGATCGAATCGGCCCGCATGAAGAGNGAATCGCCCTGCGAAAGNTCGTAGCTGATGACCGCCGGACGCCGCGTGAGCANGGCGTCGCCCGGATTTTTCCAATATTCGCCGTAATCGCCGAACGCCAGCACCTTGTGCGTCGTATCGTCGATCTGGATATTCCGGCGCAGGATCACGTGGCTCTCGGCCCGGAAGAAATCGATGCTGTCGCTCCACAGCTCCTGCTCGGCGGTGAGCAGGTAGCCGTTGCGCGTGACNACATAGAGCGTATCGGCCTTGCGGTACTCGCCCCGGTCGGCGTAGAGGTAATCGCCGTCGCGGCTCCAGATATGGGTCCGGTCNAAGAAATAGGCGTTGTCGGTGGCCATATCGTAAACCACCGAATCGCCCTTGAGCTCGTAATCGTCGTTGCGCATCTCGACCTGCCCGACNGCGACCANCTCCTTGCTGTCGGCATAGTAGTAGCCGCGGACCGCCTCGAGCAGGNTTTCGCGGTTGGTCAGCACNCCGCCGCCGGCGAAGAANCCGACGTTGTCCTNGGTATTGAAACGGAACTCGTAGGTGTAGAGCGTGGCGTCGCCGTCGACGACCTTGANGACGGGCGAATAGATGCGNGCCTCGTTGATCTCGCCGTTGTAATCGGCCCGGTCGCCGTAGATGTAGGTGGTATTCTTGTTGATGAGGACGTTGCCGAAGAACTCGATGCGCTTGTCGGAGTAACGCACGGCGCTGTCGCAGGTGATGACCGCCCCGTTATGCTGCGCGGCGAAGTTGCCGACCAGAAAGATGACCGAATCGCCCGGCGCCACNGGNCCCGAGAGGTCGGACTTGAGGTCGATGACTTTCGGCCGGGAATCGNCGGCCGACGGCTGCTGCGGTGCCGTCTGCATGCCGCTGCGGGCGAAGATAGCGCCGCAGAAAGCCGCACCTGCGAGTATGGCAACCGACCGCCGCACCTTCTACTTGAGCCAATGGGGATTCTCGAACCCGCCGCGGTATTCGGGGTCGATGAAGACGTACATGCCGTCGATCTTCTTGGAGAGCCACTCGCGGAAAATGCGCTCCTGCTTGGCCTCGAGGGCCATCTCCTCCAACCGCAGGTAATCNTCCTCGAGCGACGCCCGGTGCGTGGGGATGATCTCGATGAGCTTGACGATCTTGGCCATCTTGTTGCCGAGCATGTCCTCGGTGAGGAANGCAGGCGAGACGCCGCCGGGCTTGAGCTTCATCAGGGCNTTGTAGTCGTCGAGACTTTTGAAGTGGCCGAAATCCTCGCGCAGGAACTTGGTGACGGTGAGNTTGGGATTCGAGGCGTTGTAATAATTCATCACATCGCTGTTGGAGACCACGCCGCCGTTCATCTTCGAGCCCTTGTCGTCGGAATGCAGCAAGGCGGCCCGCTCGAAAGTGACGGAATCCANGCGTATCTGCCCGGCNAGNCTGTCGAGCATGGTGAGCGANGCGGTCTGCTCCTCGACGGTATAGATCGGTTTGAGCAGGATATGCCGGAAATGGTAGTACTCGCCCTGCTTGTCGATCATCTGGATGATGTGGAAGCCGAACTGCGACTCCACGACCTCCGAAATCTGTCCGGGACGCATCTTCTCGAGGGCGGCGCCGAACGACGAATCGAGCTCCGCCAGCCGCGAGGGGGGCATCTCGCCGCCCCGCATCATGGTGCCGGGNTCGACCGAATACATGCGGGCCAGATTCTCGAACTTGGCATTGCCCGTAATGACGCGCTCGCGCATGTCCAACANCCGCTCGCGCGTCCGCTGCTTGGCCTCGGTCATCGACTTGGGGAACTTGGTGATCTGCGCGTAGACGTACTGCTCNGCGATGATCGGCAGGCTGTCGCGCGACAGCGACTTATAGAACCGCTCGACCTCGCCCGGGACGATAGCCACCTTGCCCATGACCGTGCGCTGCATCTCGCCGGCATACTCCTGCTCCTCGTAGCGCTGGCGCATGATCTCGCGGATCGTGAAGACGGGCATGTGGTGCTTGGCCTCGAGCCGCACGATCGAACCCTCCTCGTCGATCATGCGCTGGACCTGCTCCTCGACGGCCGAGAGAATGGCGGCATCGTTGATCTTCACCGAGTCGATCTGNGCNTGGTTGTGGAGCAGNTTGCGCGTCATGAGGGCCTCGAGGGCCTCGCTGCGCGGATCGCGGTCGGAAGTGTAGCCCTCCTGCCGCCGCTGGCGCACGATCTGTCCGGCATANTCGTCGACCTCCGAAGCGAGCACCGACGACGAGCCGACGACGGCCACGACCTTGTCGAGCATCACCTGCCGTTTCTGGGCGTAGGCCCCCGAGCAAAGCACCGCGGCGGCCGCTGCGAGGATAGCTTTTCTGAACATATGTCTAATCGTTGTTTGTCGGTTGCTCCNCGGACTTCGGACGGCCGAAAATCTCCACCTCGCCGCTCTCTACCGAACGGCTGTANAGCTCCTCCTCGCTGCGGCGGATCGCCTCGCCCTGCCGCCGGTTGATGAGGATGCGGCGGATCGTCGGCCGCAGCCGCTCCAAGGGGATGGTTTCGCCCTCGCGCCGGACCTCGTCGATCTTGAAGAAGTAATGCGACCGGCTGTCGCGCATCTCCTGCACGGCCGAAGACGAGAGCATGGANTTGTAGTTCTGCGACTGCAGCGTGGGCAGGTAACTCAGAAACTCGGAGAAGTCGGTCCAGCGGCTGCGGAAATCGTTGATCTTGAATTCGTTCTTGGCGCACAACGCCGTGAAGTCGCGCTGGTCCGACACCGACTGCGACGCCATCGCCTCCTTGAGCCTGCGCGCCTGGCGGAAATCCTCGGGGAAGCGGACGATGCGCCCCTTGACCAAGGGGTGATCGAGCCGGAAGTCGCCCTTGTGGGAGTTGTAATAATCGGCGATCTCGGTGTCGGTGAAAGTCGTGTCGACCCCGCGGTTGACGTAGTGCTGCTCGAGCTTGCGGATCAGCAGCGCCTGCCGGTACTCCTCGACCATGCGGTCGATATCCTCCTCCGACGAGGAGAACANCACCCCGGCTTCCTGCANCTTGAGCTGCTTGCGGACCCANCGNTCCACGTACCGGGCCAAGAAAGCCACGCTGTCGTCGCCCGTCATTCCGGCGGGAACCACCGACTGCACATCGCGCTGCCGGAGCTCCTTGCTCCCGACCCGCGCCAGCAGAACATCCTTGACCAGATAGCTCGGCAGCTCCTGACACGCCGTCAGCAGAAAGAGCCCGACAAGGAGGGTTATTTTTTTATATCCATTCATTTTCACNNTGCAAAGATAGTACAAGGCGCCGGCAATGCCAAATTTATTTGGATTCGGCCCGGGCGCTCCGTCTTGGGTGTTAACGCGGAACGCACCCGATTTATTACTCCAGCACCGGATTTTCCGCNGCCTCTTTCAGCCGGCGCAGCTTCCGCCACACCATCCATGCCGAGAGCGCCGTCACGNCCACGGCCCCTATGTACACCGAGACNTAGAGACCCCGGCTCCCGATCATATCCATGAGCAGGATATCGCCCCGGCCGCTTATCATCATGAAATAGGCCACCGTATTGTTGAGCGCATGNAGCGNCATCGTGGCCCACAGCGATTCGGAGACGAGGTAGATNTAGCCCAATATCAGGCCGATGACGAATGCGTTGACGACCAGCATGGGATGGACGTGCAGCACCCCGAAAAAGAGCGACGACAGGAGCCACGACGCCACGACGCCGAAGCGTGTCCGCAGCATGCCGAGCACCGCACCGCGGCACAGCAGCTCCTCCAAGACGGGAGCCGCGACGATGAGCGTCAGCACGGCCCAGAGACCGCGGCCGAAATCGAGGTCGGGCGGCGCGGGCAGAACCGCGAACAGGGGCTCGCACACCACGCCCGCCGCCATTATGAACAGGAAGCCCCACCCCAGCAGGACGGGATTGAGCCCCCGCATCGAGAAACGTCCGATGCACACGCTTCCGCCCCGCATCCGGCAATAGAGCAGCACCAGCAGGTAGGCCGGGAGCATCGACAGCAGATAGGTCGCGGCCGTGATCGCCCCCTGCTGCTCGGGGCTCCAAACCTCGGAGAGTTTGCCCATGACGGCCAACGCGACGGTCAGCACGAGCCCCGCGACGATCTGCATGCCGAGCGCGATGCCCAGCATGGCGAACAGATCGCCGAGGGTGGGAAAAGATTTTTTGGCCGGAGCGGCGGGCAGCGGCTCCGCAGAAAGGGGCTGTCCGGCGGACGGCTGCGGATTTTCATCCATCATAGGCGGTGCATTATCAAAACTTTGGGACTTCAAAGATAATCAATTTTCGGCAACGATTGCGGATTTCCATTTAATTTCACTAAATTTGTCCGCTTATAAACCCATCGGAACTATGACAAAAGTTATCGCACTGGCCAACCAGAAAGGCGGCGTGGGAAAAACCACCACGGCCATCAATCTGGCGGCGGCGCTGGCCCTGCTGGGAGAGAAAGTGCTGCTGCTCGACGCCGATCCGCAGGCCAACGCCACCTCGGGGCTGGGCTTCGACATCGATCTGGAAGGCATCTACGAATGTATCGCAGGAACCCGGCAGGCATCGGAAGTGATTCTGGAAAGCCCCGACGTGAAGAACCTCTGGCTGCTGCCCTCGTCGATCGATCTGGTGGCCGCCGACGCCGAACTGCCCAAGATGGAAGATGCCCACCATGTGCTCAAGCGCATCGTCGACTCGCTCCGCGGACGCTTCGACTACATCTTCATCGACTGCTCGCCCTCGCTGGGCTACACGACGGTCAACATCCTGACGGCGGCCGACACGGTGCTGATCCCCGTGCAGTGCGAATATCTGGCCTTGGAGGGGCTCTCCAAACTGCTTGCCACGATCCGCAAGGTGAAGAGCTCGCTCAACCCGTCGCTCGAGATCGAGGGCTTCCTGCTGACGATGTACATGCGCAACCGCCTCAACAACCAGGTGGTCACCGAGGTGCGCAACCACTTCGGCGACTTGGCTTACGACACGGTCATCCAGCGCAACATCCGTCTCGGCGAAGCCCCCTCGCACGGCAAGCCCGTGGTGCTCTACGACGCCACGGCCGTCGGATCGGAGAACTACCTCAGTCTGGCACGCGAATTTCTCAAACGCAACAAGAAAAACTAAGATATGAAACCACAGAAAGGACTGGGCCGCGGTCTGGACGCCATCTTCGGTTCCGACGCCGACGCGCTCGACGCCAAGCTCAAGCCCATGAGCCGCATGGCCGAAATCGACATCGCCCGGATCATTCCCAACCCCACGCAGCCCCGCACGCAGTTCGACGAGGAGGCGCTCGACGAGCTGGCCGATTCGATCCGCCAGTTGGGCGTCATCCAACCCGTCACGGTCAAAAAGGCGGAGGACGGCAAATACATCATCATCAGCGGCGAACGCCGCTGGCGCGCAGCACAGCGGGCCGACCTGCAGGTGCTGCCGGCCTACATCCGCGAGGTCGACGACGAGAATCTCCACGCCATGGCCCTAGTGGAGAACATCCAGCGCCAGGACCTCAACGCCATCGAAATAGCCCTCGGGCTGCAGCGGCTCATCGACGAATGCCACCTCACGCAGGACGCCCTGTCGGAAAAGGTGGGCAAGAAACGCTCGTCGGTCTCCAACTACCTGCGCCTGCTCAAACTCCCCGACGAAGTGCAGCTGGCCCTCAAGGAGGGGCTCATCTCCATGGGCCATGCCAAGGCCATCGCCGGAGCCCCGGCCGAAGAGCAGCTGCGGCTGCTGAAGAAATGCGTCAAGAAAGCCCTGTCGGTGCGGCAGGCCGAGGAACTGGCCCGCGCCCTGAGCCAGCCAGCCCCGGAACCGGCGCAGACCGAGGACGAAGAATACCCCGAGAGCTACTCGCGGCTGGTCGAGCAGCTCGAAAAATTCTTCTCGCAGGAGATCTCCATCAAACGCTCGAAGAACGGCGGCGGCAAGATCACGATCGGATTCGCCGACGACAAGGACATCGAACGTTTCATCGACCGCTTCTCGGCCCGCTCCTGATTTCATGGCACCGATCCGGTTCAGACTGCTTTTCCTCCTCGCCGCACTGCTGCTGTGGCTGCCCGCCGACGCTCAGCTGCGCCGCGGAGCCCGCACCGTGGTACGCGGAGGAATGCTCCCCCGACCGGATTCGCTGCGCATGCAGGCCGATTCGATCCGCGAGGCGGCTTTCGCCGCATCGGTCGATTCGATCTTCGATGCCGAGTTCCGCGCCGATTCGATCCTTCTGTCGCAGCTGCGGACCGACGACCTCGCGACCCTCGACTCCGTAGCCGCGGCCCACGCCGCAGCGGGCGGAGCCCCGGCACCCGGCGATACGCTCTCCCTGCAGCGCCCCCGCCGCAAAGGGTGGTTCATGAACGACTCCATGTCGCTCTCCAAAGTCTGCTGGCTGTCGACCGTCCTGCCCGGCTACGGACAGGTCTACAACAAACAATACTGGAAACTGCCGCTCCTCTACGGCACCGTAGGTGCGGGGCTGGCCCTTTTCATCCACGAGAACAACCAGTACCGGCCCCTCAGACGCCGGTTCGACGCCTACACCGATCAAAGCCTCGTCCGCACGCCGGAACTCAACGCCCTGCAGGCGAAGATGATCCGCAGCAACACNCGGCGCCAGCTCTACCTCGGACTGACCGTCGCCTCCTACGTCTACTTCATCGGCGACGCGGCGGTCAACTACCGCACCGACGACGTTTCGCGCGTCAAGAAAGCCACGACCNTNGCCTGCATCTTCCCGGGAGCGGGACAGGTCTACAACAAAAGCTACTGGAAAGTGCCGTTCGTCATCGGCGGCTTCGCCTCGATGATCTACTGCATCGACTGGAACAACCGCGGCTACCAGCGCTTCAAGAAAGCCTACAACCTGCTGAGCGCCTACGACGCCCATCCCGAAGACTTNCCGGACGGNCCCACCGACGAATTCCACGGCCGCTACGCCGCCTCGTACATCCTCAACCTGCGCAACAACTTCCGCCGCAACCGCGACCTCTGCATCATCATCACGGGAGCGCTCTACGTGCTGCAGATCATCGATGCCCACGTCGACGCCCACCTGAAAGACTACGACATATCGGACGACCTCTCCATGAACCTCGAACCGCTGGTAGACTACACCTACGTTCCCAACGCCGGAGGAAACCGTCCCGTTTTCGGATTCAACATGAGCCTCAAATTCTGACCATGAAAAAACTCACCGCCCTGCTGCTGCTATGTTCGCTCGCCGATCCGACGGCGGCCCTCGANCGCAAGCCCCGCACGCTCCGCTCCTCGGCCGAATTCATCGATCCGGCCGACGGNCCGGCCGACNCGCAGCCGGAAGAAACCGCCCGCTACCCGNTAAGCGAACANACGGCCGTCTCCGGAGCCGATTTCGGACCGGAGACCGAGGTGCAGCCCGAAATCCTTCTGCCCNAGCTCACCGCCGAACAGGCCGACTCCNTGGTGGCCGAGTGGCGCGAGCGGCAGCGGAGCGATGCGTTCCACGAATTCATNCGNACCTACNTCCTCGCCGATTCGCCCGCAGGCAGGAGCAGCGTCCCCGATTCGGTCTACACCCGGCGGCTGCGGGNCCTCGCCTCGCCTATCCAGCTCCCCTACAACGCCATCGTCCGCAACTACATCAACCTCTACGTNACACCCGGAAGCTCCGCCATCAGCCGGATTCTCGGCATGTCGCAGTACTACTTCCCGCTCATCGAGGAAGAACTCATCAAAGAGGGGCTGCCCGTCGAGCTGCGGGCCCTGCCCATCATCGAATCGGGNCTCTCGGCGACAGCCGTCTCCCGGGCCGGCGCCGCGGGGCTNTGGCAGTTCATGCCNTTNACGGGCCGNAGNTACGGACTGGANGTCAACTCGCTGGTCGACGAACGCTGCGACCCGATCCTCTCCACCAAGGCCGCCTGCCGCTACCTGCGGGACCTCTACAANATCTATAAGGAGTGGTCGCTGGCCATCGCCGCCTACAACTGCGGCCCGGGCAACGTCAACAAGGCGCTGGCCCGCGCCGGCGCCGACAGCCGCTCGTTCTGGGACATCTACGACTTCCTGCCCCGCGAGACGCGCGGCTACGTGCCCGCTTTCATCGGCGCCTCCTACGCCTANGCCTACCACCGCCACCACGGCATCGAAGCCGAAGCGTCGCCCATTCCCCTNGCGGTCGACACGCTGCGCATCGACCGGCTNATGCACTTCGGGCAGATCGCCTCGACGATCGACGTGCCGATAGAGACNCTGCGGCAGCTCAACCCGCAGTACAAACTCGACATCATCCCCGCGACGAACCGNACCTANACGCTNATTCTGCCCCAGCGCAATATCGCCCANTACATCGCCCGCGAAAAGGAGATCATGGCCAAGGATTCGACCTACCTCAAGGAGTATATCAACCCGGCCAACATCGACAAGAAACGCGCGGAAATGAACAGCGTCGTGATCCACGTCGTCAAGAAAGGCGAAACCCTCGGCGGCATCGCGCGCAAGTACCACGTGACCACCGCCCAGATCATGCGGTGGAACAAGATCAAGGATGCCCACCGGCTCGGCATCGGGCAGAAACTCCGCATCGAACGGCGCTAAGGCCATGCTCCGCGACCACGACACCATCGTCGCCCCGGCCACGGCGGCCGGCGGCGCCATTGCCGTCATCCGGTTCAGCGGCAGCGACGCTCTGACCGTCGTCGACCGGATTTTCCGCGGCAGCGCGCCCCTCTCCTCGGCCGCCGGCTATACGGTCCATTACGGCCGGATCGTCGACCACGAACGCATCGTCGACGACGTGCTGGCCACCGTCTTCCGCGCTCCGCACTCCTATACGGGCGAAGATTCGGTCGAAATTTCGTGCCACGGCTCCTCGTATATCGTCGCCGAAATCCTGCGGCTCGCGCAGGCCGCCGGCGCCCGCATGGCCGAGCCCGGCGAGTTCACCGTCCGTGCCTACTTGGCCGGCAAGCTCGACCTCTCGCAGGCCGAAGCCGTCGCCGATCTGATCGCCTCCTCGTCGCGCGCGGCCCACGCGCTGGCCGCCAACCAGATGCGCGGCGGCTACTCGGCGGCACTCGACGGCCTGCGCGAAAAACTGCTCCGCCTCACCTCGCTGCTGGAGCTGGAACTCGACTTCTCGGAAGAAGACGTGGAGTTCGCCGATCGCGAAGAACTGCGGAACACGCTCGAGGAGATCGGACAGGAGATCGACACGCTGAAACGCTCCTTTTCGCTCGGCAACGCCATCAAGGAAGGGGTTGCGGTCGCCATCGCCGGAGCACCCAACGCCGGCAAGTCGACCCTGCTCAACTGCCTGCTCCGCGACGACCGGGCCATGGTCTCCGACATCGCCGGCACGACCCGCGACGTGATCGAAGAAGTGGTCGACATCGAGGGCATCCGCTTCCGGTTCCTCGACACGGCCGGTATCCGGCCGACCGACGACCGGCTCGAACGGATGGGCATCGAACGCACCCGCGCCGGTATCGCCCGCGCCCGAATAGTCATCCGCTTGGTCGATGCGACGACCGCCGGCAGCACGATTCCCCNGCCCGAATTTCCGCTCCGCGACGACCAGACCCTGCTGACCGTCGTCAACAAAATCGACGCCCTGCCCGACTTCGTCCCGCCTCCCGGCACGATCGGCATCTCGGCGCTCAGCGGCCGAGGGGTCGATGCGCTCTGCCAAGCACTCCGCAGCGCCGTCGACACCGAGGCCCTTTTCCACGGCGACATCATCGTCTCCAACAGCCGCCACTTCCAAGCCCTCGCCGACGCCCGCAGCGCCCTCGACCGCGCCGCCGACGGGTTCCGCACCGACCTCCCCACCGACCTCCTCGCCGAGGAGGTCCGCTTCGTCGCCCGCGCCCTCTCCGCCATCACCGGCCGCGGCGCCATCATCCCCGACGAAATCCTGAATAATATCTTCTCCAAATTCTGCATCGGAAAGTAACGGTCTTCGCATATGCTTAAACCCGAGATATACGACATTATCAACAAAGACGACAAACACGATCCTGCGAGCCGGGCCTACGATATCTGGATGCTTATCTGCATTCTTGTCAGTATCGTACCCTTGATGTTCGTCGGCTCCCGCCCCATTTTCCGGATCACGGAGATCGTGACGGTCGCGGCGTTCATCGTCGACTATGCGGCCCGCTGGTACACCTCGCCGATCCGGCTGCAGAAAGGCTGGCTGTCGTACCTGATATACCCCCTCACGCCGATGGCGATCGTCGACCTGCTGTCGATCCTCCCCGCGCTGAACCTGATCGGCGGAACGTTCAAACTGCTGCGTCTGACCCGGCTGCTGAAGATCGTGCGCATCCTGAAAGTATTCCGCTATTCCAGCCGGATCGAGATGTTCGCGCATGTGCTCTACAAGGAGCGCAAGGTCCTCTTGTCGGTGTTGATGTTGGCCTTGTTCTACATTTTTCTGACAGCGCTGGTCATGTTCAACGCCGAGCCGCATATCGACCCGGCGACCGGCAGAGAGACGTTCCGTTCGTTCTTCGACGCGCTCTATTGGGCGACCGTCACGCTGACCACCGTCGGCTACGGCGACTTATGCCCCGCAACCGACATCGGCCGCATCGTCTCCATGTTTTCCGCATTGTTCGGGGTGGCGATCATCGCCCTGCCCTCGGGCGTCATCACCGCCAGCTACCTCGAAGAACTGCGCGTGTCGCGAGAAAAGCGGCACGAAAGCGAAGATTAGCGTGAAAGCGCACCCTATCCGATCGGGGTCAGTTCGCCCGTCGTCGAATCCATGATATAGCCTTTCACGACCACGTCCTGCGGCACGAGCGGGTGGTTGCGCACCAGATCGACCGTCTCGAGGATCGCCGACTCCGTGTCGTCGAAGCCGTGGAGCCAGCTGTCGAGGTCGATGCCGCAGTGTTTCATGAGGGTGATGCGGCGCTCCGAAATGCCGCGCTCGCGCATCAGGCGTTGCATCTCGGCGCTGTCCATCCCCTGCACGCCGCAGCCCGTGTGGCCCACGATCATCACCTCCTGCACGCCCAGTTCGTAGATCGCCACCAGCAGGCTGCGCACCGTACTGTCGAACGGATTCGTAATCGTGCCGCCCGCATTCTTGATGACTTTCACGTCGCCGTTCTTCAGTCCGAGCGCCGCAGGCAGCAGCTCCACGAGCCGCGTATCCATGCAGGTCACGATCGCGATCCGCTTGTTGGGGTACTTGTCCGTGATGAAGCGTTCGTACCCTTTTTCCGCCACGAAACGGCGGTTGAATGCCAGAATTTCGTCTATCATAGTCTTTCGTATTGCGTCTCTCTGCAAGCATCTTGCCNTCGTATCTCACGGCATCCTCGCCGAACTCGTTCGCCGGAGCCGTGAAACACAAAAGTCTCCAATCTTTCGATTGAATACTTTCGCATTCGGTTTTGTCGGGGTGACTGGATTGGCTGCTCTGCGGCATACTGCCGCTCCGCAATGAAAAAGTCTCTGCCATAGGCAGAGACTTCGCATTTGAATCTTGTCGGGGTGACTGGATTCGAACCAGCGACCACACGCCCCCCAGACGTGTACTCTAACCGGACTGAGCTACGCCCCGATTACCCGAAACCTCGCGGTTCGGGACTGCAAATATAGCATATTTTTCAAAAAACAACAAAATCCGGAGTTTTTTTTCTACTTTTGAAGTCGATGAAACGGCTCGATATTCTTTCAACAGCCCTCGCAGCCTTGCTGCTGACGGCCTGCGGCAGCCGCAGCTACACCGCCGCCGACTTCGACCGCGAGGTCTATACCCCCGCCTATGCCACCGGCTTCGATATCCGCGGCCGGCACGACGATGCCGCGACGCTCGTCACCGTCCGCGATCCGTGGCAGGGGGCCCGTTCGCAGGTGCAGCGCCTGCTCGTCCTCCGCAACGGAGCCGAGCCCCCCGCCGGCTTCGACGGTCAGGTCGTCGCGGCCCCCGTCAGCCGCGTCGTCTGTCTCTCGTCGAGCCACATAGCCCTGTTCGACGCCCTCGGCGAGGTCCGCCGGATCAAGGGCGTCTCCGGCATCGACTACATCGCCAACCCCTACATCCGCGAGCACCGGCCCGGCGGCGAGGTCCGCGACATCGGCTACGACACCGCCCTCGACTTCGAGACACTCGCCGCCCTGCAGCCCCAGCTCGCCTTCATCTACAGCGTCGCCGGCGAAAACGGGGTGCTGACCGGCAAGCTCCGCGAGTTGAACATCCCTTATATCTATATAGGCGACTACCTCGAGCCCTCGCCGCTGGGCAAGGCCGAATGGTTGATGGTCGCCGCCGAGGTGTGCGACTGCCCGGACCGGGGCCGGGAGGTTTTCGGCGGCATCGCCGAGCGCTACAACGCTCTCGCACAGCGGATCGGGCAGCACGTCGCCGAGACCGGGCACCGACCCAAGGCGCTGCTGAACACCCCCTACCGCGATACGTGGTTCATGCCGCCCGCCCGCAATTACATGGTCCGGCTCATCCGCGACGCCGGGGGCGATACCCATACGGTCTCCGACGAGGGCAACGCATCGCTGCCCGTCGACATGGAGCAGGCCTACCTGCTGGCCGCCGGGGCCGACGTGTGGCTCAACGTCGGCAGCTGCCGGTCGCTCGACGAGCTCAAAGCCGCCAATCCCCGGTTCGCAGGCATCCCCGCCGTGCGCAGCGGGCAGGTTTTCAACAACGACCGGCGGCGGACACCCGCCGGCGGCTCCGATTTCTGGGAGTCGGGCGCCACGCACCCCGACCTCATCTTGCGCGATCTGGCCGCGATCTTCCACCCCGACCTCGCCGCCGACACCCTCGTTTATTACCGACAGCTCCGATAGTATGACCCGTCCGCTCCTCTGGTTCGTCCTGCTCGCCCTCGCCGCCGCGGCGCTTTTCATCGCCGATCTCGCCGTGGGGTCCGTCGCCCTCTCGCCGGGCGAGGTGTGGGCGGCGCTGACCGGAGCGGAGGTCGACCCCGCCGTGCGGTATATCATCCTCGACATCCGGTTGCTGAAGGCGGTCACCGCCCTGCTCGCCGGGGCCGCCCTCGCCGCCGCGGGGCTCCAGATGCAGACCCTTTTCCGCAATCCGCTGGCCGGGCCTTACGTGCTGGGCATCAGCGCCGGCGCCAGTCTCGGCGTCGCCCTTTTCATCCTCGGCGCCCCGCTCCTCGGCATCGCCGGGCATTCGTTCCTGCGCTCGGTCGGCATCGCCGGAGCCGCATGGCTCGGAGCCGCCGCCGTGCTGGCCGTCGTCATGGCCGTCAGCCGCCGCATCAAGGAGATCATGGTCATCCTCATCCTCGGCATCATGTTCGGTTCGGCCCTCGGCGCCGTGGTCGAGATCATGCAGTACCTCTCCTCCGAGGCGGCGCTCAAGTCGTTCGTCGTCTGGACCATGGGCTCTTTGGGCGACGTCACCGGCCCCCGGCTCGCCCTGCTCGCCCCCGTCGTCGGGGTCGGGCTCGCCTTGGCCGTCGCCGTCATCAAGCCGCTCAACCTGCTGCTCCTCGGCGAGAACTACGCCCGCACCATGGGGCTCGACATCGGACGTACGCGCCGGGCGATCTTCCTCTCCACCGTCCTGCTCGCCGGCACCGTCACCGCTTTCTGCGGACCCGTCGGATTCGTCGGACTGGCAGTTCCCCACGTCGCCCGCATGCTCTTCCGCACCGCCGACCACCGGATTCTGATGCCCGCCTCGATGCTCGTCGGAGCACTGCTGCTGCTCGCCTGCGACCTGCTCTCCAAGCTCCTCGCCCTGCCGATCAACAGCCTCACCGCCCTGACCGGCATCCCCATCGTCATTCTCGTCGTCATCCGCAACCGCAGTTTCTTCTGATGGCCGTCTCGCTGAAAGATATCACCCTCTCCTACGGCTCCCGCACGCTCCTCGACCGCGTCTCGGCCGATATCCCGCGCGCCTCGCTCACGGCCTTCATCGGCCGCAACGGCACCGGCAAAAGCTCGCTCCTGCGGGTCATCGCCGGGCTCGATCCGGCGGCCGACGGCGAGGTCCGGCTCTGCGGACGCCCCCTCTCCGACCTCGGCCCCGGAGAGCGGGCCGCTACCGTCTCGTTCGTCGCCACCGACAAGGTGCGCATCGCCGGCCTCACCTGCGAGGAGCTCGTCGCCTTGGGCCGCGCACCCTACACCGACTGGATCGGCCGCCTGCAGGAGAGCGACCGCGCCGCCGTCCGCCGCGCTTTGGAGACGGTCGGTATGACCGGCTTCGCCCGCAAACCCATGGAGACCCTCTCCGACGGCGAGTGCCAGCGGGCCATGATCGCCCGAGCCTTGGCGCAGGACACCCCCGTGATCCTTCTGGACGAACCCACGGCGTTCCTCGACCTGCCCAACCGCTACGCGCTGGCATCGCTCCTGCGGCGCCTCGCCCGCGACGAGGGCAAGTGCATCCTCTTTTCGACCCACGACCTCGACATCGCGCTAACCCTCTGCGACTCGGTGCTGCTGATCGACACCCCCGCCCTGCACCACCTGCCGGCAGCCGAAATGGCCGCCAGCGGTCTGATCGAGCGGCTGTTCCAAGGCGGCGACACGGCTTTCGGCGACATCCCCGGGTGCGTTCTCCCCGGCGGCCGGCCGCGGCCGTAACATTTTTCGCCGTTTTTTTTGGTCGATTCACTTTTTTCGTTACCTTTGCACCGCTAAAGTATCCCCTCGGGGCCATACGATAGCGGTAGGGCCCATTCGTCTATCGGTTAGGACGCAAGATTTTCATTCTTGAAAGAGCAGTTCGATTCTGCTATGGGCTACACGAGGAGGCCGCGAGGTCTCTACGGGGGGGGGTATTCCTCAGGAGCGGGCCGCAGGCCTATCCGACAGCAGCTACGGCTGTTTTTAACGACAACTCGAAAAAGTAAAAATAAAACTAACGGATTATGGCAAACCATAAGTCATCGAAAAAACGGATTCGTCAGACCGCTACCAAGCGCGCCCACAACCGGCTTTTCCACAAGACGGCCCGCAACGCCGTGAAGGCCCTGCGTACGACTACCGAGAAGAGCGCCGCCGAGGCCCTGCTTCCCAAGGTCACGTCCATGCTGGACAAGCTCGCCAAGCACAACATCATGCACAAGAACAAGGCCGCCAACCTCAAGAGCGCCTTGCAGCTGCACGTCAACGCGTTGTAGACGATACGGATTCGTCCGTTCTCCCGAGAAGCCGCCTCGCCAAGGGCGGTTTCTTTTTTTTGCCCGCATCTCTCCGATCCGACGGCAGCGCGGCTCCCCGCCGGCCGGCCCGGGCATAACTCCTCCTCCGCGGGTCCTGTACCGCCCCCCCGCAAACTGTCGCCGAAAAATTTCCGTCTTTCGCTTTTTACCCTTAACTTTGTAAGGACCGAATATTCCAACCTATGAAAAAATACCTGCTCATTCTTGCCGCGCTGTGCCTCACGCTCGGGCTCGCGGCCGAAAATTATCCCTACCGCAGCGACGTACTGTGGGTCGCCCGCCCCGACCATGCCGACTGGCTCTACCGCACGGGCGAAAAGGCTGCCGTCGAGGTGCAGCTCTACCGCTACGGCATCCCGCAGAACGGGGTCGTCGTCCGCTACGAGACAGGCCCCGAGCTGCTGCCGGCCGACACCTCGGGCGAGACGGTGCTGAAAAACGGCGTCGCAACGATCCCCGTGGGCACCATGAAGCGCCCCGGATTCCGCGACTGCCGTCTCACGGCCACTATCGACGGCAAGACCTACCGTCACCACATCAAGGTCGGCTTCTCGCCCGACAAGATCGAGCCCTATACCGCCCTGCCGGCCGATTTCGACGCGTTCTGGGCCGACAACAAGGCGGCGCTCGCCCGATTCCCGTTGCAGTATACCAAGGAGCGGGTCGCCAAATACTGCACCGACAAGATCGAATGCTACCTGATCAAGCTGCTGCTCAACAAGCAGGGACAGGCCGTCTACGGCTACCTGTTCCTGCCCAAGGATGCGCAGCCCGGCTCCTGCCCCGCCGTGCTCTGCCCGCCGGGCGCCGGCATCAAGACGATCAAGGAGCCCCTGCGCCACAAGTACTACGCCGAGGCGGGCTGCATCCGCTTCGAGTTCGAGATCCACGGCCTGCACCCCGACCTGCCCGAGGAGCGGTTCCGCGAGCTCACGGCCGCTTTCAACGGACGCGAAAACGGCTATCTGACCAACAGCCTCGACGACCGCGACAACTACTACATGAAGCGGGTCTATCTGGCCTGCGTGCGGGCCGTCGACCTGCTGACGTCGCTGCCCGAGTGGGACGGCCGCAACGTCGTCGCGCAGGGCGGCAGCCAAGGCGGCGCGCTGGCCTTGGTGGCGGCCGGGCTCGACGAGCGCGTCACGGCCTGCGCGGCCAACCACCCCGCCCTCTCCGACATGGCGCGTTTCAAGGCCGGCGAGGCCGACGGCTACCCCCATTTCTCGCGCATGAAAGGCATGGACACCCCCGACAAGCTGCGCACCATGGCCTACTACGACGTGGTCAACTTCGCCCGCCGGATCCGGGTTCCCGTCCGCATGACGTGGGGCTACAACGACGACACCTGCCCGCCGACCACCTCCTACGCCGTCTACAACGTACTGCAGTGCCCCAAAGAGGCGCTCATCACGCCGATCAACGAGCACTGGACTTCCGAGGAGACCGAGCGCGGCCACCTCGACTGGATTCTGCAACACTTAGTAAAGTGAACTTTGCGAGTGAGCGAGGGCAGAGACCGCTTGCGGGCTATGCCGAGCGAGAGCAAAGTCAAGACTCCGCAAGGAGGATTAAAAGTGAAAAGTGTCTTTCGAAACGAGCATAATAAAAAGAGACACCTTTTTGCGGGGTGTCTCTTTCTCGTTTCATGCGGCCCGGCCGCAACGCATATGCCTACTTCTCCAGCCCGTCGATCACGGTGGCGACGCGTGCGAACACCTCGTCCATCGTGCCCGTGCCGTTGACCGACGCATATTTGCCCTGCGCGGCGTAGTAGTCCGAGACCACGGCCGTCTGCCGGTCGTAGACCTCCAGCCGGCCGCGGATCACTTCCTCCGAAGCATCGTCGGCCCGGCCCGAATCCTTGCCGCGCAGCAGAATCCGGCGGATCAGCTCCTCCTCCGGCACATGGATATCCACCATGATGTCGACCTTCAGTCCGTGCTTGGCCAGAATGCGGTCGAACGCCTCGGCCTGCACCGTCGTGCGGGGGAAGCCGTCGAAAATGCAGCCCTTGGCATCCTTGTGCGTGGCCACGTAGTCCTCGATCATCCCGATCACGATTTCGTCGGGCGCCAGCTTGCCTTGGGCGATGTACGATTCCATGCTGCGGCCCAGCTCCGTGCCGCGGCGGATATGTTCGCGGATCACCTCGCCGGTCGACACGTGGTCGATGCCGTAGTGGGCTTTCAGTCGCTGGGCCTGCGTACCCTTGCCGCAGCCCGGAGCGCCGAACAAGACGATATTCATCATAACGATTCGTGCGTTTTAGACGCGGCAAAACTACAACATTTTTTTGGGAAAAATAGAAAGAATCGTTAGTTTTGTAAAAATTTTAAGGAATGGCACAGCAGAAAAAACGCACCGAAATCGCCGAGTTGGGCGAGTTCGGTCTGATCGACCGGCTCACCGCCGGATTCGCCCCCCATGACGCCACGACCCTCTGCGGCGCCGGCGACGACGCTGCCGTGCTCGCACCCCCCGCAGGCGAGCGGATGCTCCTGACGACCGATTCGCTTTTCGAGGGGGTCGACTTCGACCTCACCTACTTCCCGCTCCGGCATCTGGGTTACAAGGCCGTCACCGCGGCCGTCAGCGATCTGCTGGCCATGAACGCTACTCCGTCGCAGATCGCCGTCTCGCTCGGCGTCTCGTCGAAGCTCCCCGTCGAGGCGCTCGACGACCTCTACGAGGGCATCCGCTTCGCCTGCAGCGAGCATAAGATCGACCTCGTCGGCGGCGACACCCGGGCTTCCATGACCGGGCTGGTCATCGGCATGACGGCCGTCGGGCACGCCCCCGAGGAGCGCATCGTCCGCCGCTCCGGCGCCCGGCAGCACGACCTGATCTGCCTGACGGGCAACCTCGGCGCCGCCTACATGGGACTGCAGCTCCTCGAGCGCGAGAAACGCGTGCTGGCCGACGTCGCCGACCCCGAGCCCCATTTCGCCGGCTACGAATATCTTTTGGAGAAGTACCTCAAGCCCCGGCCCCGCACCGACATCGTTGCGGCCCTCGCCGAGGAGAAGATCGTCCCCACGGCCATGATCGACCTCTCCGACGGCCTGTCGAGCGACCTCATGCAGCTCTGCCGCGCCTCGCACTGCGGCGCCCGCATCTATCTGGAGTGCATCCCCATCGCTAGGCAGACGTCGGCCCTCGCCGAAGAGATGCACGCCGATCCCGTCGTCGCGGCGCTCCACGGCGGCGACGACTACGAGCTGCTCTTCACCG
Organism: Alistipes sp.; assembly: GCA_014796635.1. GTDB lineage: Bacteria > Bacteroidota > Bacteroidia > Bacteroidales > Rikenellaceae > Alistipes. Next base: position 63,577 of record JAAVIK010000002.1, read on the forward strand.
TGCCCCTCTCCATGCAGGAGCAGGTCGCACGGCTGGGGCTCGTCGACATCATCGGCCACATCACCCCCGAGCCGACCGGCTGCTTCCTCGTCACCCCCGACGGCTCCGATATCCGCCTGAAAGCACAAGGGTTTCCGGAAAGCGAAAAAAGTAATTAAAAAAGATAGAGGCATGTTTTTATGCCTCTATCTTTTTTAGGAGGGGGTAACCCCTTTTTATTCTCTTTCCTCGTTCGACAAATTCACATTCGTCGCATACAGACTTTTCGCCTCCCTTTCTATACGGGCCTTTATCTTTTGATAGCATTCATATTTTTTAATGATACGCTGTTGAGCATCTATATCAAATTGACCTTTTACCGTCACAGGTATTTGAATCTCAAGTTCAAGAATCTCCGATTTGTTAGGCTTGTTTTGCCAATTATATCCATTTTCGGCCCGTTTATTACGAAGAGCATATTCCAAATATTGATAACTGATCACATTCCTATACTCTTCTTTCAACAAGAATACACCACAATCACTATTTAAACTGAACCGCTTCAAAGGAACATAATTCGGAGTACCGGCATAATGTCCATTCGTCGTTATTGTAATACACTCTTCTTCATAATCCCAAGTATTTATATAACCGATACAACGGTCTCCTTTCGTATCTGCTGAGAAAACAGGATATTCTCCTTTATGATCCTCGCAATATCTTTTATCATATCCGGAACGTCCCCGAAAAAAATCGCCGATATCAGCCAACGCAACCCGTTTATAACGAATATCATCTATTTCAATCTTCTTCATATCCACTAAAGTTGAAGAAATGGTTTTCTGAAGATCCGACAATGCATCAATAAATCCCTCTTCAGAAATTGAATGTTCTTCAACATTGATATTCAATACTTTCTTTTCTTCATCCGACCAATCGTTTATAATAGTCCATTTATTCTCTTTAAACTCCGATAACTTTTTAATTTTACATCTATAATCAGTTGATTTAAAATCGTCTTTGCCTACCAAAAATTGACGATAAAATTTGGATGCTTCTTTCAAATCATCCTGCAATATCGGGATACGATTAGAATCCCGCGTCTCGCCAATTTCAGAAACCAAATAAGTAAATACATTATAATCATCTCCATAATGTACTTGCGGTTCTTTCTTGGTGACAGACAAAATATAAGTATCTTGCGGAGTAGCGAAAAAAGTTCGCGTCGGCAATGATATTACGGCATTCAAAATACATTTTTCCAGCACATATTTTCGCAAATGCTCATCACTGCTCCGCTTCATCAATCCGTCCGGAACAATAACAAAAGCTGTTCCTCCTGGTTTCAATGAATAAATTATCCATTCCAAAGACAATCCCTCCAAACCAGTACAAGGAATTTTGTATATTTTATTTTTAATACCTCTGTCTTTCAACTCATTTTTAATGATCGAAACCCCGCTTGTAACGTACGGTGGATTCGTCAATATCAAATCATATTTATCTTGTTCATTATCAATTCCGAACGTACCAACATTCGATTTAATTAAATGAAAGACACGATTGAATACTTTTTCTGAAAATTCTTTCGTATATTGAGTGTGCTTTGATATGATATCAGACAAATAAATAAGCATATTCGCTTTTGCAAGAATAATCGTCCGCTGATCATCCTTTTCGTCAGTCCCTTTATCATATCCCCTCATCCGAATCGACGGCTGAATAGTTCCGTCTTGCGGTTCAAATTGACGCTTTATCTGTGGATTTTCATTCAAAAACTCCAGCAGGAAACCACCTACACCGCAAAAAGGATCGCAAATAGCAGAATTTTCTGTTACCGGATGCGCTTTAGCCATAGACACGATTGCCCGTACTACATTTCTCGGAGTAAAATACTGCCCCATAGAAGAAATACCGGCCGTTTTTCTCAAAAAATTCTCATATAATCTCGTCTTGAAATTTTTATCAATATGTACAAAAGTACCGTGTTCTTCACCATATTCGTAAAACTCTTTTAGGACTTCTTTAAACAATCCTGCTTGCGCAATATTCGCCTTTCCGTTTTCATTAACGAAAATAGTTCCATTTATGATTGTGGTCCCATCTTCACCCGCCGGAAATAAGCCCTTTATTCGACTACGAACATTATCCGCATAATATCTTAGAGCATCCTCAGCATCTATTTTTGCCTTTTCGTATATCTTACCAAAAGAATAATCTTCATTAAGCACTGAAAGATCTGACAAATACTTGAATACAAAAATTTCTACTACATTATATAAACACGGCTCAGGTTCCTTCCCTGTTGTAATCCAGATTTTCTGCCATACTTTCTTTGCCAGATTCTGAGGATTATGAATAACTTTTTCACGCATTTTCCCAAAATCGTCAACAGTTTCCAGTTCATCCAAGGCCAAAGCTAATTCCGCACCATATCCTTTTTCAATTTCGGATATTTTCGATATATCAAGCACAAAATCATATAATTCGTCATCTGAACGCCGAATTTCCGTCTTACTAACGGCTGAGAACCAAAAGGATTTATCTCCATCGGTAGCACATATAATGCGACAATTCAATTCCTTTGCAAGGCTATAATACCAGCTCGTAATAATGTTCTTTGCTCCTTCTAAATTAAAAAACACCCCCGGCTGTTTATATTCTACGAGAACTTTCACATCGTTTTTTCCTCGGACAAGTAATCCATCCGGCTTATTTTTCATTAAACCCGCATATTGTTTCCGAGGAATGATACCAGCGGCTTTCAACTGGGCAACAGTTGTATCCCCAATCAAAATATAGTGCAAATCATCCGAAATCGGATAATCGAATTTACCTTGCGTAAGTTGCTCTCCTACAGTAATATTATAGTTATAACGCATAGCCCCCATATAATTTAAACAGAAACATTCAAGTTTAGGATACGTAGCAAAGATAACAGAATTAGTTTAGATAGACAATTTGCCAAAAAGATTATTTCAATCAAACAATCTCAAGAATTAATTTCCGATCTTTTCATTTTTCATTTATTCTTTCTATCTTTGCGGTCCGAAAAAGGGTATAACCACTTTAACAATAAAGTATCATGAACAATTACGAAACCGTTTTCATTGTCACGCCGGTTCTCTCCGACCAGCAGGTGCAGGAGGTCGCTGACAAATTCCAGGGTGTCATCACCGAAAACGGCGGTCAGATCGTGAACAGGGAGTCGTGGGGCCTCAAGAAGCTCGCCTACCCCATTCAGAAGAAGACCACCGGTTTCTACTTCCTCGTGGAGTTCACGGGCGAGGGCTCGCTCATCAACACCCTCGAGACGCAGTATCGCCGCGACGAGCGCGTGATCCGTTTTTTGACTTTCAAGCAGGACAAGTTCGCCGTAGAGTACTCGGAGAAGCGTCGTGCGAAACTTTCTAACAAGCAGGAGGAGTAAACCATGGCACAGGAGAACAAAGCACAGTCCGAAATCCGTTACCTCAACCCCGTTTCGGTCGACGTCAAGAAGAAGAAATACTGCCGTTTCAAGAAGCTCGGCATCAAGTATGTCGACTACAAGGACGGCGAGTTCCTCAAGAAGTTCCTCAACGAGCAGGGCAAGATTCTGCCCCGCCGTCTGACGGGTACTTCGCAGAAGTTCCAGAAGAAAGTGGCCCAGGCCGTCAAGCGCGCCCGTCACCTCGCCATTCTGCCTTTCGTAACCGATTGTATGAAATAATTTAAGGAGGACGAGAACATGGAAGTCATTCTGATCAAGGATATGGAGAATCTGGGTTACGCCAACGACATCGTCAGCGTCAAGCCCGGTTACGCGAACAATTATCTGATCCCCCAGGGCTTCGCCAAGGCCGCTACGGCTTCGGCCAAGAAGGTGCTGGCCGAGAACCTGCGCCAGCGCGCCCACAAGGACGCCAAGATTCTGGCCGACGCCCAGGCGCTGGCCCGGACGATCGAGGGTCTCTCGCTCTCGCTCGCCGTCAAGGCCGAGGAGGGCAAGCTCTTCGGTACCGTCACGGCCGCCGATCTGGCCGAGGCGCTCGCCGCCAAGGGCATCACGCTCGACCGCAAGGTCATCAGCGTCGAGACGATCAAGACCGTCGGCGAGTACGAGGCTGCCGCCCGCCTGCACAAGGAGGTCAAGGCCACGATCAAATTCTCGGTTTCGGCCGCTGAATAGGACCGCCGGTCCCCATAGCAGACGCGCTTCCTCTCCCGGAAGCGCGTTTTTGTTTGCCGAAAAATTTCAGACAATTATATCGATGCGCTAAGGGTCCCATTATCCGATTCGTCGGGATTCTCCGACTTAAGCCCCCGCCAAGGCGGGGGTTTGGGGGTGGGTCCAATCTGAATACGCGGCCCTTAGCCGCGAGTTACGGCGGTCGGACTTGAAAATTACGATCGAATAACACCGGTACATTGAAGTATATAATCGGGATTTTTTATTATCTTTGTCTCTATCATGAGAACACTCCGAATATACTTCGCGGCGCTCCTCGCTCTGACGGCAGGGGCCTGCGGCCGCAAGTCCGACGACGCGGCGAAACGGCAGAACATCGTCTACGGAATCGACGCCGACAGCTACCGCCTCGAAACCGCCGAGGTGGGCAAGGGCGAAACCATGAGCAAGATTCTCAACGGCTACGGCATCACCGTGCGTCAGATCGACCAGCTCGACCGCGCCTCGAAACAGGTGTTCCCCCTGCGCAACATCCGGCCCGGACATAAGTATACGGCTTTCATCCACGAAGATTCGCTCTATGCCCCCCACCTCGACTACCTCGTCTACGAAACCGGATTGACCGACTACGTCGTCTTCGGCTTCCACCACGACGACGATTCGGTGTCGGTGCGCACCGATACCAAGCCCATGACCCTGCGCCGCACCAAGCGCAGCGCCGTCATCACGTCGTCGCTCTGGGGTTCGATCATGGAGCAGGACCTCCCCTATTCGCTCGCCGCCGAGATGGAGAACATCTACCAGTGGACCATCGATTTCTTCGGCATCCAGAAAGGCGACCGCTTCACGGTCATCTACGACGAGCGGTTCATCGACGACACCCTGTCGGCCGGCGTCGCCCGCATCTGGGGCGCCAAGTTCACCCAAGGGGATAAGGAGTACTACGCCATTCCTTTCCGCCAGGGCGGCAAGGTCCAGTATTGGGAGCTCGACGGCAAAAGCCTGCGCAAGCAGATGCTCAAGGCGCCGTTGAAATATACGCGCATCAGTTCCAAGTTCACCTATTCGCGCAAGCACCCCGTCTACAAGGTCTACCGCCCCCATACGGGCGTCGACTACGCCGCACCCAAGGGTACGCCGGTCCATGCCGTCGCCGACGGCGTCGTAACGTTCAAAGGCTGGGGCGGCGGNGGNGGCAATACCCTCAAGATCAAGCACCCCGGCAACCTCATGACCGGTTATCTCCATCTGAGCGGCTACGCCAAGGGCATCTCGCAGGGTTCGCGCGTCACGCAGGGCCAGCTGATCGGTTACGTCGGGTCTACCGGCACCTCCACCGGTCCCCACCTCGACTACCGCATCTGGCGCAACGGCACCCCCATCGATCCCCTGAAGATTCCGCAGAAGCCCGCCGAGCCTATCAGCAAGCAGAACCGGGAGGCTTTCGAGTACGTCCGCGACCGGATCGTCGCCGANCTCAACGGCGAGCTGCCCGAGGAGGAGCGGATCATCCAGCTCGATTCGATCCGGATTCCCGCNCCGGTGCCCGCACCCGCCCAGGCCGCTCCGCAGTCCAAAAAGTAGCATGGAGCGGATCGGGGTCATCATCGTCGCCGGGGGCTGCGGCCGACGCTGCGGCGGCAGCATTCCCAAGCAGTTCGCCCTCCTGGGCGGAGTGCCCGTCCTCGCCCGCACGATCGGCTCTTTCGCCAAGGCCCTGCCCGGGGCGCCCATCGCGGTCGTCCTGCCTGCAGCGCATATCGATTTCTGGCACAACCTCTGCGCCCGCTTCGACGTCGCACCCCATGCCGTCGCCGCCGGGGGTGCCGAGCGCTTCGATTCCGTCCGCTCGGGTCTCGCCGCGCTCCCCGACGACCTCGACTTCATCGCCGTGCACGACGGGGTCCGACCCTTGGCCACTCCGAAGCTGATCCGCCGCGCGGCCGCCGAAGCCGCCGAGTTCGGCAGCGCCGTTCCGGTGATCGAGGCCGTCGATTCCTACCGCGAAGCGGAGGGCGACCGNTCGCACGCCCTCGACCGGCGGCGCCTGCGGATCGTCCAGACGCCCCAGATTTTCCGGGCCGACCTGCTGCGCGACGCCTACCGGGGCGACTGCGGCCCCGAATGCACCGACGACGCCACGGTCGTCGAGCGCGCCGGACATGCCGTCCACCTCTGCGAGGGCGAGCGCAGCAACCTCAAGATCACCGCGCCCGACGACTTCGCCGTGGCCGAAGCGCTGCTCGCCGCCCGCGAGGAGAACGCCTACGAACAACTTCCCTTGGAATAAAGCCTATGCAAAGCACCTACAAATATCGTTTCGACCGCCGNACGATCTACTGGACCATGGTCTACTTGTTCGTCTTCGGACTGCTGGGCGGGGGTCTCTACTACCTCTACGAGGGCGGGTACCTCTCGGCGTGGTTCACTTCGTTCATCGTCGCGCTCATCGCGTTGATGGCCCTCTCGATCCCCCGCAAGATCGTCGTGACGGACGAGACGGTGCAGATCCGCTGCCTGCTCGACCTGACCGAAATCCGCCGCGAGGAGATCGTCTCCGTGCGGCAGGTCGACGTCGCCCGCATGAAGTGGGTCGTGCCTTTTTTCAGCGGCTGCGGCTTCTTCGGNTACTACGGTTACTTCCTCGACCTGCGGCATTTCGAGCGGGTCAGGGTCTACGCCACCGAGTGGCGCCACTTCGTGGAGATCGTCGACATCTACGAGGAGAAATTCTACGTCTCGTGCCGCAATGCCGAGGAGCTGGTCGCCGAGCTGACACCGCTCGACGGCTTCCGGATTCTGGAGAACGAGGCATAGGTTTCCGCCCCAAGATAAAAAGCAGCGTTCGGCCCGGAGTGACGCAGGTCACCGCTTGCGTCAGTGCGGCCGCATAGATTCAGCAATCCGCTGGCGGCGGGCACCGGTCGGCAGCGAGCAGGGANNGCTAAAACGTTTTAGCATCGCATTGGCTTCCCGATCGCCGCCCCACGTGTTAAAACGTTTTAAATGCGCCGCCAGCTTTGCATNCCAGTCTGCCGGGAAGCCCTCAGTCTCTTTCCGGCATTCATCCCAGCGATTGCTCCACCGTCTGCTGCGGGCTACCGCCTCAACTCGTCGGGAGCCTTGACGAATGTNGGCACGNNNGGCTACGTNTGGTCTTCGTCGTCCTACTACGCAGGCNATAACAACGCGGGCTACTTGAACTTCAATTCGGGTGCCGTGAACCCGCTCAACAACGCCAATCGGGCGAACGCCTTCTCCGTGCGCTGCGTCCAGCATCTATCGGCTGCTTTTTATCTTTTTCCGCCCGCCGCATCCGGCAGACCGCAACCCGCGCCGGCCGGGCAGCAGGACCGAACCGCAAACGCCTGCCGCCCGGACCCTGCGCAAACGCTCCCAGTCCGAACTCCGCACAAAAAAGAGGGAAGAAACGTTTCTTCCCTCTTTTTCATCGGCACAGCCGGNCGCCTTACCANACCGTCGAGACCACCGAACGCGCAGGCAGGTCGAGCACGAAGTCGCCCCGCTCGCTGCGGACGACGAAGCGCTGCGCTTTCGTCTCGCTGTTGAGCACGACGAGCGCGAACGTCCCGTCGGGATTGCGGAATGCCGAGCAGGCGGCACCCGTCGACTTCATGCGGCTGGCGCCGCGCGCGANCACNTTCGACATGTGGCCGACAGCGTACCAGTGGCTCCGGTAGTTGAGCGACGCATAGGAGTAGCTGCCGTCGCAGTCGACGAATCCGTAGCAGGTCGTGCAGCCGCCCGGGCGGTTGGGACCGTGCTGGGCGTCGAGCATGAAGTTCCAGAGAATCACCGCACGGCAATAGTTGTTGATCGTGCCCAAGCATACCTGCTCGATATGCCACATCAGNTTGTCGCCGAAGTNGGGGCACCAGTCGCCGATACTCTGCTCCGTGAAATAGATNTGNTTGTCGGGCGCCGCGGCGTGCACCTGCGCCAGCGCCGTGTACGAGCCGCCGTAGGCATGCCATGCCGAGCCGTCGAAATACTTGGCCGCTTCGGCGTCGGCGAAGATCGAGGTNACGTAGTCGGGCACGTCGAAATTGTGGTCGTAGGCCCATATCTTCGTCGCGATGCCGTTCTTCTCGAATGCCGGGCCGAGGTATCGTTTCACGAACTCGCGCTGCTGGTCCGACGACATGTAGGTCGAGGCCGAGTTGCCCTCGTTGAGCGGTTCGTTCTGCGGCGTGACGGCTTCGATGGCGAAGCCCTCCGTCTCCATCTCCTGAATCCAGCGCACGAAATATTCGGCGTAGTCGGCATAGTATTCGGGATTGACCCGGCCGCCGTTCCACTTGTCGTAGGAGCCCGTGCCGTTGACCGGCATCTTCATCCACAGGGGGCAGGTCCACGGCGCAGCGACGATCTTCACCCCGGGGTTGATCGCCAGAATCTCCCGCAGAACGGGCAGCACGTCGCGCTTGTCGTACTCGTGCAGCTCCACGGGATCGGTCTGCCGGTCCTGGCAGGTGTATTCGTCGAGCGAGAAGTCGGAGCAGCCGATCGAGATGCGCACATAGTTGTAGCCCATGCCCTCCTCGGGGTCGAATGCCGCCCGCAGGATGCGGTCGCGGTCGGCCGCCGACATCTTCAGCAGGTTGTAGGCCGCCGAACCCGTGATCGCCGGGCCGAAGCCCTCCATCGACTGGTAGAGGGTCGCCGGATCGAGCACGATCTCGCGGACCCCGCTTCCGGCCGTCGACGCCTTGGCCGGCACCGTGGGCTCGAACAGCGAGCGCTTGTCGGCCGTGGTGCACCAAGCCGCGATCGCGGCGGGATAGTTCTCGTCGAACTCGCCCGCGGTCTTGACCGTCGTTTGGCCGATGCCCGTGTAGAGCCCCTGCAGTGCCGCGACGCTGTATACCTTATAGGTCGTTCCCGACTTCAGTCCGTCGAAAGTCAGGGTTCCCGAAGCGGTCAGCGACCGCCCCTTGCGCAGTTCGGTCAGCGTGGGGAGAGCGCTTTCGGCCGAGCCGATCGTAAAATAGGCCGCATCGGCGTTTTCGAGCCGGACGTCGAGCGTCACCGAGGTCTCCGACGCCTCGCGGAGCGTGACCGTCACGGCCGTCTTCGCCGCCGGAGTCTCCGTGCCGCCGTCGCCGCCGCATCCGGCCGAAAGGCAGGCGAACGCGGCGAAAATCATCAAAGCGTGTTTCAACATAAACAGGTAGGGTTTTTCGGTTTCTACAAATTTACGAAAAAGCGGCCGCCGACCCGCAGCCGCGCTGCAGAATATAGATTCGCCGCAGAAGAAAGGGCTATTTATCAACCCGTTGCGTTTCGCCGAAAGTGGAACCGAGGGTTGAATATTTTGAAAAAAATCGCTATATTTGTTAGCATGAAACCTGCCCGCCTCATCCTCTCCGTCCTTTTTTCGGCCGCGGCGGCCCTCCCGTCCCGCGCGCTCCCCGTCTCCACGCTCCTCGACGAGGAGCTCGTGCAGCTCGACCGGATGCTCGACCGCGCCGACCAGTTCATCGCCAAGCACGAGGTGCGCGTGATGACGATCGAAAACATGCTCCAGTCGCGGGGCGTGTCGCTCGAACAGCAGTACGAAATCTACGACCAACTCTACAAGGAGTACGTCGCATTCCAGTTCAACAAGGCCACGGAGATGCTCGACAAGCGCATGGAGCTGGCCGTGCGGCTCGGCGACCGGCGCCGCCGCACCGACGTCCTGCTCGACCGCGCCCTGCTCTACACCACTTCGGGCATGTTCCTCGAAGCCAACGTCGTACTCAACTCGTCGCTCGACACCCTGCACCTCACCCCGGCCCAACGGATCGCCTTCGACTACACCCAGCACCGCTTCTACTTCGATTTCAACGAGTACACGCGCACGCCCGAGATGAACCGCCTCGCCACGGCCAAGATACGCTACTACCGCGACCGGCTGCTGCGGGAGACCCCCGCCTCGTCGGAAATCCGGCAGTATATGGTCATCCGCGACTGCATGGACCGCCGGGAGTATGCGCAGGCCGACCGGCTCAACCGCCAGCTGCTGGCCCAGTTCTCGCCCGACAGCCACCTCTACGCCGTGCATGCCTACGACCAGGCGCTGATCGCCGAAGCCATGAACCGCGAGGAGGAGTGCGCGCTGTGGTACGCCCGGTCGGCCACCGCCGACATTCTGAGCGCCACCAAGGACAACGCGTCGCTCTGCTGTCTGGCGCAGGTCATGCTGCGCAGCCAGCAGATCGACCGGGCTTTCCGCTACATCACCTTCTCGCTCAACGACGCCCTGTTCTACAACGCCAAGCTGCGGCCGTGGCAGATCGCCAACATCATCCCGATGATCGAGAAATCCTATCTCGAAGCCCGGACNGAGCAGGAGCGCAGCGCCCGCAACTACNTGATAATAATCTCCGTGCTGGCCACCGTNCTTTTCGGCATNTGCATCTACGTCATGCGGCTCTACCGCCGTTCGCAGATTTCGCAGCGCAAGATCGAGACGATGAACCGCCAGATTCAGGAGTACAACGCCTCGCTCTCGGCCGTCAACGAACATACGCGCGACATGAATACGGCGCTCGTCGAATCGAACGCCGTCAAGGAGGAGTACATCGCCCTGTTCCTCTCCATGTGCTCCAACTACATCGAGAAGCTGATGGCCTACCAGCGCAGCGTGCGCAACAAGCTCGCCAAAGGCAAGNTCGCCGAGCTGCAGGCCGAAAGCTCCTCGTCGGCGCTCATGGACGCCGAGCTGCACAACTTCTACGAGATGTTCGACAACGCGTTCCTGCAGCTCTACCCCAATTTCGTCGAGGAGTTCAACAGCCTGCTGAAGCCCTCGGCGCGCATCGAGCTCAAGAAAGGCGAGCTGCTCAACACCGAGCTGCGCATCTTCGCCCTCATCCGGTTGGGCATCGCCGATTCGTCGCGCATCGCCTCGCTGCTGCGCTACTCGGTCAATACCATTTATAACTACCGCGCCCGCATCAAGAACGCCGCCGCCGGCAACCGCGACGACTTCGAGACGCGCATCCGCACCATCGGCGTGCTCCGCGAGAGCGAATGACCGGCCGCGGGCCGTGCAGTCCGCAGACACGCCCCGTACCCCGCAGACGCTGCACNGCTACATACACCGGCAGCCCTCCCCGAAACCGCGTCCCGACGACGCGGTTTTTCGTTGCGCCGCAGCTCCGATCCGGCGCGNTCGCGCCGGATCGGCGGCCCCGAGNAGAGAGCCCGATCCACCTTTTTCCACTTCCGGNATCNGNTATCCGAAAAATTCNNCNCTGACAATCANGCGATTAAGNATTAATAAAAATTTTTAAATCCACTTTTCCGANNCCGACNTCCCGGCNNCCTTTCCGATNCNGCCNGCCGGCGTCCACTTTTTTGCACCCGAAATTCAGCATTATATACTCANTAACAAGCGATTGAACATTTTTCGGATCATATTCTCGCCTTTCGTCCGGGCCCTTCGTTACGACATTGCCATAAAATGTATAAATTTGAAGTATGGAACGAAGTCGGGTNCAATATTTAAATAAATTAAAAACANACCCGGCTCCGCACCGCGAAAACGACATTTACCCAAACCAATAACAACAAGCCTATGAAAACCTTGACTCTTAGGATCGCCTTGATCTTCATGATTCTGGCATCGGCGGGGAGTGCTTTCGCACAGACCCGGCAAGTGACGGGTACCGTCAAGGACTCGACGGGGGTGCCGATCGTCGGCGCCGCTATCGCAGTCGAAGGTACCGCGCTCGGTGCGCTGAGCGGCATCGACGGCTCGTTCGCCATCAACGCNGCGGACGGTGCCGTNCTGGTAGNGAGCTACCTCGGTTACGAACCCCAACGGATAACCGTGGGGGGGGGAAGAACCGCCTATGACATCATCCTCAAAGAGGATACGGCCCAGATCGACGAGATCGTNGTGGTCGGTTACGGCACGCAGAAGAAGAGCGTCGTAACGGCCGCTATCTCGAGCATCACGGCCGACAANCTCAAGAACCAGTCGCAGACCCGCATCGACAACGTGCTGCAGGGCATGACCTCGGGCGTCACCGTCACGACGACGTCCGGCGCTCCCGACGCCAGCGCGCAGGTCCGCATCCGCGGCGTGGGTTCGATCAACAACTCCGAACCTTTNTATATAGTCGACGGTCTGGCCATNTCGGGCGGCATCGACTACCTCAACCCCAACGANATCGAGCGNATCGAGGTATTGAAGGACGCCGCNTCGGGCGCCGTCTACGGTGCGCGCGCCACCAACGGCGTGATCCTCGTGACGACCAAGCGCGGCGAAAAGGGCGGCGCCAAGGTCAGCTACGACTTCTCCTACGGCTGGCAGAACCCGTGGCGCAAGCCGCAGGTGCTCAACGCCACCGAATACGCTATCATGATGAACGAGGGCGCCATCAACAACGGCAACACGCCCCGTTACGACAACCCCTACGAATTCGGCAAGGGAACCGACTGGGTGAGTGCGATCTTCAACGACAACGCTCCCGTCATGAAGCACGACATCACGATCAGCGGTGCTTCCGACCAGGTCAACTACTCGCTCTCGGCCGGCTACCTCTCGCGCGAGGGTATCATCGGCGGCAACTTCGACCGCTCGAACTACGAGCGCATCACCCTGCGCGCCAACATCGGTGTGACGATCTTCGACCGCACCAAGGAGCGCGACTGGCTCAACAAGCTGACGCTCAACACCTCGAACTCCTACGCGCGCATCCTTTCCAAGGGCATCGACACCAACTCGGAGTACGGCTCGCCGCTGGGTTCGGCTATCGGCATGTCGCCGCTGGAGCCGATCTTCGCCGACGCCGCGACGGAAGAGAGCTACAAGAGCCTCTATCCCGACGGCTACGACTACATCCTCCGCGACAAGAACGGCCGCGCCTACACGATCGCCGACGGCGCCGTCTACAACGAACAGACCAACCCGCTGGCCGCACTCGAACTGCCGGGCGAGAAGTACCACACCGACAAGTTCGTGAGCAACTTCGCCGCCGAGCTGCAGATCTACGACGGNCTGAAGTTCCGTTCGTCGGTGGGTCTCGACCTCGCATTCTGGGGCAGCTACGGCTATTCGCAGCAATACTTCCTCTCCTCGAAGAACTTCGCCTACGACACGGTGACCGAGAATACGACCTACGACAAGGACGGCAACGCATCGGTCGTCGAGAAGACCAACTACGCCACCTCGGCATGGCAGAGCATGAACCGCTCGCTGCTGTGGCAGGTCGAGAACGTCCTCTCCTATGAAAAGTCGTTCGGCAAGCACTCGGTAGCGATCCTGCTGGGTCAGTCGGCCCTCTCGTCGTCGTCGATGAACGTGGGCGCCTCGGCCAAAGGGCTCATGTACCCCTACGACACGTGGAAGATTTCGGTCAACAACACCCTCGGCCAGCAGACCAACGGCGACCGCAACGGCTGGGGCAGCTGGAACTCGATCCCCTACCGTCTGGCCTCCTACTTCGGCCGCGTATCCTACAACTACGACGAGCGCTACATGATCGAAGCCACGATCCGCCGCGACGGTTCGAGCCGCTTCGGCGCCAACAACAAGTGGGGCAACTTCCCCTCGGTGAGCGCCGGCTGGAACGCCAAGAACGAAGCCTTCCTGCGCGACGTCGAGTGGCTCTCGGCCATGAAGCTGCGCGCATCGTGGGGTATCAACGGCAACGACAACATCGGCGACTTCCGCTACGCCGTCTACATGAACTCGGGCAACAACTACGTCTTCGGTTCGGGCGCCACGGCCACCGAGTCGATCGCCATCGGCGCCAAGCCCTCGGGGCTGGCCAATCCCGACGTCAAGTGGGAGGAGTCGCGGCAGGTGGACGTAGGTCTCGACCTCGCNTTCCTGCACAACAAGATCACCTTCTCGGTCGACTACTACGACAAGAAGACCAAAGGCATGCTGCTCGATATGCCCGTGCCCTCCTACTCGGGCGACTCGGCGCCGATCGGCAACATCGGCGACATGAAGAACTCCGGCGTCGAGCTCGAACTGGGCTACCGCGACGGCCGCGGCGACTTCAANTGGCACGTATCGGCCAACGCTACCTATAATAAGAACAAGCTCACCTACCTCGGCACCGAGAACCCGGCGCTCTACGGCTCGAGCCACAAGATCGGCCAGCTGACGCGCGGCGTCGTGGGTCTGCCGTTCCCCTACTTCTACGGTTGGAAAACCGCCGGCATCTTCCAGAACATGGACGAGGTCAACTCCTACGTCAANGCCGACGGCGAGCTCCTGCAGCCCAAGGCGCAGCCGGGCGACGTACGCTTCGTCGACATCGACGGCAACGGCACGATCAACGACGACGACCGCACGATGATCGGCAAGGGCATGCCCGACTGGACGTTCGGTCTGAACCTCGGCTTCGAGTGGAAAGGCCTCGACTTCAACATGCTGCTGCAGGGCCAGGCCGGCTGCGAAATCTTCAACGTCACGCGCCGCACCGACCTCTACTACATCAACCTCCCGAAGACGATCCTCAACCGCTGGACCGGCGAGGGTACGACCAACAAGTATCCGCGCTTCACCTACGTCTCGGAGAACGAGAACTACCGCAGCTCCGACCTCTGGCTCGAAGACGGCTCGTTCCTGCGCGCCCGCAACGTACAGNTNGGTTACACGCTGCCGCAGCACATCACCCGCAAGGCCGGCATCTCGCGTCTGCGCGTCTATGTACAGGCCGAGAACCTCTTCACGCTGACCGATTACTCGGGCTGCGATCCCGAGGTGACGGGCGGCAACGGCTTCGGCACCGAAGTCGGCATCGACCGCGGCGTATACCCGCAGTCGCGCACCTTCTCGGTCGGTGTAAACCTCACGTTCTAACCTGCTAAACGAATGATCATCATGAAAAAAGCAATCATAGCGCTCGGCGCCCTCGCCACGATGCTGCTTGCGGCCTGCTCCGAGGACTTCATCACCGTCAAGCACAACAGCTCCGAGCCCCTCGACGAATACTTCATCGAAGAGAGCCGCATGTTCCAGTCCCTCACGGCGGCCTACGACCCGCTGGAGTGGTTCGACTACTTCTACCAGTACAACAACCTCGCCATGGTCTCGGACATCATGGGCGACGACATCTACTGCGGCGGCAGCAACGACGGCGACCAGCCCATTCTGGTGAAGACCCACTNCTACACGGCCACCTCGATCGACTGCTGCNACCAGATNTGGACGATCGCCTACTCGGGCATCAACCGCGCCTGCCACGTGCTCGAAAACGTCGACGGCGTTCCCGGCATGAGCAGCGAGCGCAAGGCCCGCTACAAGGCCGAGGCGACGATCCTCAAAGCCTACTACTACACCGTCCTCTGGAAGCTCTGGGGCAACATCCCCTACTACGACCGCAACATCGAAGCCCCCTACGTCGCCGCACAGCTCGGCCACGACGAGGTCTACGAGCACATCGCGACCCGCATCGAGGAGGCGATCGACATGAACATCCTGCCCATGAAGGTTTCGGGCGGCGAGGAGGGCCGNGTATCGCTGGCNATGGCCTACATGCTCTACGCCGAGGTCGTCATGTACCAGAACGACGAATCGCGCTACGAAAAGGCGCTGGGNTACATGAAAGAGATCATCGCGAGCGGCCAGTATTCGCTCGTGGCCGACTTCGCTTCGATCTGGCTGGAGAGCGGCGAGTGGAACTCCGAGTCGATCTGGGAGATCAACTACGTCTCCGAGGGCGGCGTGCGCAGCTGGGACGCCCCCATCGCCACGGGCGGCACGATCTACCCGGTGCTGATCGGNATCCCCAAAGCCATGGGCGAATACGCCGAGGGCTGGGGCTTCGGACCGGTAGCCGCTTCGGCCTATGAAATGTTCGACGAGGGCGACATCCGCCGCGACGGCGGCATTCTCAACCTCGAGAAGTACGCCGAGGAGAACGACATCGACCTCTCGGGCTACGAGCCCCGCTG
This sequence comes from Alistipes sp., assembly GCA_014796635.1. Taxonomy (GTDB): domain Bacteria; phylum Bacteroidota; class Bacteroidia; order Bacteroidales; family Rikenellaceae; genus Alistipes. The sequence continues at coordinate 79,652 of JAAVIK010000002.1, forward strand.
GCAGAATACCGGCTACTGGCTCAAAAAATACATGGCCCGCGTCAACGGCAACCACGGCTATCTGGGCGATTCCAACATGAACCAGGGCAACAACCAGCGCATCTACCGCTACGCCGAGACGCTGCTCAANGCCGCCGAGCTGTCGCTCCTGCTGGGCCAGGACGGCTCCGACTACCTCAAACAGGTCCGCGACCGCGCCCACAGCACCGCGGAGGGCACTTCGCGCGAAGACATCATCGAGGAGCGCCACAAGGAGTTCGTCGGCGAGGGCAAGCGCTACTGGGACCTCGTACGCAGCGGTCTGGCAACGACGGTGCTCACCGCCGCCAACCACGANTACCGCCAGNNNGACTGGANCGAATCCAAAAAGTACTGGCCCATTCCGCAGTCGGANGTCGACAAAGACCCCTCGATCCGGCAGAACGCCTACTAATCATCGTCTAAAAAACGTACGAACATGAAAAGCATTTGGAAATACATAGCGTCCGCACTCGCGCTGCCGCTGCTGGCAGTCGCCTGTACGACCGATTATCCCGANCCCAACGAAAAAGGGCTCCCGCAGGCCTCCGACTTCGACATCGCGATCGACGTCGACCAAGAGACCAACTACGCCACGTTCACCCTCAACAACCGGGGCATGATCCCCATGTGGATTTTCGGCGAGGAGAAGATCGACGGCTCGGCCAACAAGAAGTACGCCTACGCCCAGAACGGCCTGCGGCTCCGCTTCCGCGATGCCAAGGAGTATTCCGTCGAGGTCAAGGCCTACAACGTCAACGGCATCTCGATCGGTTCCAAGGTCGTGACGTTCACCATGGAGAACGAGTACCGCGATCCGTTCAACGAGACGCCCTACAAAAACGCCGTCTCCAACAACGGCACGCAGGAGTGGATATGGAACTCGTCGGTCGACGGCCACTTCGGCTGCGGCGAGCCGGGTTCCGACGGCCTCAACTGGTGGTCGGCCAAGGCCGATGAAAAGGCCGACTGGAGCCTCTACAACGACGTGATGACCTTCAGCGCCGACGGCACCTACACCTACGATCCGGGCGAGGACGGCATGGTTTACGTCAACGCCGGCTCGGGCTACAAGGCCGAGTATCTCGTCAACGACGGCGAAGACTATCTGGTTCCNATCGAGAAGTTCGACGCGCAGTATCATTTCGAGCAGAGCTGGAACGACGCCGGCATCGAGGAAATTTACCTCTGCCTGGACGAGGGTGCCAACGTATCGTACATTCCGTTCCANGCCGCCCTCGACACGCCGCGCTACAAGCTGCTCGAGACCTCGACCTCGGCCCTGCGCCGCGAGATCAAGATGTGCGCCGACGACGGTTCGATCGCATGGCACTACGACTTCGTGCCCGCAGGCGGCGGCGAAGAGGCCGACGAGATGTTCAACGGCATCGGCTTCTCGAACGGCATGGTCGAGACCGACCTCGTGCAGGGCGACGAAATCCCCGTCAAGGGCATCGACCTCTCGGCGATCTGGGTAGATCCCGACTTCTTCACCTACGTCGACGCTTCGACGCTCAAGTTCAACGCCGCAGACGGCGAATACCGCGTCATCTGGAACGGCAAGTGGCTCAAGGTGCTCCCGCTCAAGAACGGCGAGCCCGCGACCTACGAGAACGCCGGCGCCCTCTGGATCATCGGCGACGGCGGCGGCAAGCCCTCGCTCTCCAACCTCATCGGCTGGACGACCGAGAACGCCCTGCCCTGCGCCCGCATCGACGCGACGACCTACCGCATCACCCTCTATATGGACGCCNAAGGCACGATCAAGGTCTACGGTCAGNACAACTGGGGCCAGGAGTGGAAACAGGAGAACTACGGCACGATCGAAGGCAACGGTCTGTTCGANATTCCCAACGAAGACGGCAACATCGCCGCCGNCGGNGCGACGGCAGGTCTCTACACNTTCACGTTCGTCGACAACGACGGCACGCTCGATATGTCGGTAGAGGCAGCGGAGCCCGTAGGCCCGACGCTCTTCGACCCCGAATCGGCCGCCAACCTGTGGCCGACCGACATCGAGCCTACTTTCTGGTTCGCCGATGCCGGCTGGANCCAGATCGCCGATCCCGAGTGCACGCATGAGGGCCGCACCTACACCCTCACGATGGACAACGCGACGGAGGCGCAGTGGCAGGGTCAGTTCACGCTGACGACCGCCGATCTTTCGACATCGGCCGACAAGTACTACGACTTCAGCATCTCGATCACCTGCACGAAAGACCACCCGGGCGTAACGATCAAGCTCACCCAGGCCGATGACGACGATACGTTCTACTTCGCCGACCGTCATGAGGTATTCGCCGACGAGGAGCTTCTCTACCAGGTAGGCCGCTTCCCCGGCAAGGATATTCCGGCGCTGAAACTCGCGCTCGACTTCGGCGGCTGCGAGGCCGGCACCGTAGCGACGATCAAGGACATCCTTTTCCAGGAGCACCAGACCGGCGAGCTGAAATAATTCGCATAAAAAGGAGCGGAACCGCCGCACGGTTCCGCTCTTTTTTCGTTTTTCTTCATTTTTTCATTAGCTTCAACCCATGAAATCCATGTTTCATACCTTATTCGCAGCCGCGGCTCTGCTTGCCGGCGCCTGCTCCGGTTCGGACGAGCCCGCACCCGCTGCGGGCGGCGACCTCGCATTCAGTCCCGAAACGCTGACCCTTACCGACGAAGCCGCCGTACAGACCGTCGCCGTCGAGGCCACGGCCGACTGGGGCGTCTACTCGGAAGACACTTCGTGGTGCCGCGTCGCCCCCAGCGGCGGCACGGCAGGCACGTCGACGGTCAAAGTAACGATCGACGAGAACAAAACCGGCGACTCCCGGGAGACGAACCTCGTCTTCCGCATCGGCAGCGAGAAGAAATTCCTGCCCGTCGCGCAGCATTACAAGGTCGAGGCGGTCGAGATCGCCGACCCGGCATTCAGGGCCTACCTGCTCGAGAATTTCGACACCGACGGCGACGGCGTGCTGAGCACCAAGGAAGCGGCGGCCGTCACCCGCATCGAGGTGTCGGGGCTGGGCATCGGCTCGATGCCCGAGCTGAGCACCGTGTTCGGACACATCGTCTACCTCGACTGCTCCGACAACGAACTCTCCGAACTCGACCTCTCGGGGCTCACGCAGCTGACCTACCTCGACTGCTCGGGCAACCAGCTCTCCGAACTCGACATCCAGAGCCTGCCCGGCCTCGGGACGTTCGACGCCACGGGCAATCCCGACCTCGAAAAAATCTACGTCTGGACCGGCTTCACTCCCGGCCCGGGCTTCTCCAANCCCGAGGGCGCCGAATACGTCGAGCCCGAAATCCCCACGCCCGCCGGCTACCGGCTCGTGTGGGCCGACGAGTTCAACGCCTCGGGCGAATCGCTCCCCGACACATCCAAATGGTGGTACGAGACCGGCGACGGCGGCTGGGGCAACAACGAGCTGCAGGACTACGTGAACGGTCAGTACCAGGGCGAAAAACTGGCCCTCGTATCGAACGGCACCCTCAAGATCATCGCCAANAAGATCGNCGGCAANGTCCGCTCCATCCGCATGAACACCATCGAGGGCTGGACCTACGGCTACTTCGAGGCGCGGCTGAAGCTCTGCACGGGCAAGGGCNCGTGGCCCGCGTTCTGGATGATGCCCAAGAACTTCACTTCGTGGCCCGCCGACGGCGAGATCGACATCATGGAGGAGGTNGGCTACCACCCCAACTACGTCTCGTCGAGCATCCACTGCACCGCCTACAACCACCCCAGCAACACGCAGAAGACCCACGAATTTCTGCTGGCGACGGCCCAGACCGAGTTCCACACCTACGCCGTGGAGTGGACCGAGGAGTATCTGCGCTTCATCTTCGACGGCGTGGAGCACTTCCGCTTCGCCAACGACGGCAANAACAACTACGACACGTGGCCTTTCTACAAACCGTTCTATCTGAAGCTCAACCTCGCGTGGGGCGGCGACTGGGGCGGTGCGCAGGGCATCGACGAAACGGCGCTGCCCGCGACCTACGAAGTCGACTACGTCCGCGTCTTCAAGAAAAACGAATAACCCCTAAATGCCAACCGCATGAAAACTTTGTGTAAAATAGCCCTCGTGGCCCTCGCNGCCGTGGGCTGCACGCCCGAANGCGATATCGACCGCCGCGTCGACGAGCTGCTCGCGCAGATGACCCTGCGCGAAAAGATCGGCCAGATGCACCAGGTATCGGGCGGCNNCGACCTNNNNGAGGCGGCCGCNAAAGGCGANATCGGCTCGATCCTCAACTGNGTNGATNCCGNNGANATCAACGCCGTGCAGCGNGCCGCCGTCGAAGAGAGCCGCCTGCANATNCCNNTTCTCGTGGGNCGCGACGTGATCCACGGCTTCCGCACGATCTTCCCCATTCCGCTGGGTCTCGCCTCGACGTTCGACCCCGCGCTCGTCGAGCAGGGAGCCCGCGCCGCCGCTGTCGAAGCTACGGCATCGGGCGTNCGCTGGACCTTCTCGCCGATGCTCGACATCGCCCGCGATCCCCGCTGGGGCCGCGTCGCCGAGGGNTCGGGCGANGACCCCTACCTCGATGCGCAGATGGGCGTGGCCATGGTCAAAGGCTACCAGGGCGACGANTATGCCGACCCCACGTCGATGGCCGCCTGCATCAAGCACTTCGTGGGCTACGGCGCCGCCGAGGGAGGCCGCGACTACAACTCCACGATGATCTCCGAGCGCTCGCTGCGCAACACCTACCTGCCCGCNTTCAAGGCCTGCGTCGATGCNGGGGCCCTCACGCTCATGACCTCGTTCAACGAGATCGACGGCATCCCCTCGACGGGCAACGACTTCCTGCTGCGCGACGTGCTGCGCCNCGAGTGGGGCTTCGACGGCATGGTAGTCACCGACTGGAACTCGTCGGGCGAGATGATNGCCCACGGCTTCGCCCGCGACCTCAAGCACGCCACCGAACTGGCGGTCAACGCCGGGGTCGATATGGATATGATGTCGTTCGGCTTCATCGCNTTCATCGAGGAGTCGGTCAAGGAGGGCAAGATCGCCGAGAAGACGATCGACGAGGCCGTGCGCAACATCCTGCGGCTCAAGTTCCGGCTCGGNCTTTTCGAGAACCCCTACGTCGACGCCGANGCCGCCCGCTCGAAAGCCTACGCCCCCGAGCACCTCGCGGCNGCCAAGCAGAGCGCCGTCGAATCGGCCGTGCTCCTGCAGAACAAACGCAACGTCCTGCCCTTGGACAAGGTCCGCACGATCCTCGTCACGGGCCCCATGGCCGACGCGCCCTACGACCAGTTGGGCACGTGGTCGTTCGACTGCGAGCCCGAGCACACCGTCACGCCGCTCGCCGCCCTGCGCAAGCANTTCAANGTCATCTACGAACCCGGTCTGAAATATAGCCGCGACACCGACAAGCGCAGCTTCGCCAAGGTGCGGGCCGCCGCGGCCCGGGCCGAAGCCGTCGTCGTCTGCGTCGGCGAGGAGGCCATCCTCTCGGGCGAGGCCCACTCGCTCTCGCGGCTCGATCTCCANGGNGCCCAGAGCGAGCTGATCGCCGAGGTCCGCAAGAGCGGCAAACCCGTGGTGGTCGTAGTCATCGCCGGCCGGCCCCTCACCATCGAGCGCGATCTGGCCCGCTGCGACGCCCTGCTCTACTCGTTCCACCCCGGCACGATGGGCGGCGAGGCGATCGCCGACCTCATCAAGGGCAAGGCCGTACCCTCGGGCAAGCTCCCCATGACGTTCCTGCGCGATGCCGGACAGGCGCCGTTCTACTACAACCACAACAACTGCGGCCGCCCCTGCAACGGCACCGAAACCCTGCTCGANGATATTCCGCTCCATGCCGGGCAGACCTCNCTGGGCTGCACCTCCTACTACCTCGACACCGGCTACGGNCCCCTCTTCCCGTTCGGCTACGGACTTTCGTACACCACGTTCGAGTACGACAATGTCCTGCTCAACAAGACGTCGTTCGGTACCGACGACACGATCGTCGTGGAGTTCGACCTCACCAACACCGGCTCGCGTCCGGGCGTCGAGGTCGCCCAGCTCTACNCGCGCGATCTGGTCGGCTCGGTCGTGCGGCCCGTCAAGGAGCTCAAGCGCTTCATGCGCGTCGCCCTGCAGCCGGGCGAGACCAAGCACCTGCGCTTCGAGCTGCCCGTCGCCGAGNTGGCNTTCTGGAACCGCGACATGAAGTATGCGGTCGAGCCCGGCGACTTCCGGCTGTGGGTCGCCGGCGATTCCGATTCCGGCGTCGCCCACCCTTTCAGCGTGGAGTAGCGGCCGATCCGCATTCGCTGCAGAGCCTGCCCCNNGGGGCAGGCTCTCTTTTTCGCAGGGGAGCGGCAGAGGTCTTTTTTACCGCTATTTTNNCCCGAAATTCCANAAAAATCGGGGGGGGGTAAAACATTGCGCCCAAATGCTTATCTTTGTCCCGAGACACAACTTCAAAACCCAAAAACCATGAAAAAGATGCTGTTTCTGATGGCTTTCGCAGCCATCGCGGGCGGGGGATTCCGGACGGCTGCGGCGCAGTCCCTCGAACCCGAATTNGAAGGCGAGGTGGTAGGCGTCTTCGCCGACGGCTCGGGCCATAAGCTCGAGAAGCACAACGTCCGGATCAAGACCGGCGCAGGCGTTTACATCGCAGGNTTCGCCGCCAGCAAGCAGAAGACCAAGGTCGTCATCGACGGCAGCGCCGCCGGCGTGCGCTTCGACGGCCAAAAGCCTATCGAACTGATCGTCCGGGCCAAGGACAACAAGGCCGACCCCATGTCGATCGTGCGCGTCTTCCGCATGAAAGCTACGCCCAAGAACCGTTCGGCCGTCATCTCGGCCATCGGTACGTTCAACGTCCAGACCAACACGCTGGAGTTCCTGCCTTTCACCGCCACCAAATACGGCGAAAGCAGCTACCGTCTCTCGTTCGAGACCCGGCCGACGGGCGAATACGGCGTCATCGTCTCCAACCCCAACAACGTCGACGAGAAGCAGGTCATCGTCTCGACCTTCGCTATCGACAACGGCTCCGATCCCAAGAAGAAATAACCGCTGCGATCGGCAACAGCAAAGGCGTACCTTTTCAGGAAGGTACGCCTTTCGTTTCGTAAAAAGCAGCCTGCAGATGCTGGACGCAGCGCACGGAGAATGCGTTGGCCCGGTTGCTGTTGTTCAGCGGGTTGACGTTGCTCGAGTTGAAGTTCAAGTGACCCGCGTTGTTACTGCCTGCGTAGTAGGACGAAGAAGACCAACAGTTGCCGTTCGTGCCGACATTCGTCAAGGCTCCCGTCTCACGGTTGCGGTAGCCCGCAGCAGACGAAAGAAGCAATCGCTGGGATGAATGACAGGAAGAAGATGCTTTCTGCCAGACTGGGATGCAAAGCTGACGGCCGAGCTGAAACGTTTTAGCACGGGGATCGGCGATCGGGGTGTCGACGGGGTGCTAAAACGTTTTAGCACCCCCTGTTCGCCGCCGACCCGCGCTCACCGCCAGCGGATTGCTGAATCTGCCTCGCCGCACTGGCGGAAGCCGCAGGGACCTCCGCCATTCCGGGCTCGGCTGCTTTTTAGTTTTTCAGCGGCAGGAACGAATAGTCGCGGGAGTAGCCCATCATCTGAGCCGCATAGTCGGTCGGATAGACGATCCGCACGTCGGCCACCCGGCCGTCGCGTTCGACGAGTTCGTACTCCGGATTGAGGAACCCGCCGTAGGGCTCGATGCCGAGGGCATAGTAGCGCTCGCGCACCTCGGCATGCAGCGCCGGATCGACCGCCACGGCGTAGCGCTCCACCAAGGCCCGGCCCGCCTCGTAGTCGCCCTCCGACTTGATGCGCTGAATCTCGCGCAGCATCTCCCCGAACAGGGCGCGCAGCTTCGCGAAGTCGTTGACCACCACGTAGCGCTTGCCGTTCCGCTCGACCCACTCGATCACGTTGTCGGCCTTGCCGCGCTCGTAGCACCACTCGCAGATGAGCTTGCGGTTGCGCATGTGGGCCTCCTCGACGTTCTTGCCGGGCTCGATGCGCGCCAGCTGGGTCATCATGCCGTTCAGGATGTATTTCGCATAGCCGGCCCATGCCACGTCGAGCGAGGGGATCAGCCCCAGCTCCACCATTTTCGGATCGCCCAGATAGTAGAGCCCGAACAGGTCGGCGCGCGTCTCCTCGAGGGTCGAGCCGTAGTTGCGCAGCTCGCCGCCCTGGACGCCCGGCGCCAGCTGCCCCGAGCCGTGGCCGAGGCATTCGTGCAGGTCGGTATGCAGATCGTCGGCCAGCTTGCCGTAGCGCTCCATGCGCTCGCGGTCGTCGGCCCGCAGGACGAACTCCTCGTTGAAGCCGTTGCCGTGGGCCGCCTTATCGTAGGCGTAGGTGATGTTGTCGATCGTCACCGACTTGGAGCCGTACTCCTTGCGGATCCAGTCGGCGTTGGGCAGGTTGATGCCGATGGGCGTGGCGGGATAGCAGTCGCCGCCGAGCATGGCCACCGTGATGACCTTGGCCGAAACGCCCTTGACCCGCTTCTTCTTGTATTCGGGCGCCACGGGCGAGTGGTCCTCGAACCACTGGGCGTTCTCCGAGATGAGGGCCGTGCGGCGGCAGGCCGCGCTGTCCATGAAGTTGACGTTGGCCTCCCACGACGCCTTGCGGCCCAGCGGATCGCCGTAGTCCTCGATGAAGCCGTTGACGAAGTCGACGTTGGAGAGCGTGTCGCGGACCCAGCGGATGTTGTACTCGTCGAACTTCTTCAGGTCGCCCGTGCGGTAGTACTCGATGAGCGCGCCGATGGTCGACTTCTGCGGCTCGGCAGCCACGGCCTGCGCCTTTTCGAGCCAGCCGACGATCCGCTCGATCGCGGGCGAATACATGCCGCCGACGCGCCATACGCGCTCGACGAGACGTCCCGCAGCGTTTTTCGTCAGCTGCGAATTGAGCCCGTAGGAGACCGGCTCGGGGTTGCCGGCGTCGGCGGCAGCCATGGCGGCGTAGAACTTCTCGGCCTCGGCCTGCGAGACGCCGCGGTAATAGTTGCTCGACGAGGTGAGCAACAGGTCGTCGCCGGCCCGCTGGTTGAGCCGCGTGGGATAGGCCCCCGGGTCGAAGATCGCCCGGAAGACCTCGCCGCGCAGGGCGTTCAGCTCGTCGCCGAACTTCTCCCCGGGAATGGTTTCGATGACCGACAACAGATACTCCTGCGTGAACTCGGGCACGAACTTGTCGTTGGAATAGTGGTGGTGGATGCCGTTGGCGAACCACACCTTTTTGAGATACTTCTCCAGCGCCGCCCACCCGGCCGTCGTGCGGTCGCCCGCGTAGTGTTCGTAAATCGTCTCCAGCGTGCGGCGCACGGGCAGGTTCGCGGGACAGTTCTGGTCGAAAAGGATGTCGCGGCCGCACTTGGCAGCCTCCGAGAGGTAGTAGATCAGCTCCTTCTGCCCGAGCGGCAGGGCCTCGAACCCGGGGACCTCGTAGCGGATCACCTTCACATCGTCGAAGCGGTCGACGATCCACGGGTTCTCGTCCTGCGGCGCGGCGCACGAAGCGAGCATGCAAGCGGTAAAAGCCATAAACGCGATATTTTTCATGTCGTAGGAATTTGAGCAGTCCAAATATAGTGCTTTTTTCGCAAAGGCCAACGAAATATCGCCCCGCCGGAGCGGAACGCGGATTTTTGATCCCCGGATTTTTCATTTTATAATTATCTTTTCTACCTTTGCCCCGCAACTCGATTCCAAACAAGAAAAGAGATGAAGATTTTCACAAGCGTCGAAGCGCTGCGTGCCGAGCTCGACAAGACCGACGCCGCAGGCATCGGCTTCGTCCCCACGATGGGGGCTCTCCATGCCGGCCACCGCTCGCTCGTCGAGCGGGCCCGACGCGACAACGCGACCGTCGTGGTCAGCGTCTTCGTCAACCCCACGCAATTCAACGACAAGAACGACCTGCGCCGCTACCCCCGCACCCCCGAGGCCGATGCCCGGCTCTTGGAGGAAGCGGGCGCCGACCTGGTGCTGATGCCCCCGGTCGAGGAGATCTACCCCGAACCCGACACGCGGCAGTTCGACTTCGGCGCAGTCGACAAGGTCATGGAGGGAGCCACGCGCCCCGGCCACTTCAACGGCGTGGCCCAGGTCGTGAGCCGCCTGTTCGATATCGTACGCCCGGCCCGCGCCTACTTCGGCGAGAAGGATTTCCAGCAGATCGCCGTCATCCGGGCCATGGTCGCGCAGCTGCAGCTGCCGGTCGAGATCGTCGAGTGCCCCATCGTCCGCGACGGCGACGGGCTGGCCCTCTCGTCGCGCAACCAGCTGCTCGACGCACCCCACCGCGCCGCCGCACCGCACATCTATGCCACGCTGCGCGCCGCAGCCGAAAAATCGCATTCGCTCTCACCGGCCGAACTCAAGGCATGGGTCGTCGCCGAAGTCGAGCGCGAACCGCTGCTCGAAGTCATCTATTACCAGTCGGTCGACGCCCTGACGATGCAGGAAGTCGACGCCTGGGACGCCGCCGCACGCATCCAGGGCTGCATCGCCGTGCAGGCCGGCCCGATACGTCTTATCGACAACATCCGCATCCGATAATGAAATTCCAGATCGAAGTCATCAAATCCAAAATCCACCGCGTAACGGTCACCCAGGCCGATCTCAACTACGTGGGGAGCATCACCATCGACGAGGCGCTCATGGAAGCGGCCAACATCATCGAGGGCGAGAAAGTCCAGATCATGGACATCGACAACGGCGAACGCTTCGAGACCTACGTCATCAAGGGACCGCGCGAGAGCGGCTGCATCTGCCTGAACGGCGCCGCAGCCCGCAAGGTGCAGGTGGGCGACGTGGTCATCATCGCCTCCTACGCGCAGATGGATTTCGAGGACGCCAAGCAGTTCCGGCCGTGGATCGTCTTCCCCGATACGGCCACCAACCGACTGATCGGATAGGGCCATGGACATCCTGCTGGCAGGTTTAGCGCTCCTTTTCTCGCTGCTCGGCATCGTCGGGTGCATCGTGCCCGTCATCCCCGGCGTCGTACTCGGATACGCCGGNCTGCTCTGCGCATGGGGCATCTCGGGGTCGCAGCTGGCCGATTCGGCGGTCTGGATATGGCTCGCCGTCACGGCGCTCGTGACGCTCTCCGACTATTTTCTGCCCGCGTGGATGACGCGGCGCTTCGGCGGCTCGCGCGCCGGGGCTATCGGAGCCACCGTAGGCATCTTCGCCGGGCTCTTTTTCCCGCCGCTGGGCATCGTGCTGGGACCGTTCGTCGGCGCCGTCTGCGGCGAACTGCTCCACGACCGCGACAACCTCGACAAGGCGCTCCGCGTGGGCTTCGGGTCGTTCNTGGCNTTCATCGTNGGCACAGGGCTGAAGCTCGCCGCCTGTNTNGCCATGACNGNGCTGGTNGTCGCCGAGCTCTGGAGCCCGTTCCGGGANTGGNTNGTCGGGCTGTTCTGAACGCCGCAAGAAAATAAAAGGCGGCTNCCCTCGGGGCAGCCGCCTTTCGTTTGCATGAACCGNATCAATANCGGTAGTGGTCGGCCTTGAACGGGCCCTCCTCCGGCACGCCGATGTAATCGGCCTGCTTGGGNGTCAGGTGCGTGAGCTCGACNCCGAGGTTGTCCAAGTGGAGCCGCGCGACCTCCTCGTCGAGGTGCTTGGGCAGGCGGTAGACGCCCGCCTCCAGCTTCTTCTGCCACAGCTCCATCTGCGCNAGGCACTGGTTCGTAAAGGAGTTCGACATGACGAACGAGGGGTGGCCCGTGGCGCATCCGAGGTTGACCAGACGCCCCTCGGCGAGGATGAAGATCGAATGGCCGTCGGCGAAGGTGTACTTGTCGACCTGGGGCTTGATGTTGGTCTTCCGGGCGCCCGACTTNTCGAGCCGCGCCATCTGAATCTCGTTGTCGAAGTGGCCGATGTTGCAGACGATCGCCTGGTCGCGCATNNNCTCCATGTGCTCNAGGGTGATGATATCGCAGTTGCCCGTGCAGGTCACGAAGATGTTGCCCTCGGCCAGAGCGCTCTCGACGGTCTTCACCTCGAAGCCCTCCATGGCGGCCTGCAGGGCGCAGATCGGGTCGATNTCNGTCACGATGACGCGGGCGCCGTACGAACGCATCGAGCGGGCGCAGCCCTTGCCCACNTCGCCGTAGCCGCAGACGACGGCCACCTTGCCGGCGATCATGACGTCGGTGGCGCGCTTGATGCCGTCGGCCAGCGATTCGCGGCAGCCGTAGAGGTTGTCGAACTTCGACTTGGTGCACGAATCGTTGACGTTGATCGCCGGCACGAGCANCTCGCCNGCCTCCTGCATCCGGTAGAGNCGGTGCACGCCCGTGGTGGTCTCCTCGCTCACGCCCNGCCACTCGGCGACGGTGCGGTGCCACTTGTCGGGGTCCTCGGCCAAAAGCTGCCGCAGGGTGTCGAGGATGACCTCCTCCTCGTAGGANGAGGGGGCGTAGTCGAGCGTCGAAGCGTCGTTCTCGGCCTTATAACCCTTGTGGATCAGAAGCGTAGCGTCGCCGCCGTCGTCGACGATGAGCTGGGGCCCCTTGCCGCCCGGGAACGAGAGAGCCATGGCGGTGCACCACCAGTATTCGGGCAGCGTCTCCCCTTTCCATGCGAAGACCGGCACCCCCGCAGCGGCGATGGCGGCGGCGGCGTGGTCCTGCGTCGAGAAGATGTTGCACGAGCACCAGCGCACCTCGGCGCCCANCTCGACNAGCGTCTCGATCAGCACGGCNGTNTGNATGGTCATGTGGAGCGAACCCATGATCCGCACCCCTTTCAGCGGCTTCTGCGGGCCGTACTTGCGGCGCACGGCCATCAGACCCGGCATTTCGTGTTCGGAGATTTCGATCTCCTTGCGGCCCCAGTCGGCCAGCGACATATCGGCCACCTTGTAGGGCAAAGTCGTATCCAGAAACATGGTCATATTATAATTTTAATATCGTTTCCTTGTCTTTTTCGATCTGCGCCCGCANCTCGTCGACCGAGGCGAAACGCCGCTCGTCGCGCACNTTCCGCCACAGCTCCACGCACAGGCGCCGGCCGTAGAGCGACCCCTCGAAATCGAAAAGGTGGGTTTCGAGCCGCCGCACGCGCCCCCCGACCGAGGGGTTGGTTCCGAGNTTGGACATGGCCCGGTAGCGGACGCCGTCGACCTCGGCCGTCGAGGCATAGACCCCGTCGTCGAGGGCGAGACCGTCGCCGACGGGCAGGTTGGCCGTCGGGAATCCCAACTTGCGGCCCAGCTCCCGGCCGTGCTCCACCGTTCCCTCGATCCGCACCGGCTTCATCTCAGATATTTTCGGTGAGCCGCCGCACCAGAGCGAACTGCGAGAAGAACTCCTTGGCGAAGACGCGCAGCACGGTATAGGAGGGTATGGCCAGCAACATCCCCAGAATCCCGGCCAGCGACCCGGCCACGAGGATGACGAGGAAGACTTCGAGCGGGTGGGCCTTGACCCGCTCGGAGTAGAGCGCGGGCTGGAGCACGAAATCGTCCANCCCCTTCAGAACGAGCAGCGACCCCGCGATGACNGCCGCCGTATGGGCNACGCTCATGCCGGCGATCGGCGTGACCAGNCCNACGAAGACCGAGAGCACGCCGCCGATCAACGGCCCGGCGTATGGCACGACNTTCATGATCCCCATGACCAGCCCGATGAAAAAGGCGTCGGCGGCAGCCATGCCGAAAGCCATCATCGTCAGCGACACGGCCGACATCAGCAGCAGGCTTTCGGCCAGAATGCCCGTAAAATAGCGGCCCANCANCAGCGTCACCGAATCGAGCGCCCGCGTGATGTTGTCGCGGAACCGCTCGGGAAACACNGCCGTGACCATCGTATAGAACAGATCGTCTTCCTTGAGAAAGAAGAACGTGATGAACGAAATCGAGAAGACGGCGATGACCGACGAGACGACCGCGCCGACCACCGACGAGAAGAAGCTGTTGAGCGATCCCGGATCGACCAGCCGGCGCAGCAGGGCGGCCAGCTCCTCGGAGAGCGAAAACGAACTCTCGGGCAGGGCGAACCACTCCTGCAGGTCGTGCTGGACCCGGGCGACGGGCTCGCCGACGCTGCTGACGACGGCGCCGAAATCGACGTCGGCGAGCTGGTTGACCTTGTTGAAAACCAGCGGCACGAAGAGCGCGCACAGCACGGCGGCGACGGTCCAGATGACGACGAGCGTCACGAATGCCGCGAGCGACCGCGGCACCTGCCACCGCCGCACGCGCAGCGCCGCAAGCCGCTTAACCAACGGCCGCCCCATGACGGCCAGCACGGCCGACACGAGGATGTAGACGACGATCGACGAGAAGTACCAGACGACGAACAGCGCCGCCGCGGCCACCGCCGCGCCGACCGCGAACTTCAGCACGGTCTGGGGCGTAGCCGTCATGCCTCCGCCTTTTTGAGCCGCGCGATGGGGGTCTGCGAACCCACGGTGGCGTCGCCGAGCCCGACGAGCAGCTCGCTGCCCTTGGGAACCAGCACGTCGACGCGCGACCCGAACTTGATGAAGCCGCAGACGCTGTTCTGCGCGACGCTATGGCCCGGCTCCATGTAGGAGACGATGCGCCGTGCGATGAGCCCGGCGATCTGCCGGAACAGCACCTTCTGACCCGAAGCCATGCGCACGACGGTAGTGGTGCGCTCGTTCTCGGTCGACGACTTGGGATGCCACGCCACGAGGAAGCGGCCCGGATGATACTTGAAGTACTCCACCTCGCCGGCCACGGGGACCCAGTTCATATGGACGTTGGTAATCGACATGAAGATCGAAATCTGCAGCATCTCCTCGTGGAGATACTCGTCGTCGCGCACGACCTCGGTCACCACCACGCGGCCGTCGCACGGAGCGAAGACCAAGTCGTTGTCGTGGATGCGCACGCGCCGCGGCTCGCGGAAAAAGGCCACGATGAAGAACCAGAACAACAGCAGGAACACCGTACTGGCCCAGATGAGCGTGGTGCTCGAATCGCTGACGAGCAGGCGGTAGAACAGCCACCAGATCAGCATGCAGACCACCCCCGAAACGAAGATGATGCGGTAACCTTCCTTATTGATTTTCATGGCAGAGGAGTAGTTAGCAGGTTAGTAATACGGCCTCGGAGACCCAGCGGCAGAACAGGATGCAGACCACCGCGAAAGGCGCCGAAAGCAGCACGGCGTCGAAACGGTCGAGCACACCCCCGTGGCCGGGGATCGAACGGCCCGAATCCTTGACCCCGGCCGCACGCTTGAACATCGATTCGGCCAGATCGCCCAGCACGCCCGCGACCGACGTCGCTGCGGCCACGACGCCCCACAGCCACAGGTCGCCGCCCAGCAGCCGCGCGGCCAGCAACCCCACGAGTACGGCGCCGGCAAGGCCGCCGAAGAAGCCCTCCCACGACTTTTTGGGCGACAGCCGCTCGAACAGCTTGTGCCGTCCGCAGGCCATGCCCACCAAATAGGCGAAGACGTCGTTGGCCCACACGATGACCAGATAGGCGATCACCGCCCACGGGCACCACACGCCCGACGGCACGCCGACCACGGCCGGAGCGGCCAGCAGCCCGACGCACGCCAGCGGCAGGGAGACGTACCACACGCCCAGCAGCGTCGCCCCCGCCGAGGCCAGCGGATCGGGATTGCGGCGGTAGAGCTCGCAGATCAATATGACCGGCACGGCGAGCAGCAGCAGGACGGCGCCGGCGAAGAGCAGCTGCACGAAGCCGAGGTGCGGCCACTGCGCGAGCGCATAGACGACGCCGAACAGGGCCAAGCCCAATGCGGTGCCCAATACAGGCTGCGGAGAAGACCCTTTGACGCGGGCCAAAGCGTAGAATTCGCGGATTCCGCCGACGAGCAGCAGCGCCAGCAGCGCGCCGAGCGCGATCGGCGACCAGACGACGGCGCCCACCATGACTGCCACCAGCACAAGGCCGCTGACGGTGCGCACCGCGAGGTTTTTCATCTTATCGTTCATAGGTCAGCAAAGGTAGGTCGGTTATTCGTCGGCGGGGCGCCCGGCGTTTTTGGGCCGCCGTCCGCGCCGGGGTTTGTCGGCCGCAGCCGTTTCCGGGGCAGGAGCCGCGGCCTTTTTCGGAGCCTTGGCCCGCTTCGGGGCATCGGCGGCTTTCGGGGTCTTGGCGCTCCCGGCGGTCTTGGAGGTCCGGGGCTTTTTGGCGGCGGCTTCGCGGCGCTCGCGCTCGATATCTTTCTTGCGCTTGCCGAAAATCCGCTCCACATCCTCGGTGAATACCACCTCGCGGTCGAGCAGCAGCTCGGCCAGCTGCTTCACCCCGTCGGCGTGTTCGCGCAGCACCTTTTCGGCCATGGCGTAAGCCCGGTCGATGAGCCGCCGCGCCTCGGCGTCGATCTGCTGGGCGGTCGTCTCGGAATAGGGTTTGGTGAGGGCCATGTCGCTCTGGCCCGTCGAATCGTAGAACGACACGGTGCCCACCAACTCGCTCATGCCGTAGTAGGCGACCATGGCGTAGGCCTGCCGGGTCGCACGCTCCAGATCGTTGAGCGCCCCGGTCGAGAGCTGCCCGAACGCGAGCTGCTCCGAAACGCGCCCGCCGAGCGTGGCGGCCAGCTCGTCCATCATCTGCTCGCGCGTGGTGATCTGCCGCTCCTCGGGCAGGTACCATGCGGCCCCCAGCGCCTTGCCGCGCGGGATGATCGTCACCTTGATAAGGGGACTGGCGTTTTCGAGAATCCAGCTCACCGTGGCGTGGCCGGCTTCGTGGTAGGCGATCACGCGCTTCTCCTCGTCGGTGATGATCTTGTTCTTGCGCTCCAAGCCGCCTACGATGCGGTCTATCGCCGCGAGGAAATCCTCTTTGGCAACATGTTTCTTGTTGTGACGCGCGGCGATGAGGGCCGCCTCGTTGCAGACGTTGGCGATGTCGGCGCCCGAGAAACCCGGGGTCTGCCGCGCGAGGAACGTGCGGTCGAGCTTCGGATCGAGCTTCAGGGGCCGCAGGTGGACCCCGAAAATCTCCTCGCGCTCCCGCACGTCGGGCAGGCCCACCTCGATCTGCCGGTCGAAGCGGCCGGCGCGCATGAGCGCCTTGTCGAGGATGTCGGCCCGGTTGGTGGCGGCCAGCACGATCACTCCGGTGTTGGTCTGGAAGCCGTCCATCTCCGTGAGCAGCTGGTTGAGCGTGTTTTCGCGCTCGTCGTTGCCGGAGAATCCGGCGTTCTTGCCGCGGGCCCGGCCGATGGCGTCGATCTCGTCGATGAAGACGATGCAGGGCGCCTTCTGCTTGGCCTGCTCGAAAAGGTCGCGGACGCGCGAAGCGCCCACGCCGACGAACATCTCCACGAAGTCGGAACCCGAAATCGAGAGGAACGGCACATCGGCCTCGCCGGCGACGGCCTTGGCGAGCAGCGTTTTGCCGGTTCCCGGAGGACCCACGAGCAGCGCCCCCTTGGGAATCTTGGCGCCCAGCTCCTTATATTTGTCGGCCTTGCGGAGGAAGTCGACGATCTCCATGATCTCGACCTTGGCCTCCTCGAGCCCGGCCACGTCCTTGAAAGTGATGCGCCGCGCATTGCTCTTGTCGAAGACCTGCGCGCGGGCCTTGCCCACGTTCATGATCCCCCCGCCGGCACCGCCCCCGGCGCTGCGCGACATCGAACGCATGAGAAAGAACCACACGCCGATGATGAGCACCCACGGCAGCAGGTTGACGAGCATGTTGGTCCAGTCGCTGGTCTTGGTCTCGTAGACCACCGGCACGTCGCGGCCCAGATCGGCCCCGGCCGTCCCGAGGTCCTCGCGGAACGAATCCACCGACGGGATCGTGAAGACGAGGTGCGGGCCCTCCCCCGGCAGACGCCGGTAGCGGGGCACGGAATCGGTGCGGTAGCGCACCGCCGCCTCGTCGGTGAGGAAGACCTCGGCGCGGTCGCGGTTGACGACGCGGATGCGCTCCACTTCGCCCTGGCGGACCATCCGCCCCACGGCCGACCAGTCGGAGGGCAGCGGCGCGTCGGCGGTCTCGCCGAAAAGATACCACCCGAAGATCAGCGCGCCGATCGTCCCGTAGACCCACCAGATCGACGGACGCGGCAGCCCCGCCGGGCGTCTGTTATTCCGTTTGCTGTTCTGTGCCATAGCTTACTCTTCGTATTCGTGACGGGTCATCGGAGCGTCGGCCCACAGCTCCTCCAATTTGTAGAACTCGCGCAGCTCGGTCTGGAAGATGTGCACCACCACGTCGACGTAGTCCATGGCGATCCAGAGCGCCGACTGCTGCCCCTCGACGCGCCACACCTTCTCGCCCAGCGTCTGCTGCACCTTCTCCTCGATGCCGTCGGCGATGGCCGCCACCTGCGTCGTGGAATCGGCGTTGCAGACGACGAACGCCGAGCAGATGGCGCCGTCGAAACCCGAGAGGTCCAACGATACAATATTCTTACCCTTTTTATCTTCAATCGCACTGACGATCGTTCGGATCAATTCCTCCATATACCTATATGATAGCTGTAACCTCGCAAAGATAGCAAGAAGAATCCACAATGCAAAATCCGACCGGTCCCCGCCCGCGGCGGGAGCGCAGCCCGGCTTCGCCCGGCTCGCCCCCACACACGAAGCCGCCGCAGACCCCGGCGGGTCTGCGGCGGGTCTGCGGCGGCGGAAAACCCTCCGGCGAACGTCAGCGGATGAAAAGCAGCTCGCGGTACTTGGGCAGCGGCCAGATCTGGTCGTCGACGATCTCCTCGAGCTTGTCGATATGGTGGCGGATCTCGTCGAAGAAAACCGCCACGGTGTCGTGATAGGCGATAGCCTTTGCACGCTGACCCTCGATGCGGTTGGCCTGCTTGCGGGCTTCGGTCATCTCGTCGGTGAGCTTCTGAATGGCCGTCGTGTGGTCCTGAATCTTTCGGATGAGGGCGACGTCGGCCGACGACTTCAGCCCCGGAATCTGCTGGAGCTTGTAGACCTTGTCCAGAAGCAGCGCCTCGTACTTCGAGGCGATCGGCACGATGTGGTTCATGGCCAGATCGCCCAGAACGCGCCCCTCGATCTGAATCTTCTTGGTGTAGGTCTCCCACTTCACCTCGGTGCGGGCTTCGAGCTCGACCCCGGTGTAGACCCCCATTTCGGCGAACATGCGCAGCGACTCCTTGTCCAGATAGCGGTCGAAGACCAGCGGCGTCGAGGTCTCGCAGTCGAGGCCGCGGCGCGCCGCCTCGGCTTTCCACTCGTCGGAGTAGCCGTTGCCGTCGAAGCGGATCGGGGCGCACTCCTTGATCATCTTCTTGAGCTCCTCGTAGATCGCTTTCTCTTTCTTGGCGCCCGCTCCGATCCTGGCATCGACGGCCGCCTTGAAGCGGGTCAGCTCGTCGGCCACCGCCGTGTTGAGCGTAATCATCGCCTCGGCGCAGTTGTCCGACGAACCCACGGCGCGGAACTCGAAACGGTTGCCCGTGAAGGCGAACGGCGAGGTGCGGTTGCGGTCGGTGTTGTCCAACAGAAGCGTCGGGATGTGCGATATGCCGCTCATCTTGAAGACGTTCTTGGCGTCGAAACGGATCGCTCCGTCGCCCTTGGATGCCGCCAGCTTGTCCAGTACGGCCGAGACCTGCGAACCGAGGAACGTGGAGATGATAGCCGGGGGNGCTTCGTTGGCACCCAGACGGTGGGCATTCGTGGCGCTCATGATCGAGGCCTTGAGCAGGCCGTTGTGCTTGTAGACGGCCGAGACGACGTTGACGAGGAACGTGATGAACTGCAGGTTCTCCGACGCCGTTTTGCCGGGTCCCAGGAGGTTCACGCCCGTGTCGGTGCCCAGCGACCAGTTGTTGTGCTTGCCCGAGCCGTTGATCCCCTTGAACGGCTTCTCGTGCAACAGCACCCGGAACTGGTGGCGGCGCGCGATCTTGTCCATGACGGTCATCAGCAGCTGGTTGTGGTCGTTGGCGAGGTTGGCCTCCTCGTAGACGGGTGCCAACTCGAACTGGTTGGGCGCCACCTCGTTATGGCGCGTTTTGACGGGGATGCCCAGCTGCAGGCACTCGTATTCGAGCTCTTTCATGAACGCCATGACGCGCGTGGGAATCGCCCCGAAATAGTGGTCCTCGAGCTGCTGGTTCTTGGCCGACTCGTGGCCCATGAGGGTGCGGCCCGTCAGCACCAGATCGGGACGGATCGCCCACAGGCTCTCGTCGACCAAGAAATACTCCTGCTCCCAGCCCAAGTAGCTGAACACCTTTGCGACGTTCTTGTCGAAATAGTGGCACACCTCGGTAGCGGCCCGGTCGACGGCCGAGAGCGACCGCAGCAGGGGCACCTTGTAGTCGAGGGCCTCGCCCGTGTAGGCGATGAAGACCGTGGGGATGCAGAGCGTCGTGTCGACGATGAANGCGGGCGACGCAGGGTCCCAAGCCGAGTAGCCGCGGGCCTCGAAGGTGTTGCGGATGCCGCCGTTGGGGAACGACGAAGCGTCGGGCTCCTGCTGCACGAGCAGCTTGCCCGAAAAGGCCTCCAGCACCCCGCCGCAGCCGTCGGGCTCGGCGAATGCGTCGTGCTTCTCGGCCGTGCCGCCCGTGAGGGGCTGGAACCAGTGGGTATAGTGGTCGGCGCCGTGCTCNANGGCCCACTGGCGCATGCCGGCCGCCACGCTGTCGGCGATCTCGGGCGGGAGCGGCGTGCCGTTCTCCATGGTGTTGAGAAGCGCCCCGAACGTGTGCTTGTCGAGGTACTTGCGCATGGCATCGCGGCCGAAGACCTTGGCGCCGAAATAATCCGAGGGACGTCCGNCCGGGGTCTTCACCTCGGCGGCCGTGTGGTTGATGGCCGCATCGACCATCTTGAACCTGAGCAACGACATAATCTTTCTATTTTGGGGATTGCGGTCTGTTTTCCGTTCGGATACAAAGGTAACTATTTTTCGTTTCCGTTGTTTTTCCGGAATCGCACTTTTTCGCAAACANNCCTGTTTTTTCACGCATTTTCCGGAAAAAACGATGCGATTTTTCCGGATATCGGCAATTTTTCGATNCCGTTTTCNGAAAAACACCCCGAATTTTCGGNCGATCGGCGAAAAANNCNNATTTTCGATTTTTGCNAAANCNGAGGTANTTTCGGACTAATTTTCAACCATAAGGCNNACGACNGNGGNCGCCGGAAAAANCCGGGGTCCGCCGTCCCGCGGAAAACCCGCTTCGGGGCCGCTCGCCCGCCGGGCGGAGGAACGCCGTTATTTTCACGGCGTTTTCTTGGCGCATTCGTCATTATTTTATACCTTTGTTCGTCTTTTTCACAGGCATTCAACTAATCTCAAAATAGTTATGGCAAATACCAAACAAGAAAAGCTCTTCGCCGAATTCCCGCCGGTCGCCACCGCGCAGTGGGAGGAGGCGATTGCAGCCGACCTGAAAGGTGCTGACTACGAGCGCAAACTGGTATGGCGCACGGGCGAGGGTTTCAACGTCCGTCCCTACTACCGCGCCGAGAATCTGGAGGGTCTGCGTTTCTTAGCTTCGCAGGCCGGCGAATTNCCCTANGTGCGCGGAACGCATGCGCACAACCGCTGGCGCATCCACCAGACCGTGACGGTGGCCGATGCCGCGGCAGCCAACGCCGAAGCGCTGCAGCTCCTCGGCTCGGGCGTCGATTCGCTCGGCTTCCACATCGCCAAGGCCGACTTCACGGCCGCCGACCTCGACACGCTGCTGCGCGACATCCACCTGCCGGCCGTCGACCTCGTGTTCTGCGGCGAGAAGATGGGCCGCTTCGCCGACCTCGTNCTCGCCAAGATCGAGAAAGAGGGGGTGGCCAAGGACGACGCCCATATCGCATTCGTCATCGACCCGCTGGTCAAGGGCCTTTCGACCAAGGGCGATTTCTGCTCGCCCGACGGCAAGGAGTGCTTCGCCCGCATCGTCGAACTGATCCGCAAGACCGAGGAATACAAGCACATCCGCATCGTCAATGTCTCGGGCCAGATTTTCGGCAACTCGGGTTCGACCCTCGTCGAGGAGCTGGCGTTCGCCCTCTCGGCCGGCCACGACTACCTGGTGCGGCTCACCGAAGCCGGGCTGACCGTCGACGAGGCGGCGCGCAAGCTGCGCTTCTCGCTGAGCGTAACGTCCAACTACTTCCTCGAGATCGCCAAGCTGCGCGCGGCCCGCATGCTGTGGGCCAACATCGTCAAGGGCTACAACCCCGAAAAGGAGTGCTCCTGCAAGATGATGATCCACGCCGAGACCTCGCGCTGGAACCAGACCGTCTACGACCCCTACGTAAACATGCTGCGCGGCACGACCGAAGCCATGTCGGCCGCTATCGGCGGCGTCCACTCGCTGGAAGTGACCCCGTTCGACCGCGCATTCGAGGCCCCCACGGAGTTCGCCAAGCGCATCGCCCGCAACGTGGAGCTGCTGCTCAAGCACGAATCGCACTTCGACCAAGTGGTAGACCCGGCCGGCGGCTCGTACTACATCGAGAACCTCACGCAGTCGATCGCCGAAGAAGCGTGGAAGCTCTTCCTCGAGATCGAGGAGCAGGGCGGCTATACGGCGGCCTACAAAGCCGGCACGATCGTCGAAAAGGTCAAGGCTTCGGCCGCCAACAAGGATAAGAACATCGCCACGCGCCGCCAGATACTTCTGGGCGCCAACCAGTTCCCCAACTTCACGGAGGTGGCGCCGGCCGAGATCGCGGCCGGCACCGTGACGCGCACCGCCGCCGAGGGCAACGTGCTGACGCCCTACCGCGGTGCCATGGCGTTCGAGCAGATGCGTCTCGAGGTCGACCGCTCGGGCAAGGCGCCCAAGGCGTTCATGCTCACGTGCGGCAGTCTGGCCATGGCCCGTGCCCGCGCACAGTTCTCGTGCAACTTCTTCGCCTGCGCCGGCATCCGCGTACAGGACAACACGTTCTTCAAGTCGATCGAGGAGGGCGTGGCCGCCGCGCTGGAGTCGAAAGCCCAGATCGTGGTGGTCTGCGCCTCGGACGACGACTACGCCGAAGCAGCGCCCCGCGTCAAGGAACTGCTGGGCGGCAAAGCCATTCTGGTAGTGGCCGGCGCCCCGGCCTGCACGCCCGAACTGGAAGCGCAGGGCATCACGAACTTCATCAACGTGAAGTCGAACGTGCTCGAAACACTGAAGTTCTACCTTAAAGAAATGGGAATCTGACTATGAGAGCTAAATTTTCGGAACTCAAATACGACGCGCAGGCGCACAAGAACTGCTGCGCGGCGAAAGGATGCGCCGCCACGGAGCCGTGGCTGACCTCGGAGCGCATCCCGGTCAAGGGCGCCTACACGGCCGAAGACCTCGAGGGGATGGAGCACCTCAACTATGCGGCCGGCATGGCTCCGTTCCTGCGCGGCCCCTACTCGACGATGTATGTGATGCGTCCGTGGACGATCCGCCAATATGCCGGATTCTCGACGGCCGAGGAATCGAACGCCTTCTACCGCCGCAACCTGGCGGCCGGACAGAAAGGTCTGTCGGTGGCGTTCGACTTGGCGACCCACCGCGGCTACGACGCCGACCACCCGCGCGTGGTGGGCGACGTGGGCAAGGCCGGCGTGTCGATCTGCTCGGTAGAGGATATGAAGGTGCTGTTCAACGGCATTCCGCTCGACCGCATGTCGGTGTCGATGACGATGAACGGCGCCGTGCTGCCGGTGCTGGCGTTCTACATCGTGACGGGTCTGGAGCAGGGCTGCACCCTCGACCAGCTGTCGGGAACGATTCAGAACGATATCCTCAAGGAGTTCATGGTGCGCAACACCTATATTTATCCGCCCGAATTCTCGATGCGCATCATCGCCGATATCTTCGAGTACACCTCGAAGAACATGCCCAAGTTCAACTCGATTTCGATCTCGGGCTACCACATGCAGGAAGCGGGCGCGACGGCCGATATCGAGCTGGCCTACACGCTGGCCGACGGTCTGGAGTATCTGCGTGCGGGCGTCAACGCCGGCATGTCGATCGATGCGTTCGCACCCCGTCTGTCGTTCTTCTGGGCCATCGGCATGAACCACTTCATGGAGATCGCCAAGATGCGCGCGGCCCGCATGCTGTGGGCCAAGATCGTGAAGCAGTTCGATCCCAAGAATCCCAAGTCGCTGGCCCTGCGCACCCACTCGCAGACCTCGGGCTGGTCGCTCACGGAGCANGACCCCTTCAACAACGTGGCCCGCACGGCGATCGANGCCATGGGCGCGGCCTTAGGNCACACCCAGTCGCTGCACACCAACGCACTCGACGAGGCGATCGCCCTGCCGACCGACTTCTCGGCCCGCATCGCCCGCAACACNCAGATATACATTCAGGAGGAGACCTCCGTCTGCCGTGAGNTCGACCCGTGGGCAGGCTCCTACTATGTGGAGACGCTGACCAACGAGATCGCNCACAAGGCNTGGGAGCACATCCAGGAGATCGAGAAGCTGGGCGGCATGGCCAAGGCCATCGAGACCGGCATTCCGAAGATGCGCATCGAGGAGTCGTCGGCCCGCACGCAGGCCCGCATCGACTCGGGCGAGCAGAAGATCATCGGCGTGAACGAATACCGTCTCGAAAAAGAGGCGCCGATCGACATTCTGGCCGTGGACAACACGGCGGTGCGCGAGAGCCAGGTGAAGCGNCTGCAGGAGCTGCGCGCCAACCGCGACGAAGCGGCCGTGAAGAAAGCGCTGGCCGCGATCACGGAGTGCGTGAAGANCAAGCAGGGCAACCTGCTGGAGCNGGCCGTAGAGGCCGCCAAGGTACGGGCCACGCTGGGCGAAATCTCCGACGCCTGCGAAGTGGTCGTAGGCCGCTACAAGGCGGTGATCCGTTCGATATCGGGGGTTTACAGTTCGGAAGTGAAGAAAGACCAGTCGTTCGAGCGCGCCAAGGAGCTGTGCGCCGAATTCGCCAAGAAAGAGGGCCGTCAGCCCCGCGTGATGATCGCCAAATTGGGCCAGGACGGCCACGACCGCGGCGCCAAGGTGGTAGCNACGGGCTACGCCGACATCGGCTTCGACGTGGATATGGGNCCGCTGTTCCAGACGCCGGAAGAAGCGGCCCGCCAGGCCGTGGAGAACGACGTACACGTAGTGGGCGTCTCGTCGCTGGCGGCCGGACACCTGACGCTGGTGCCGCAGATCATCGCCGAGCTGAAGAAGCTGGGCCGCGAAGACATCATCGTCATCGTGGGCGGCGTNATCCCGGCGCAGGACTACGACGAACTCTACCGCGACGGAGCTGCGGCGATCTTCGGCCCCGGCACGCCGATCGCGACGGCAGCGATCAAGATTCTCGAAATCCTGCTGTCCGAATAACCCGTCGGGCAACCGATGCGACAACGGCCCCGCTCC
>JAAVIK010000002.1:104981-249766 GCA_014796635.1 Alistipes sp.
GGAGCGGGGCCGTTTGCTGTGAAGATNCGGATCGAGGGACGCNTCCTGGCGAGCCGNCCATGAACCGCATCGTNCCGAAAGGAAAANTTCCGGGCAACAAAAAAATCCCGGGCCAAAACCCGGGATCGAACATAGGNAAGANGCNGCCTACTTGGTGAGCTCGGCGAGCGCGGCNGCGGCGTTCTGAGCAGCGGCNCCGGCGGTGACCTGCCTGAAAGCGGCGATAGCCTGCGGCTTCATATCGCGGGCGTTGTAAGCGGCACCCAAGAGGTAGTACATGAGCGACTTGTCGGCCTCCTCGGTCTGAGCGGCNGCAGCGGCCTCGCCCAGCTCGATGACCTTGGCGTAGTCTTTCTTATTGGCGTAGGCCTGCAGGCGGACGTTCTGGAAGAGGGCGCTCTCGGGNTTCTTTTCGAGCTGCGCGTCGGCCATGGCGATGATGCCGTCGAAATCGCCNGCCTGCTGCATGGCAGCGACCTTNTTATTGGTATAGAGGGCCATCATCTCCTTGGCCTTGGCGGCGTCCTCGGCGTACTTGGGGTGGGTCTTGGCGGCGACGGCCTCGTAGATCTCCATACCCTCGGCATAATTGCCCATCTCGCAGTAGCTCATNGCGAGGTTCAAAGCCATGGCGGTGTTGTCGGGATCGGCCTTATAACCCTTGGCGAAAATCTCGGCGGCCGCAGCGTAATCCTTGGTATTGAANGCCTCGCCGCCCTGCACCTGGTAGATTTTGGCGACCCAGCCGTTGGACTTGGCCATCTGCTGCATGTCGCCGTAGAGCTCGGCGAGCTCGGCCGACTTGGTGAANTTGGAGAGCGCNGCGTCGTAGTTCTTGGTNCGCATGGCNCCGCCGCCNAGCATGAAGTAGCATTTGGGAAGCGTGGACTTGGCCGTGGCGACCATCGAAGCGGCCTCGTCGATATCCATGCCNTGGTCGATGACCTGCTCGAACTTGGCGGCGGCCGTAGCGAAATCCTTGGCGGAATAAGCGGCGGCAGCCTCGTTGTAGAGGGGAGCGATGTCCTGCGCCCAGAGCGATCCTGCGGCCAAGAGCGCGATCGCCGAAACAAACAACTTTTTCATATCGATCAATTTTAGAGTTTGCGGTTCCCTGCGGTTCTGCGGAACAACGTCGGAGACAAAAGTAGGAAATAATTTTCTTATATCAAACTCCGGGCCCGNCTATTCGCGCAGCGACGCGAAAAAGGCCGTCATCAANGCCTCGCACTCCTCGCGCAGGANGCCCCGCACGACGNCGGTCTTGGGGTGGAACACCTTGTCGGAGTAACAGCGGTAACCCTTTTTAGGGTCGTCGGCGCCCCACACGACGCGCCCGACCTGGGCCCAGCCGATAGCCCCGGCGCACATGATGCAGGGCTCGACGGTGACNTACAAAGTACACTGCTGCAGGTANTTGCCGCCCAANGCGGAAGCGGCGGCGGTGAGGGCCTGCATCTCGGCGTGGGCCGTAGGGTCGGCCAAGGTCTCGACGAGGTTGTGGCCGCGGCCGATGATGCGGCCGCCGGCCACGACGACGGCCCCGACGGGCACCTCCTGCTCGGCGGCCGCCCTACGGGCCTCGGCGAGGGCCTGGCGCATGAAAGATTCGTCGGTCTGCTGCTGTTCGTTCATAGTTCGGGGAATCGTTGGATGCCCAAAAATAATAAAAATCGGAGCACCGAACGCCGCCGGCCCAAAAAATTGCGAATTGTGGAGTATGAATTATGAATTTTATATACCTTTGTAAATTGCAAGAAGAAAACAAAAACACACATACCTACCATGTACAGAACCCATACGTGCGGCGCTCTGAGGGCCGAAAACGTGAACGAAACCGTCACCCTTGCCGGGTGGGTGCAGAAAGTGAGGAACCTCGGCGCCATGACTTTCATCGACCTGAGGGACCGCTACGGACTGACGCAGATAGCGGTAGAGGAACACTCGCCGGCCGCGGCCCGCGAAACGGCGGCCCGCGTAGGCCGCGAATGGGTGCTGCAGGTGACGGGCCGCGTGATCGAACGCGAATCGAAGAACCCCAAGCTGCCGACGGGCGACATCGAAGTGACGGCCGAGCGGATCGAAGTGCTCAACGAAGCGCAGACGCCCCCGTTCACGATCGAGGAGAACTCCGACGGCGGCGACGACCTGCGGATGAAATACCGCTACCTGGACCTGCGCCGTCCGCCGCTGCAGCGCAACATGATCCTGCGCCACAAAATGGCGCAGGAGATCCGCCGCTTCTTGGACAGCGAGGGATTTCTGGAGATCGAGACGCCCTACTTGGTGGGGTCGACGCCCGAGGGGGCGCGCGACTTCGTGGTGCCGAGCCGCATGAACCCCAACGAGTTCTATGCCCTGCCCCAATCGCCGCAGACGCTCAAGCAGCTGCTCATGGTGGCGGGCTACGACCGCTACTTCCAGATCGTGCGCTGCTTCCGCGACGAAGACCTGCGCGCCGACCGTCAGCCCGAATTCACGCAGATCGACTGCGAAATGGCGTTCGTGGAACAGGACGACATCCTCGAAGTATTCGAGCGCTGGGCCAAGCACATGTTCCGCACGGTCATGGGGGTGGAATTCGCGAAACCCCTGCGCCGGATGCCGTGGATCGAAGCGATGGAGAAATACGGCTCGGACAAACCCGACCTGCGCTTCGGAATGGAGTTCGCCGATCTGACCGACCTAGCCAAGGGACACGGATTCAGCGTATTCGACGATGCGGAATACGTGACCGGCTTTGCGGCGACGGGCTGCGCGGCCTACACGCGCAAACAGATCGACGCGCTGACCGACTATGTGAAGCGTCCGCAGGTGGGAGCCAAGGGTTTGATATGGATCCGCATGGAAGAAAGCGGTGTGAAGTCGTCGATCGACAAGTTCTACACCCCCGACCAGGTGCGCGCCATGGCCGAGCGCTGCGGCGCCGAAGCGGGCGACATGGTATTCATCCTCTGCGGCAAGAAATTCAAGGCGCTGACGCAGCTCTGCGCCCTGCGTCTGGAAGTGGCCCAGCAGCTGGGGCTGCGCGACCCGAAGAAGTTCGCGCCCCTGTGGGTGGTGGACTTCCCGATGTTCGAGTGGGACGACGAGACGCAGCGCTTCTATGCGATGCACCACCCGTTCACGTCGCCCAAACCCGAAGATATCCAATACCTCGAGAGCGACCCGGGCCGCGTACGCGCCAACGCCTACGACTTCGTATGCAACGGCACGGAAATCGGCGGCGGCTCGATCCGAATCCATGACGCGAAGCTGCAGGCGACGATCTTCAAGTGCTTAGGCTTCACGCCCGAAAAGGCGCAGGAGCAGTTCGGCTTCCTGATGAACGCGTTCAAATTCGGCGCACCCCCTCACGGCGGGCTGGCGTTCGGGTTCGACCGCTTGTGCTCGCTTTTCGGGGGCAGCGAATCGATCCGCGACTACATTGCGTTCCCGAAGAACAACGCCGGCCGCGACGTGATGCTCGATGCGCCGTCGCAGATCGACCGGACGCAGCTGGACGAACTCTATCTGGAACTCCGCGAGCCGGAAGCGTAAGCGGGGCCTCGCAGACGCACTCCCCGGCGGGAACGGACGGGGCGGCGGATGCGGCGACGGCGCACTCCGATTGCGAATCGCGAATTTTTACTATCTTTGTACCGCAAACAAAAACTGCAGAAAATGAAACACGCATACGTATTCCCGGGTCAGGGAGCTCAGGCCGTAGGCATGGGCAAAGACCTCTACGACAACGTACCGGCGGCGAAAGAACTTTTCGAGAAAGCCAACGAAATCCTCGGATTCCGCATTACGGACATCATGTTCGCCGGCACGGACGAAGAACTCAAGCAGACCAAGGTGACGCAGCCTGCCGTCTTCCTACACTCGGTCATCATGGCCAAGGCGCTGGGCGTAAAACCCGACGCCGTAGCGGGACACTCGCTGGGCGAATTTTCGGCGCTGGTAGTGAGCGGGGCCCTCTCGTTCGAGGACGGCCTGCGGCTGGTGTCGAAGCGTGCGCAGGCCATGCAGGCGGCGTGCGAAGCGCAGCCGGGGACGATGGCGGCCGTACTGGGGCTGGACGACAAGACGGTGGAGGATATCTGCGCGTCGGTGGACGGCGTAGTGGTCGCCGCGAACTACAACTGCCCGGGGCAGCTGGTGATCTCGGGCGCCGTGGAAGCGGTAGATGCAGCCTGCGAAAAGGCCAAGGCTGCGGGAGCGCGCCGCGCCCTGCGTCTGCCCGTAGGCGGAGCGTTCCACTCGCCGCTCATGGAACCGGCGAAGCAGGAGTTGGAGAAAGCGATCAACGAAGCGCCGTTCCGGACCCCGACGTGTCCGATCTATCAGAACGTAGATGCCAAGCCCTACACCGATCCTGCGCAGATCAAGGCCAACCTGATCGCCCAGCTGACGGCTCCGGTGCGCTGGACCTACATCGTCAAGCAGATGCTGGCGGACGGCGTGACCGAATTCACGGAACTGGGCCCCGGCACGGTGCTGCAGGGGCTGATCCGCAAAGTCGACGCCGAAGCGGCGGTAGAATCGAAATCGACCCTCTAAGCGCAAAAAATACGCTAAGCACGGATGCAAGAAAGGCTTTGATTCTCAAAGCCTTTCTTGTTTTTATAAATTAGGGGCCCCGAAAAAATTCCGAAATAAGGCAACCGCACGAGGCGTTTCTGAAAATTTCGCTATATTTGCAACGCTCACACAAAAACACACGGAGAATGACATCGCTGACCGAATTTTTCAACAAACACCAGGACGAAACCCTGAAAGGCATCTCCCACAAGAACAGCCTTATCAAACGCAACATCATCGCCCACATGGCCATACACGGCGAATGCACGCTCTCGGAACTGACCAAGGAACTGCACATAAGCGTACCGACGATCACCAAGCTGGTGCAGGAGCTGGTCGACGAAAACATAGTCTCCGACCTGGGCAAGGTGGAGACCCCGGGCGGACGCCGCCCCAACGTATTCGGACTGGCCAACTCGGCCATCTACTTCGCGGGGGTGAACGTAGGCCGCGACAACATGCGCTTCATGATCACCGACCTGCAGAACAACATCATCAAGGAAGAAAACGACTTCACCTTCGAGCTGCAGGACCGTCCCCAGTGCATGGAACGCATCTGCGCGAACATCGAGAAATTCATCGACGAATGCGGCATCGACCGCGGCAAGATACTGGGTCTGGGCGTCTGCATGACGGGCCGCGTGAACCCCGAGACGGGCCGCAGCTACAAATATTTCACCTCCTCGGAGCAGTCGCTGCGCGAGGTGCTGGAAGACCGCGTAGGCATCCGCGTCCTTCTGGAAAACGATACCCGCGCCCGCTGCTATGCGGAATACACGTGCGGCAAATCGAAGGAAGACCGCAACGTACTCTACCTGCACATGGGCCGCGGCGTGGCGATCGGAATCGTAGTGGACGGGCAGCTCTACCGCGGCAAGAGCGGCTTCGCGGGCGAATTCGGGCACATCCCGTTCTTCGACAACGAGATCATCTGCTCGTGCGGCAAGAAAGGCTGTCTGGAGACCGAGGTATCGGGCATCGCCATCGAAGAAAAGATGTGCCGCATGATCGGGAAAGGGGTCAACACGATCCTCAAGGAGAAATACGACCAGCAAAAGAGCATCCACATCGACGACATCATCGCGGCGGCGAAGAACGACGACAACCTCTCGATCGAACTGATCGAAGAAGCGGGCGAGAAAGTAGGCAAGGCGGTGGCTTTCCTCATCAACACGTTCAACCCCGAGACGGTGATCGTGGGCGGCAACCTCGCAGCGGCGGGCGACTACATCATGCTGCCGCTCAAATCGGCGACGAACAAATATTCGCTCAACCTGGTGTACAAAGACACGAAATTCCGCGTCTCGAAGATGAGCGAGAACGCCAACGCGTGGGGCGCGGCGATGCTTATCCGCAACAAAGTGATCGGTCTGGTATGATGCTCGAGGGCCGCGCCGTGCGTCTGCGGGCCGTGGAACCGGCCGACGTAGAGCCGATGTACCGCTGGGAAAACGACCCGGAGGTATGGCGCGTGAGCGGCACTTTGGCACCATTTTCGCGGCATGTGCTGATGAATTTCGTCGAGCAGCAGCGCTACGACCTCTACCGGACGCAGCAGCTGCGGCTGATCATCGAGAACCGGGAGGGAACGGCCGTAGGCACGCTGGACCTGTTCGAGCTCGATCCCCGCAACCGCCGGGCCGGAGTAGGCATACTGATCTACGAACGCTCGCAACGGGGCCGGGGCTATGCGACCGATGCGCTCGAAGTACTCGAACGCTACGCCCGCGAGACGCTGGGGCTGCACCAGCTCTGGTGCGACGTGGCGGCGGAGAACGAAGCGAGTCTGCATCTGTTCGAGCGGGCCGGATTCGTCCGCACAGGCTGCAAACGCGACTGGACCCTCACCCCGGAGGGCTACCGAGACCTGCTGACCCTGCAACTGATAATGGATTGAAGAGACCTCGCAAGAGTTCATTCATCAATTTATTATCGAGTATGAAAAAAACATTCGCCACTCTGGCGCTGGCGCTGCTGGCTACGGCAGGCGTCATGGCAGGAAACATCAAGGAATCGTCGGTTCCGGCCGTAGTGAAGAACTATGTGCAGAAGAGCTACCCGCGCGTATCGCCCGTAGAATGGAACTACGAGGAGAAGGGCAACTACTACAACGCCGAATTCAAGATCGACGGCGCGGAGTACAGTCTGGACATCTCGCCCGAAGGCTATCTGATCAACTCGACCAACGAGATCGCCCCTGCGCATCTGCCCAGCGCCGCGACCGCCTACATCGCCAAGCAGTATCCCGGGTTTCAGGTCAAAGAGGCCCGCAAGCTGGTGCGCCGCGGCTCGACCTACTACGAAGCCGACATCCACGGACAGAACAGCAACCAGATGCTGACTTTCACGGAGAGCGGCCGGCTGCTGGAAAAGAAGCTGTAGCCCCTCCCCTATCGGATCGAAAAAGCCCTCAGCTCACGCGCGAGGGCTTTTTCATGCCCGCCGGTGAAGCGGTCGACCAAGGCGTGGAAGCGGGGCGAATGGTTGTGGTGGACGGTGTGGCAGAGCTCGTGGATGATGACGTAGTCGCGCAGGTGCTCGGGCAGGGTCACAAGAAACAGGCTCAGCGAGATATGGTTGCGGCCCGAGCAACTGCCCCACTTGGTGCGGGCGGCCCGGACGGCGGCCTTTTCGTACTTCAGCCCCGTCTGCCGGGAGAGCCGCTCGATGCGCGGGAGCAGGTCGGCCTTAGCGGCCCGGCGCAACTCCTCGATGCGGACTTTCTCCTCCTCGGGCGGAAGCGCCGGAGGCAGGGCGGCGCGGCGGGCGGCCAACCGCTGGCGGGCCGCCTCGACCCATGCGGCCTTTTCGTCGAGGAAAGCGAGGGCCCGCCGCTGCGGAACCCGCGCAGGGAACGAGACCCGCACCTCGCCCGAGGGGCGCACGCGGATCGAAATCCGCCGGGCCCGCGGCGACTGCGAGAGCAGGACCTCGCCCAGACGGGGATGGCTGAACGCAGAGATCATCGGACGAGGACGGCGGCGATATCGGCATCGACGATCCGGAGCACCGAATCGGGCCGCTCGAACTCGAGCTTCCGGAAGACGATCATCCGCTCGCCGTCGCTGTAAACCAGCAATTTGTCAGCGGCCTGCTGCAACTCTTTTTCGTTCGGCACCGCGTCCCCGAAGCCCGCGCGCTGCAGCTGCCGGTCGAGCAGGCGGGGGCCCGGAATCGTCCAGTCGGGACGCCGGCCGTCGAACCGGAGCGTGAGCGTATCGTTCCGGAACCGATAGGCATAGTCGTCCGCGGGCGTCTCCTGCCAGGAGCGCTTCCAGTCGGGATAGAGCGTCGCATAACCGGCGACGGCGACCCGCCGGGCAGCCCGATCCAGCGCAACGACCTCGCTGGCGGCGACGATCTCCACCGTATCATCGGCCGTCTCCCAGCCGTAGAGCACGTAATCGTGGATCGCCGGGGGAACGGCGGCACTGAGATCGCGCATCCGGACGCCGAAACGCCGGAACGCGACGGTGTCGTGCCACGAAACATACTGGGCGGCCTCGTAGAAACGGCGGTAATCGGCCCTGAGGGCGGTATCGGCGCCGAAGCGGTCGAGGCGCAGGGTGCCGTCGTCGTCGAGCAGCTCCAACCGCCCGGCGACCCTCAGAGCGCGGCTGAGCTGGGAACGCACGGCGACCCGTTCGGGCTGCAAGGCGGGGATATAGGCCGACAGGGCGAAGACGACGAAAGCCAAGGCGCAGACCCACCGGTAGCGGGCCGAACGCGGAAAGAGGAAAAGCAGGACGCAGAGGGTCATGACCCCGCCGCAGACGATGAGCCATACGCGCTGCTCCGTAAAGCCGTACTCGCCGATGCGGCGCGCGACGCCGACCCAGAAGAGCACCGAAAGCGGCAGCGACAGCAGGCTGAAGCGATCGAAGAACCAGTCGTAGCGCCGCCGCTCCAGAACGAGCTGCAGGGCCTTGACGCAGAGGGCGACGATCGTGAAACCGAAGACCAAATAGGCCACGCCGCCCTTGGGCAGCGACCACGAGACAACGATTTTTGCGACATAAAGGTAGAGGATCGCCGTATAGATCAGCAGCGCGGGCGTGACGATGTAGTCGAGCAGCACCTGCAGCAGACGGCTGCCGGAGAGGTCGGCATCGCGCCACCGCTCGGCCATCATGAGAAAGAGCACGGGAGCGGCCAGCGATTCGCAGACGATAGCGGCGTAGGTCCACACGTGGTCGATCCAGTCACCGTGGAGCCCGAAGATATAAGTGGTAGAAAAGAGGATCGCCGCGAAAAGTCCGAGCGCAACGTTGGCGAAGAGCTCGGCGAGCAGAAAAGCCCGGAGCCAAAGGAGCGTATCGCCGACGAACCGCCGGTTGGAAGCGGCGGGACGGCACAGCAGCAGCGCCAAGGGAGCCAAGACGAAAAGCGAGATGAAATAAGGGCTCTGCTCCACCCATGCGTCGAGCCCCGACCAAAGAGACAGGGGGACGAGGGGCGTCCAGACGACCCGGTAGACCCGGCGCCACGGTCCGCAGCCGGCCAACCGGTTGACGGCCAGCGCCGCAGCGAAAAAGAGGGGCGCGACGGCGACGCGGCAGAAGCCCTGCGACCACTCGGCCTCGAAAGCGACGAGCCACACGATGCAGGCATAGAGGGCCAGCGCCAGCTCGACGGGATAGGAACGCACGACCTGCGTCAGACCCTCGCGGAAAATGCGGAGATAGTGCTTTGCATTGAATTTCATAAGATTATGATTGAACGAAAATCCCGGTTTCATCCGAGACTTTTCACCTTTGACCTTTCACTCGGATCATGATTCGATCCGCTGCCGAACGACCTCGAAGAGCATGACGGCGGCAGCAGCGGAGACGTTCAGCGACTCGATATGGCCGATGAGCGGAATGGCCAGCTGCTCGTCGCACATCTTCAGCACCTCTTTGGAAATGCCCGTGTCCTCGGCCCCCATGACGAGGACCGTGGGTTTGCGCAGGTCGGCGTCGTAGAGTAGCCTGCGGCTCTTTTCCGTCGCGGCGACGACCTGGAAACCCTCGGCCTGCAGGGCCTTGAGGGTGTTGCGGACGGAGCCGACGCGGCAGACGGGAATAGTCGTCAGTGCTCCGGCCGACGAACGGATGGCCTCGGCATTGACGGGTGCGGAGTTCTTGAGCGGCGTAATCAGACCGTGGGCCCCGGCGCACTCGGCCGAGCGGGCGATTGCCCCGAAGTTGCGGACGTCGGTGACGCCGTCGAAGAGGACGATGAGGGGCGTTTCGTCGTCGGGAACGCGCTCGAGGATATCGGCCAGACCGACGTACTCGATCGCGGCGATCTGCGCGACGACGCCTTGGTGGTTGCCGCGCGTGAGGCGGTTGAGCTTCTCAACGGGGACCTCTTGGAAGCGGAGCCGATGCCGCGCGCAGAGGTCTTTGAGCTCCTGCATCAACTGGCCGTCGGCCCCCTTGCGGATGTAGAGACGCTCGATTTGCTTGCCGGCCTCAATGGCCTCGGCGACGGGCCGGATGCCGAAAATAAGGTTGTTGTCCATATCGTATTCCTTTTTCTTTGTCTGAATCATTCGCGAGCCCGGCCTGCGGAGCTGCGAGCAATTGCGAGCCTCCGCCGGGGGAAGCTGCGGCTCGCGCAACTCTGCGAGTTGCCACCTCCGAATATTACTGCTCCTCAACGATTTCCAGTTCGTACGACGCCTTCTCCCACTCGTGCATCTGATGATCGTAGCGGGCCTTGAGCGCGTTGTAGGCCTTGTAATCGGCCTCGTTATACTCGGTGGCAGCGGCGAAGCGGGCGTCGTAGTCGGCAATCTGCCGCTCGATGTCGGCCAACTCGGCCTCGATCGTCTCGACGGCCTTACGGAGCTTGCGCACCTGCTTCTCCTGCTCCTTTTTCTGCTCGTAGGAGAGCTTGCCGGAGGTGGCGGCGGGCTTCTCGGGGGCGCCCTTGACCTTTGCGGGGGCATCGCGCCGCTCGATCTCGTGCAGCGACTCGATCTTGCGCTTCTCGAGGAAGTAGTAGATGCCGCCCAGATACTCCCTGACGGCGCCGTCGCGGAACTCGTAGACCTTGTCGACCATGCCGTCAAGGAACTCGCGGTCGTGGGAGACGACGACCACCGTGCCGTCGTACTTCATGATCGCGCTCTTGAGGATATCCTTGGAGCGCATGTCCATGTGGTTGGTGGGCTCGTCGAGGACCAGCAGGTTGCGGGGCTCAAGCATCATGCGGGCCATGGCCAGCCGCGCCCGCTCGCCGCCCGAAAGGACCTTGACCTTCTTGTCGATGTCCTCGCCGCGGAAAAGGAACGCCCCGAGGATGTCGCGCAGGCGCGTGCGGATGTCGCCCACGGCCACGCGGTCGAGGGTGTCGTAGACGGTGAACTCGCCGTCCATGAGGTCGTCCTGGTTCTGGGCGTAGTAGCCGATGTTGACGTTGGCGCCGAGACGCACAGAACCCTCGGTGGGGGCGAGCTGCCCGACGAGCATGCGCGCGAGCGTGGTTTTGCCCTCGCCGTTGCGGCCTACCAGCGCGATGCGGTCGCCCTTTTCGATCGTGAAGTCGGCGCCGCTGAAGACGCGCTTCGTGCCGAACGCCATGCCGACGTCGCGGATTTCGGCGACGATCTGACCCGAACGGGGCGCGGGCGGGAACTTGATGTTGAGCGCCGCCAAATCCTCCTCCTCGATCTCCAGTCGGTCGAGCTTCTCCAGCTGCTTGATGCGCGACTGCACCTGGTTGGACTTGGTGGGCTTGTAGCGGAACTTCTCGATGAACTCCTCGGTCTTCTCGATCATGCGCTGCTGGTTCTCGTAGGCGGCCAGCTGCTGGGCCCGGCGCTCGGCGCGCAGGACGACGTATTTGGAGTAGGAAACCTTGTAGTCGGTGACCTTGCCCAAGGAGAGTTCGACGGTGCGGTTGGTGACGTTGTCGAGGAAAGCGCGGTCGTGGGAGATCAGGAGCACGGCGCCGCTGTAGTTGCGCAGGTACTCCTCGAGCCACTGGATCGACTCGATGTCGAGGTGGTTGGTCGGCTCATCCAACAGGAAGATCGAGGGACGCCGCAGAAGCAGCTTGGCCAGCTCGATGCGCATGCGCCAGCCGCCCGAAAACTCGCTCGTGGCGCGGCCGAAGTCCTCGCGCCGGAAGCCGAGACCCAAAAGGGTCTTTTCGATGTCGGCGTCGCGCGTCTCGCCGCCGAGGATGTGGTAATGGTCCTGGGCATCGTTGAGCCGGTGGAGGAGCTGTTCGTAGTCGGCGCTCTCGTAGTCGGTGCGCTCGGCGATTTCGCGCGTGAGCCGCCCGATCTCGGCTTCGAGACGCAGCACCTCGTCGAACGCCTTGGCCGTCTCGTCGACGAGCGTGGTGGTGTCGGCGACGCGCATGGTCTGAGGCAGGTAGCCGATCGTGCACTCGCCGTTGACGGTGACGGCGCCCGACGTAGGCTGCTGCTCGCCCGTGATGATGCGCAGGAGCGTGGTTTTGCCGGCGCCGTTCTTGCCCACCAGACCGATGCGGTCCTTGGGGTTGATGAGAAACGAGATATTGTCGAAAAGGGTCCAGCCGCCGTAGCTGACGGTGAGGTTGTCCAGAGAGATCATGCGTGCAACAGATGGGAGATTTCTTGTTCGGGATCGGCGGCGCCGAAAACGCTGCTGCCGGCCACGAGGATGTCGGCCCCGGCGTCGTAGAGCGCCCGGGCATTGGCTGCGGAGATGCCGCCGTCGACCTCGATCAAGGTAGCGAGGCCCTGTTCGCGGATCATGGCCCGCAGCTCGGCGACTTTCTGCAGCGAAGCGGGCATGAACGACTGTCCGCCGAAGCCGGGTTCGACGCTCATGATCAGGACCATATCGACGAGCGGCAGGATGTCGCGCAGCACAGCGACGGGCGTAGCGGGCTTCAGGGAGATGCCGACGCGGGCGCCGGCGCGGCGGATGAGATCGATGCAGGCGGGGATATCCCGGGCGGCCTCGAAGTGGAACGTGACGACGTCGGCCCCCGCCTCGACGAAACGCTCGACGTAGCGCTCGGGCTCGACGATCATCAGGTGGACGTCGAGACACTTGGCCGACGCCCGGCGGATGGCCTTCAGGACCGGGAACCCGAACGAGATGTTGGGGACAAACAGGCCGTCCATGACGTCGATATGGATCCATTCGGCGGCGCTGCGGTCGACCGTGCGGGTGTCGCGGTCGAGGTGGCCGAAGTCGGCCGAGAGCATCGAGGGGGCAACGATACGGGGCATAGNGNGTGAAATTTCAGACAAAGTTAGCAATAATAAAGTGAAAGTTGAAAAGCGAAAGGTAAAAGGTGAAAAAGAGAAAGCATTCCGAAACTCCGGCGAAACCTATAATTTTATCTTTTTTGTCTGCAAAAATCACTGCAACTTGCCGGCCGGGCGGGAAATAATCGCTAAATTTGCGATATGGAAACNCTGTCGATCGTAACGACCGCCCTGCTGGGAGCGCTGGCGGCGGCACTCGGAACGCTCTGCATCGGTCAGCGCCGCGCGGCGGCGCGGCTGGCGGCGGAGAAACAAGCGGCCGAAGACGANGCCCGCACCCAGCTGGCGGCCCGCGCGGAAGCGGAAAAGGAACTGGCGGCCCTGCGCGCCCGCAGCGACGCCGAGATAGAAGCCCTGCGCCAACGCCATGCCGAGGAACGGGCGGCGGAGAAAGAACGCCGCGAAAAAGAGGAGGAGACCCTGCGGCTGCAATTCCGCAACCTGGCGACGGAGATACTGGGCGAGCAGACGCAGCACCTGAAGCAGACGAGCCAGGAATCGATCGACATCCTGCTGAAACCNTTCAAGGACAACATCGCGGAGTTCCGCAAGCGCGTGGAAGAGATCTACACGACGCAGACCTCGCAGCGCGGCGAACTGAAGAACGAACTGCAGCGCCTCATGGAACTCAACCGCTCGATCTCGGCCGAAGCGCAGAACCTGACCAACGCGCTGAAAGGCAACTCGAAGGTGCAGGGCGACTGGGGCGAGATGCTTCTGGAGACGATTCTGGACAACTCGTCGCTGCTCAAGGGCATCCACTACGACACGCAGCACAACATCAAGGATGCCGAAGGGCGCAACCTGCGGCCCGACGTGGTGCTGCATCTGCCCGAGCAGAAAGAGATCGTCATCGACTCGAAAGTGTCGCTGACGGCATACGTAGGCTACACGGCGGCCGAAGACGAGGAAGAACGGCGCCGCCAGCTGGCGGCCCACATCGCCTCGGTGCGCCAACATGTGACGGAGCTGGGCCGCAAGGAGTACCAGCGGCTGCTGAACTCGCCCGACTTCGTCATCATGTTCATCCCCAACGAACCGGCCTTTCTGGCGGCTCTCCAGAACGATCCGGCGATCTGGTCGGACGCCTACGAGAAGAAAGTCATCGTCTCCTCGCCGACCAACCTGTTCGCACTGCTCAAGTTGGTGGCCGACCTGTGGAAATACAACGACCAGGACAAGAACACCAAGGAGATCGCGCTGTACGGGCAGAAACTCTACGAACAGCTGGTAGCGTTCACCTCGTCGCTCGAAGGGGTCGGCACGGCTTTAGACAAGGCGCGCGACGCCTACGACGATGCCTACAAACGGCTCTGCACGGGCAACGACAACATCATACGGGTGGGCGAGAAACTCCGCAAGACGGCGCGGCTCGAACCCAAGCGCCGCCACACGCCCCGCACCCTCGCGCTGGCGGGCGAAGACGAAGAATAGCAAGGTACGGCCGCACCGGACCTTTCGCCGACCGCGGAGCGCGGACAAAAAAGAGAATAACCGACCGGTTATTCTCTTTTTGTTCGACTACTTGTTCGTATCGCCGCCGGAATCCGGGCCGGGCTCGCCGCCCTTTTTGCGGTTGTAGAGGAAGCGCCGGATTTTCATGGTCGGGGTCTTGATGAACTCCTCTTTCTCCTCGACGACCTCGGAGATGCGCGAAAAACGGCTGACCTTGGCGTTGACGAACTCCATGATCTCTTTCTTGAGCTGCTCGGTCTTGGCCTCCCAAGCCTCTTTCTTGGTGTTCCACTCCTCGCGCCAATCGTCGATCATGGCCTCGATCTCGTCGCGGTTGAAGTGGACGAGGGCCACCAAACGCCCCTCCTGCTCGGTGACGATCGAATCGGCGATGCAGACGTGGGAATTGAGCACGCTTTCGATATCCTCGGGGTAGATGTTCTCGCCGCCGGGGCCGACGATCATATTCTTGAGCCGGCCCTTGATGTAGAGCCAGCCGTCCTGGTCGAACTCGCCGAGGTCGCCCGTACGGAACCAGCCGTCGGGGGTGAAGACGTCGGCCGTGGCCTCGGGGTTCTTGTAATAACCCAGCATGATACTGGGCGTACGGGCGACGATCTCGCCCTGCCGCGTCTCGGGGTTGATGTTCTCGAGCCGCAGNGTGACGCCCGGGGCCTGCGGACCCGTAGANCCCAGCCGCACCTGCGCCGGAGCGGCTCCGGCCAAGAGGGGCGCCGTCTCGGTGAGGCCNTAGCCGATGGCGTAGGGCACGCCCGACTCCAAGAGGAACTTCTCGGCGTCGCCGTCGAGCTTGGAGCCGCCGATACCNAGGAAACGCAGGCGCCGCCCGAAGAGCTTCATGAGCTTCTTGCCGGCGACGCGGTGGAGGTAGCGCCGGGTGAAGCCNATGCGGTAGAGCAGGCGCCAGAANCGCGTGGAATTGAACTTGGCCAGCACCTGGTGGCGGTAGATCTTTTCGATGATGAGCGGGACGATCAGCATGACGGTGGGCCGCACCGAACGCAGGGCGGGCATCAGCGCGGAAGCCGTAGGCGGCCGGTCCATGTAGACGACCCGGGCGCCCATGGAAAAGGGATAGATCAACCCGATGGAACACTCGTAGGTGTGGGACAGCGGCAGCACGGAGAGGAAGACGTCGTCGGCNTCGACGGGGAAGATCGACGAGGAGAGCGCGACCTGCGAACAGAGCGCGGCATGCGTGAGCATGACCCCCTTGGGCTTGGACGTGGTGCCCGANGTGTAGATGATNGCGGCCAGATCGCCGGGCTGCGGCTCGGCGACCGAACCGGCGCCGCAGACCCGCTGGGCGATGACCCCGAGGTTTTTGGTGCGCACGACGACGTTGAGCCGGGCGATGGTCGCCTTGGAGAGTTTGGTGTAGAGCTTGTCGGAAACCAGCAGNGCCTTGGCCTCGGAGTGTTCGATGATCATGTCGAGCTCCTCGCCCGAGAAATCGGGCAGGATAGGCACCACGACCATGCCGGCCGCGGTGACGGCGAAATAACAGATGCCCCAGTTGGGCATGCTGCTGCTCAGAAGCGCGACCTTGTCGCCGGCGGAAAGGCCCGCCTCGGTGAGGGTCCGCTGCACCTTTTCGATGCGCTGCCCGACCTCGGCGTAAGTGACGTCGTCGCCCTCGAACATGGAAAAGGCCACGCGGTCGGCGAAGCNGCCGACGCTGTGGCGGACCAGTTCGCAAAGGGTATTGAAAACCATACGATAATTCTTTTTCGGAGCCCCCGGCAGAGGGCATAATTCGTTGCAAACTTACGAATTTCCGGCTGAAAATTCCTATTTTTGGGGCAAAATATCGCCATGCTCGAACGTTCGACCCTCAAAAAACTTGCCGCCGAAGCCGGCTTCGACCTCTGCGGAGTGGCCCCGTGCCGCCGTCTGAGCGAGGGCGAACAACGCTTCCGCAGGTGGCTGGAACAAGGCTGTCAGGCGTCGCTGGGATACATGGAACGCCATACGGACAAACGCTTCGATCCGCNGCNGCTGCTCGAGGGAGCCCGCACGGCGGTGGTCTGCGCCGTGAACTACCGGAACCCGGCGAGCGACGGNTATCCGGACGCCCACCGGGCCAAAGTAGCGTCGTATGCCTGCGCGCGCGACTACCACGCCACGATCAAGGAGATGCTCTCCCGGCTGTATGCGTCGGTGAGGGAGGTGTGGCCGACGGTCGCGGGACGCACGTTCGTAGACACAGCCCCGCTGGCGGAGAAACAGCTGGCCGTGGAAGCCGGGCTGGGCTGGATCGGCCGCCAGTCGCTTCTGGTGACGCCCCGATTCGGCACCCGCGTTCTGCTGGGCGAACTGCTGCTCTGCGACGAGACGGAGAGCTACGACGCTCCGCTCGGGGGCCCGCACTGCGGGGAATGCCGCCGCTGCATCGACGGCTGCCCCACGCAGGCGATCACGGAGACGCGCACCGTAGATGCGAGACGCTGCATCGCGTGCCACACGATCGAACGCGAACCGGAGACGAAAATCGATCTCCACGGCTGGATATTCGGCTGCGACGCCTGTCAGAACGTCTGCCCCCACAACCGGGAAACTCCGCAGCACAGCCACCCGGCATTCGGGCCGCTGTTCGATCCGCGGGCGATGACGCCCGACGAATGGCTGGCGATGGACGAAGCGCAATTCGCCGAACGCTGCGGCGCCACGCCTCTGACCCGGAGCGGCCTGCGGCGCATCCAACGAAACATCGCAGAAAAAACCGGTACGGAAAACGAACCGCAGTGAAGCGGCGGGGGCGAAGCGGACGCCGCCTGCCGGGCGTAAAAAAGCACCTTTCGCCGTCGGCCTTTCGACTTTCGCCTTAATTTTTTTACCTTTGTGCTCTATGATCGACCGGGAGACAGTAGACCGCATCTATGCCGCTGCGAATATCGTGGATATAATCGGCGACTTCGTCACGCTCAAGCGCAAGGGCGTGAACTATCAGGCGTGCTGTCCGTTCCACAACGAAAAGACCCCCTCGTTCGTAGTATCGCCCTCGAAAGGCGTGTACAAATGCTTCGGCTGCGGCAAGGGCGGCAATGCGGTGACGTTCCTGATGGAACACGAGAACGTGAGCTACCCCGAGGCGCTGAAGATGGTAGCCAAGCGCTACGGCATCGAAGTCAAGGAAAAGGAACTCACGCCCGAAGAAGCGCGCCGCAACGACGACCGCGAATCGATGTTCGCGCTGAACGGCTGGGCGGCGGACTACTTCGCCCACTATCTCCACCACGAAAGCGAGGGGATGAGCGTGGGCATGAGCTACTTCCGCCAGCAGCGCGGCATGAGCGACGCGACGATCGAGAAATTCGGGCTGGGATTCTGCCCGGCCAAGGGCGACCGGATGTCGAAAGATGCGCTGGCGGCGGGCTACAAGGAAGAATTTCTGACGGCGACGGGTCTCTCGATCAAACGCGAGAGCGACGGCTCGCTCTTCGACCGCTTCCACGACCGGGTGATGTTCCCGGTGCACAATATTTCGGGCCGCATCGTGGCGTTCGGCGGCCGCACGCTCCGCACCGACAAGAAAGTAGCCAAGTACCAGAACTCGCCGGAGAGCGAGATATACAGCAAGAAACGCGAACTCTACGGTCTCTACTTTGCGAAAAAGGCGATCCAGCAACAGGATTTCGCGATCATGGTGGAGGGCTACACCGACGTGATATCGATGCACCAGGCGGGTGTGGAGAACGTGGTGGCCTCGTCGGGAACCTCGCTGACGACGGAACAGATACGCCTGCTGAACCGCTTCACGAAGAACATAACGGTCATCTACGACGGCGACTCGGCGGGCATTCATGCGTCGCTGCGCGGAATAGACATGATCCTCAAGGAGGGGATGAACGTCCGCGTGGTGCTGCTGCCCGAACCCGAAGACCCCGACTCGTTCGCGCGGAGCCACACGGCCGAGGAGCTGCAGGAGTACATCCGCACCAACGAACAGGACTTTCTGGCGTTCAAGGCCGAACTGCTGCTCAAGGATGCGCACGGCGATCCGATCAAGAAAGCGGCCCTGATCGGCGACATGGTACAATCGATCGCCCAGATACCCGACGCGATCCAACGCTCGGTCTACATCAAGGAGTGCGCGCGGATCATGGAGATCGACGAACAGATACTCATCTCCGAAGTGGCCCGCAAGCGGCTGGCGACGACGGGCGACCGCGAAACCGACGAATTCGTACGCCGCCAGACGATCCTGCGCCGCGAGACGGCGCCCGAACCCGAAGTGGAGTATGCGAAGCAGGTCGAAGCGGGGAGCAGCACCGAAGCGCTGGAACGCGAGCTGTGCAAATACCTGCTCAAATACGGCCACTGCACGTTCGACTTCAAGGAAGGCCGCAACATGGTGGCGTGCAACGTCGCGGAAGTGATCTTCGACGAACTGGCCGACGGCGATCTGACGTTCCGNGACCCGCAGTACGACAAGATACGGGCGACCTATCTGGAACAATGGCAGCAGTCGGGCGTGGGGACGGAAGTGCCGGCGCANGTGTTNNNNAACCACANNGACCCCGANGTGTGCAACCGATCGGTGGACCTGCTGTTCTCGGACGACAACTATGTANCNAGCGAACTNTGGAAGCGCAAAGAGGTGCATGTGGAGAGCGCTGCGGAGCTGCTGGCGACGGGAGTGCCCAAGGCGGTGGCGCTCTACAANACCAAGGTGATCGAACGGCTGCTCAAGGAGTGCCAGGCCAAGCTCGGCGAAGAAGGGCTGACCGACGAACAGGAAGCCGAGATCATGCAGCGCATGGCCGCGCTGAACCGGGCGAAGGTGACGATGGCCAGGAAGTTGCAGCGGCTGATCCTATGAAGCGAAAAAAGGGCGGGAGATCGGGTCGTACNCGCATCCCTGCGCATACCGTGTGCAAACAGAAAATAAACAGAAAGATGTGTAAAACATATCGAAGATAAAGAAATGGTTACCTTAAACCGATTCCCGCCCTCTGCGACCGGAAANTGCAACAAACGTGCCGCAATGCGACATGCGGGGCGACCGACGGAGCGGCNGCGGGGACCGGAGCGACGAAATGACTGAACAGAAGAAGATAAATATCCGCAACAAACGGGCGACCTTCGACTACGAAATACTCGAAGAATGGACCGCGGGCATCGTNCTGGCGGGGACGGAGATCAAATCGATCCGTGCCGGCAAGGCGTCGATGACCGACTCGTACTGCTATTTCGACAAAGGCGAGGTATGGATCCGGGGGATCAACATCGCCGAATACGACTGGGGCACGTGCAACAACCACGCCCCGCGCCGCGACCGCAAACTGCTGCTGACGGCGCGCGAGATCNCGAAGATGGAGCGTGCGGCGCAGGACAAGGG
This sequence comes from Alistipes sp., assembly GCA_014796635.1. Lineage (GTDB taxonomy): Bacteria > Bacteroidota > Bacteroidia > Bacteroidales > Rikenellaceae > Alistipes. The sequence continues at coordinate 124,622 of JAAVIK010000002.1, forward strand.
GCTGACGATCGTAGGACTGCGGCTCTTTCTGAACGACCGCGGACTGGCCAAGGCGGTCATCGGACTGGCCCGCGGCCGCAAGTCGTACGACAAACGCGAATACCTGAAAGAAAACGATGCGAAGCGCGAAATGGACAAGGCGCTGAAAAACTACAGGAAGTGACATGGCTCTCATACTCTGCATAGAAACCGGAACCGACGTCTGCTCGGCGGGGATCGCCCGCGACGGCGAATTGGTGTCGCTGCGCGAAAGCGACGAAGGGCGCGACCACGCCCGCAAGGTGGCNCTGTTCGTCGACGAACTGCTGCGCGAGACGGGCATCGCTCCCGACGAACTGGATGCGGTGGCCGTAGGCAAGGGTCCGGGCTCCTACACGGGGCTGCGCATCGGCGTATCGTTCGCCAAGGGGCTGTGCTACGCNCTGGGCAANCCGCTGGTGGCGGTGGGATCGCTCGAAGCGCTGACCGAAGTGGCCCGCGAAGACCACGAAGCGGGCATTCTGACGGTCGACGACTGGGAGCGTGCGCTGCTCTGCCCGATGGTCGACGCCCGCCGCATGGAAGTCTATGCGCAGGTGTTCGACAGCACGGGGAGGGCGCTTTCCGAAGTCTCCGCCGAAGTAGTCGACGGGGAGAGCTTCGCCGCGCANCGTGCGAGCGGCCGCCCTTTCGTGATCTTCGGGAACGGCGCCCGCAAATGCACGGAGACGCTGCCCGACGCCTGCTACGTCGAAGTGGCCCCCTCGGCACGCGGACTGGCCCGGCTGGCCCAGCGCTCGCTGGACGAGGGCCGCACGGAAGATATCGCCTACTTCGAGCCGTTCTATCTCAAAGATTTCGTCGTTACGACTTCCAAGAAAAAGATGTTCTGAGAACGGGGCTTTTCCACGGACGGTTCCGACACACGACGAAGCAAAGCGGGGCGCCTTTCGGCGCCCCGCTTATATTAAGGAAAACTCCTGCGGCTAAAAATACTTGCCGCGCAGGTCCTTGATCTCGGCCAGCTGCTGGACGGCAGGCAGGGAGAGCTGCACGGCCTTNTTCTCGGCCATNGCCTGCGCCCGGACCTTCTCGTCCTCGGCCGACTGAGCGTCNCCGTGCTCGATATCGTCGACCCGGAAGACGTACAATCCGCTGAAGCCCTTGACGGGAGCGGAGACNACGCCTGCTTCGTCGGTCGAAGCGATAGCCCCGACCAGACGCGGCTCCATACCGGCGCCGTCGATGTAATAGGCATTATAAGAGACGCCGCTGAAATCCTTGACCTCGGAACCGAGGCCGGCGGCCTGCTCCTCGAGCGAAGCGCCCGAAAGCTCNTTGCGGATGATCTCGAATTTCTTATCGCGGAGCANCTGCGCGCGAATCTGCGCGGCGACCTTGGAGACGGGCGTATACTCGCTGTTGTCGATATCGGTGAGCATGGCTACGACGTAGTCCTTGCCGACCTTGAAAATCTCGGAGAGGTCGCCCTTGTCGGCGCCGTAAGCCCAGCGTGCGACGTCGCGCGAATCCTCGAGACCGCGGATCGTACGATCGCCCTGCGTGAGGGTGGCGATGCGCGGAGTGAGCGCGGCGGCCGAAGCGGCATCGGCGAACGAAGCGGCCGAACCCTTGGCNTTGACGGTGAACGAGAGCGCCTGGTTGTGCATGTNGCGGACCGTAGCGGCCGAAGCCTCGACGGGATAGGTGATGGATGCGATCTGCACGTGCTTGACNCGACGGCCGGCGCGGTAGACCTGCAGCAACTGGATNGCATCGCCCGAAGCNACCTTGACGACGTCGCCCCGCTTGGCCGGAGCCAATGCCTCGGCGAACTCGCCGCCGAAAGCGGAGAACGGCAGGACNCCGATCTCGCCGCCATTGGCAGCGGTCTGATCGTAGACCGANTAACGGNCTGCGAGCTCGGCGAAGTCGCCGCCGCGGCGGATGACGCCCAGCAGGCTGTCGGCCAACTCCTCCTCGCTATACGGCAGGACGATATGACGGATGCCGAGCGAATCGGGAACGACCTTGGAATCGAGGACGCGGGCCATGGACCACTCGTTGTTCCGAAGAACGGGACCGTAGGTCTTGCCGGCCATCAGAGCGGCGGCCTCCTCGTCGGTGAGCTGTGCNGCGGAGACGTAATTCTCGGCGATATGGCCGTGGCGGTTGGCGCGGACGAACGACTTCAACTCNGCNGTCGCGGCGAACTGNGCNCCGACCTCGTGCACGCTGTTCTCCAGCGCCAGCAGNTCGTCGTCGGTAGGCTCGACCTCGAAGACGACGTAGGAGAGCGAACGCGACGGAAGCTGCTTNTAAGCGTTCTTATGCTGACGGTAATAAGCCTTGATATCGCCATTGGAGACCGAGACNAGCGAATCGGGAACGGCCGAATACTGCTTGCCGATCCACTTGCCGGCGAANCGGTCGTTGGCNGCCTTGACGCCATTGGCGATCTCGAGCGAATTGACGAAAGCGCCGCCGCGCACCAAAGCGGAGTACTTGCGGCCGGAGCGCTCGAGGCGCGCCTGCTCGTTGAGCTGCTTCCAGGTAGCCANCTCCTGGGGACCGGCCTCGGCGAGGAAGCGGCTGACCAGCGCGACGTTATAGACCCCGGTGCGGGGATCGGCGAAAGCCTGGTAGAAGACGGGCGAATACTCCTTGCCGGCGATCATCGCCTGACGCTCCTGCTCGGAGACGCGCAGACCGGCCTTCTCNAAACCGGGAGTGAGGACCCGNCGGGCNAAGAGCGCCTGCCAGGCGGTATTGGCGAGCAAAGCGGCCTGCTGCTCGTCGCTCTCCTGGGCGCCGGACTGGGCCTTGACCTGCTCGTAGAGGTCGTAGTACTCGGAATAAGCGACCTTCGAGCCGTCGATCTCGCCGATCTTGGGATCGTTGCCCGAGAAACCCATGTCGTTCTTCAACGAGAGGATGAATGCCAAGAGCGCCAACGNGATGATGATAGACAGCACGATGCCGAACTTGGTACGTAGAGTGTTTAGACTTGCCATATTGGGACTAAATTATTGTAGTTTCTGCAAATAACGGTCAAAGATAGTGAATTTATCGGAAAAGCCCTCGGATCAGGCCAATTTTTTCACCCTTGCCAACTCGATGCGCGAACGGGTGGTGCGCAGCATCCGCAGCTGGAGATCGCCGACGACGACNGTCTCGCCGGCGGAGGGGATGCCCTCGTAATGGGAGATGACGAAACCGGCCANNGTNTCGTACTCCTTGCTCTCCTCGATGCCGAGGCCGTACTTCTCGTTGAGGTANCGGACCTCGAGCCGGCAGGAGANNACGTACTCGCCGGGGCCCACCTGCTTCTCGGTCAGATCGGGGACGTCGTGCTCGTCCTCGATCTCGCCGAAAATCTGCTCCAGAACATCCTCGAGCGAGATGATGCCGGCCGTACCGCCGAACTCGTCGATGACGACGGCGACGTTGGAGCGNTGCTTGATGAAATTCTGCAGGACGAGNTGCAGGGGCATGGTCTCGGGGACGAAGCTGACCTGCATGGTCACCTCGGCGAGGGTGGCGGGACGCGTGAAAAGGCTCTTGGAATTGACGTAGCCGATGATGTTGTCGATATTGCCGCGCCANACGAAGATGCGCGAATACATGGTATCGGCGAAGCGGNCCGTGAGCTGCTCGAGNGAGGTGTCGTCGGCGTCGACGGCCTCGATNTCGACGCGCGGAACCATGCAGTCGCGCACGCGCAGATCGGCGAAGTCGAGGGCNTTCTGAAAGAGCCGCAGCTCGTGGTCGGGATCGGGACCCTGCTCGGCGCTGTTGGCATCGAGCAANGCGGCGAGGTCGTTGCGGCTGAAAGCGGCCGGCCCGTCCTGCTCGACGATGCGCCGCCCGAGCAGCCGCAGGATGCCGTGCGAGACGAGCGTGGTGAGCCGGGCGAGNGGATAGAGCAGCAGGTAGAAGAAAAAGATGACGGGAGCCAGCGCCCGGTAGTAGAAATTGGGATTGTTGCGGAAGACNGACTTGGGCAGGAACTCCGCGACGAAAAGGATGATGAGCGTGGAAACGGCCGTCTCGACGGCGACCGACCCCTCCTCGGCGATCCGCTCCCACCCTGCCGCNTAGAACAGCGTACGCAGGAGCACGGACATNTAGAGGGAGTAGATGACCAGCGCGATGTTGTTGCCGACGAGGATGGTGGTGATGTACTGGCCGGGGTGCCGGGCGAAAATCTCGGCGATGCGGTCGAACATGCGGCTCTGCTTGCGGTCGATCTCCAGCTTGAGCCGGTTCTTGCTGGTNAAAGCGATCTCCATGCCCGAGAAGAAAGCCGACAGGAGAAGCATCGAGAGGATCAGAATGACGGANGTAAGCATGGCGGAAAATTATCGGTCGGGGAGCTCCAGCGCGACGGGAGCCATCTGCGGATCGAAAGCGGCGCTGCCCTCGGGCAGAGGCGCATCGGCGGGACGCCGCCGCACCGGACGCCGTGCGGGCGCGACGTCGACCGCGCGGTCCGGGGCCGTTTGCGTATCGGCGGAGGGGACAGCGGTCGGAGCGGCGGGAACGGGCCGCGGCGCTTTGTCGGCACGNCCGGAATCGGCCTGCTCCGAGGGGGCGACNTCGACCTCCATACGCCCTTTCATACGGCGGAAACGCCAGTCCTTGAACTCCTCGTCGGACTCGAAGCCCTCGCCGATGAAGACGTCGGTGCCGCCGGACTGGACGATTTTGGAATCGACATTGGAATAGATCTTCTTGGTGCGCTCGTTCCAGAACAACTGCTGGGTATAGAGNCGCTTGCCGTCGGACTTCTCGACGACGACGTCGCCCTTNGCCTCCCAGAGCCGGCGCTTCTCGTAATAAATGGCGTAATTGGCCGTGAGCACGGCGTCGACGGTCGAGAGCGAATCGTCCTTATAAGTAGTGATCCGGACGCCCCGGCGGAACTCGCGGTACGGCTCGGCGGCCTGCGAATAACCCTCCATGAGGGGNGTGACGAAGTGGTAGGAACGCCGGCCGTTCTGCGAATTGACGATGGAGAGGTTCTCGCTGTACTCGGTCATGCGCAGCTCCTCGGCCGCGGCGTCGGGACCTCCGGCCCCCTGGCAGGAAAACAGCAAGATAGCACTTCCCAGAACGGGAAGTGCTACCGCAAGATATTTTACCGAACGGGAAGACATGCGAAAAAGTCTTCGGGCGGAAGAATCAACGGAAACGGACCGTCGTAGCCACGCCGGCCGCGGTGCCGCACGAAACGGTGTAACGGCTGCCCTCCTTGGCCTCGTTGAAGAAGCACTCCTCCGAGGTCGGGAANCGGTTGCGGAAGACGGACAGCGACTGGCGGGCGGGAGCGAGGTACTCGGAATCGGAGGGGAGCAGCTCGATGGCCCGGGCCATGGTGTCGTAAGCGGCCCAGAAAGCGGCCTGTCCGGAGAANCCCTCGCACTGTCCGGCCGAGACGCCGTAGCACTGGGCCAGCACNAAGTAAGGNACGCCGTCCTCGGGGTTGAGATCGCGCGCCGAACGGGCGGCGGCGGCAGCCGAGGAGATATGGTTGGCGGCCAGCTCGACCAATGCGATGCGGACGTAGAGCTTCTGCTGCTCGGCNGGGTCCTGCTCGACGGCCAGCGCCTCGTTGAGGTACTTGGCGGCCTTGGTATAATCGCCCTTATTCTGGAAAGCCTGNGCGAGGAACATGGCGGTCTCGGACGAAGGCTTCACCTCGTAGAACTTCTCGGCGATGCCGAAGTAGAAGGGGCTGTCGCACTTGGCGCGCGACATGAGCGAAACGGCCTGCGCCAGGATATTCTCATCCTCGGGAGCACCCTCCAACTTGGCGCGGAAAAGTTTCTCGAGGTTCTCGCAGCTGGCGGCGCCGCTCATACCGAACGCCGTATCGAACTGCGACCGGAACTCCCCGGCCCCTGCGGCGAAGAAAGGCGAGAGACGGTCGTACTCGGCGATNATCTCCTCGGGCATCACCTCGTCGGTATTCTTGTAATCGTCGCAGAGGTTGCTGAAGTAAGCGACCAGCGTCTCGGGATCGGTGGCAGCACNGCCGGCCTCGATCGCCTCGCGGAACGCTTGGCGGATGCCGGCGCGGTCGTTGGGACGGTAGGTCAGGTACTCGCGCGCCTTGCGGTCGAGGATATAGGCCTTGCCGCGGGTGGGATGGTTGCCGAAGTACTGCACGCGCAGGTCGTAGGCCCACAGGAGCGAATCGATGAGCGCCTTTTTCTCGGCGAGGCTCTTGGCGCGGTTGATCTTNTTCTTATAGACGAGGGCGCCGCGGACGTAGGTATTCTCCGAAGCGGCGGGAGCGTTCTGCACCAACTCCATGAAATGCTGGGCGGCGGCGTTGTAATCCTTGTTGTCGCAGGCCTCCTTGAGGAAGTTGCTGCTGAGGATGTTCTGCTGACGCTCCTCGACCGTATCGCCCCACTGGGCCCACTGCGGCCCGCTGAAGTCCTGCTGGGCCGACGCTGCGGAGCCGATCAGCGAACAAACCGCAGCNAGAATGAACTGAAACTTTTTCATGATCCGTAATTTATATGTCTCGAAATTTAATCGTACTTGGGCCGGACGAACCAATACTCGCCGTTCTCGCTGCCGGCGAAGAGCGAGAAGCCGACGGCGAACTTGAAATAACGCTGCCGCACCAGTCCGACGCGCTCNGCGACGTTGAACCCGCGGCATCCGTACTCGACGCCCACGTCGACGGACGAAGTGCCGAAGAAATGGACGGGGATGCCGAAGCCCAGCGTGACGGCGTACTGCCCGAGGCTGTGCCCGCCGAACGTCTGGTTGTAATTGCCGTAGCGGAANCCGGCACGNTAGGACCAGCGCTTGAAGAAGCTGCGGGCGTCGTAGCGGCTGGGNNTGAACTCNACGCCGAACTTGACGGTGTGGGTATCGGTATAGGCGACGTCGAACCGCTCGCCGGAAGCGCCGCTGCGGGTGCCGGCGATGCCCTTGTTGCGGCCGCCCCAGTTCTGGTAGGCGTAGTCGGCGCCGACGGCCCACTTGGCGGTCTGGTAATAAACGCCGACGGCCANCTGNCGGGGCAGCACGAGCTTAAGACGGGTCGTGTCGCCCTTGACGGCGGTGCTGCCGTAATCGGCGGTATAGATCCTCTCCTCGCTGCGCGGCCGCAGATCGCCGCCGAAGTCGTAGGTGGCGCCGAACGTGAGGGCCCGCCGCGNATCGAANATNGCGTTCCACTGCACGCCGACCTGCCCNTTGAACTGCGAAATGGCGTAACTGCCCGTGCCGACGATCGAATTGAAGTTNCCGTCGCCGGTAATCGAAGTAGGCGTAGCCGTATAGGTNCGGTCGATCTTGCCCCAATAGTACTGGGCGGCCACGCCGATCGANAAATTCTTGAACGGCTCCCAGCCGATGCCGAGCTTGACCTCNGANAGGTCGCCCTCGCCNTGGTAGGTATACTGCATGGGGCCGATGCTGCCCCACACGGGATCGTCGGCNCTATAGTCGCGGAAGAAACNGGTNCGGTAACCGACGGANCTNTAGGGTGCNAGGCTGAAACCCAANCCCAGCTTCTTGGTGAGGGGAAGCTGGAANGCGATGTCGTGGAAGTTGAANGTATTGTAGGCGGACTTCCTGGAGACGCCGCCCTCGGACTGCGAATTGTAGTAATTCTGCCCCTCGAGCCCGAAGCTGAAAAGGAACGTCTTCTGCGGAGCGGCGCTGAAAGCTGCGGGATTGAGCATGTTGGCCACACCGGGATTGCGCACGGCGACGCCCACNCCGCCCATCGAACGCATGGAGAGCGTGCCGGGCGTCATCTGCTCGCCGATACCGTACATGGTATAGGGCGAAAAGGCGTTGATACTGCTCGTCTGCGCCGAGACGGCCCCCGACAAGAGGAGCAACGCGGCGACGGCCGACAATCTATGGAAGGTGTTCTTCACTTGTGTTGAACTCTAAAATGCGATCCAATCCGCAAAAGACCAGATTACGATCTGCAAATATCGTATTTTTAATTCGTTTCGTCAAGTATTTCGCATCGCCGCCGGTAAAAATTACGCACAATCCGTCGATTTTTGCGCTCAGACGCCGGATATAACCCTCGATTTCAAAGGCGAGCGAATTCATCACGCCGCGCTCGACGGCCTGCCGGGTGGAGAGNCCCACCTCGCCCTCGTCGTCGGTCGGGGCGCACAGAGGCAGCGCGGCGGTGTAATCGTGCAGCGCCCGGAAGCGGGTCTGCAGGCCGGGCGAGATGACCCCGCCGCGGAACGTCGCATCGGAGACCAGATCGATCGTGACGGCCGTGCCGCAGTCGACGATCAGCACGCTGCGCCCGGGATAGAGGAGCACGGCTCCGACGGCNGCNGCGAGCCGGTCGCGCCCCAGCGTTTCGGGCGTGAGGTAGTCGCTGGCNATGGGCACGGGGGTGTCGGGCGTGAACTCGACCAGCCGCCGGACCCGGCCGCGGAGCATCGCCGCGGCTTCGGCCGCATCGCCGCGCGTAGAGGAGACGATGGCCTTGTCGATGGCGTAGGCNGCGAAAAAATCGTCGAACANGCCGGGCAGAAGCCGCTCGGCCGAGCGCTCGGCGAGGCACCGGCCCTGCTCCATGACGGCCGCCTTGACCCGCGTATTGCCGATATCGACGATGAGGTTCATAGTTCGCGCAGCGTTTTGTAAGCGGCTTCCACGTCTTCGATATTCCTAACGGTCATGGCCAGCCGATTATTGTGCTGCTTGAGCACGAAACGCTCNGGATGCTGCGTNACATGCTGCAAGAGCTGCATGAAGACGTCGCTTTTGTAATAGGGCGAGTTCTCCTCGCCGACGAAGTGGACGATCATCAGCCCGTTCTTGACCTTGACGCGCTCCATGCCCAGGCGGATGGCCTCCCAGCGCAGNCGCACGACGTCGAGCAACTCGCACACGGCCCGCGGCAGGGGTCCGAAGCGGTCGACGAGCCGCTCGCCGAAAGCCTGCAGGGCCGCCTCGTCCTTGGTGGAGTCGAGCTCGCGGTAGAGCTTGAGACGCTCGGNCTGCTGCGAAACGTAGGTGTCGGGCAGGGCCGCCTCGACCTCGATCTCGATGTGGGCGTCGTCGATGAAGCGCATCTGCCCGACGACCTCCTGCTCGGCGGACGACANCCCGGCGACCCGGAGCCCCTCGGCCCGCAGCTCGGCGATGGCCTCGTTCATGATCTTNTGGTAGGTCTCGAAGCCGATGTCGGCGATGAAGCCGCTCTGCTCGGCGCCCANCAGGTTGCCNGCNCCGCGGATGTCGAGGTCCTGCATGGCGATNTTGAACCCCGACCCGAGGTCGGAGAACTCCTCGATCGCCCGCAGGCGCCGCCGCGCGTCGGACGAGAGCAACTCGTCGGGGGGCGAGAGGAGNTAGCAATAGGCCTTGCGGTCGGAACGCCCGACGCGGCCGCGCANCTGGTGGAGATCGCTCAGACCGAAGTTCTCGGCGTGGTCGATCAGAATGGTATTGGCATTGGGGATGTCGATGCCGTTTTCGACGATGGTGGTGGCGAGCAGNACGTCGAACTCGCCGTAGATGAAGTCCATGATGAGCTTCTCGAGCTGCTCGGCGGGCATCTTGCCGTGGCCGACGCCGACGCGGGCCTTGGGGCACACGCGGGCGATCANCCCCTGCAGCGCGGGCAGNTCNTCGACGCGGTTGTGGACGAAATAGACCTGNCCGCCGCGNGCGAGCTCGGCCTCGATAGCGTCGCGGACGATCTCCTCGGANAANGCGTGCGACTCGGTGACGATGGGCTGGCGGTTGGGCGGCGGCGTGGAGATGACCGAAAGGTCGCGCGACCCCATGAGCGAAAACTGCAGGGTGCGGGGGATGGGCGTGGCGGTGAGNGTGAGGGTGTCGACCGCGACGCTCAGCTGCGTGAGCTTCTCCTTGGCAGCGACGCCGAACTTCTGCTCCTCGTCGATGATCAGCANCCCGAGGTCGCGGAAGACGATCTGCTTGCCCAGCATTTTGTGNGTGCCGATGAGGATNTCGATCTTCCCGGCGGCCAGCTCNTCGCGGATCTGCGCCACCTCGCGCGCGGACTTGGTGCGGTTGAGGTACTCGACCCGCACGGGGAAGTCGCGCAGGCGCTCGGAGAACGAACGGAAATGCTGCAGGGCGAGGATCGTAGTGGGGACCAGCACGGCGACCTGCTTGCCGTCGGTCGCNGCCTTGAANGCNGCGCGGATGGCGACCTCGGTTTTGCCGAAGCCCACGTCGCCGCACACCAGCCGGTCCATGGGCTGGTCGGACTCCATGTCTTTCTTGACGGCGGCGATGGCGGCCTGNTGGTCGGGGGTNTCTTCCCAGCGGAACGAAGCCTCGAGCTCGTGCTGCAGATAGCCGTCGGGCGAGAAAGCGAACCCCTTGGAAGCCTTGCGCTTGGCGTAGAGGGCGATGAGCTCGCGCGAAATATCCTTGACNGCCTTTTTGGCGGCGCTCTTGAGCTTCTGCCANGCGCCGTTGCCGAGCTTGTAAATCTTGGGCGGCTCGCTGTCGCCCGCCTTGTAACGCGAAATGCGGTGGAGCGAATGGACGTTGACGAACAACACGTCGCCGTCCTTGTAGACGAGCTTGATNGCCTCGTGGGTCTTGCCGTTCTCGNNGATNTTGACCAANCCGTCGAACCGCCCGACGCCGTGGTCGATNTGGACGACGTAATCGCCGGGCCGCAGCTGGTTCAATTCGGCGACGGTCATCTGCTCGTCGCGCCGGATCTCGCCGTTGATGCGGTAACGCTGGTAACGNTCGAAAATCTGGTGGTCGGTATAGAGNCAGAGCTTGAGCTCGCTGTCGACGAAGCCCTCGTGGAGCGTGACGCCGAGCGACCGGACGACGGCCTGCCCGCGGCCGATCTGGTGGAAGATGTTTTCGAGCCGCTCGACCTGCACGCGGTTTTCGGAGAGGATGTAGGTCTCGTAACCCCGCAAGGCATTGCGGATCATGTCGTCGGCCAGCACCTCGAAATTCTTGTTGAACTTGGGCTGGGGCGCGGTGGCGAACTTCACGGCAACCGTGGCGGGACGCTCGGGGAGACTGTCGCGCAACATGAAAAGCCTGTTTCCGGCCAGATCGGAGAACAGACCGTTGCGGCTGGTGAGCAGCTGCCCGATCTGCTCGGGATGCTCCATATCGCCGAGGGCGCGGCGCCGNACGTCGTNGATCTTGCGGCCGACGAAATCGGGATCGTAGAACCAGAAAGCCCCCTCGGGGCCGACGAACCGGGCGAGCGAGACGCGCGAAGCCGCAGCGACGGCATTCAGATCGGGGATAATGGCGACCTCGGAGAGNTTCTCCGAGGAGAGCTGGCTGGAGATCTCGAAACGCCGGACGGAATCGANCTCGTCGCCGAAGAAGTCGATGCGNTAGGGCTTGCTCTCGGAGTAGGAAAAGACGTCGACGATACCGCCGCGGACNGAGTACTGCCCGGGCTCGTAGACGAAGTCGACGCGGACGAAAGCGGCGTCGATCAACGCCTGCTCCAACACCNCGATGGANAGGCGGTCGCCGACCCGGACCCGGATGAGCCCCTGCTGCAGCGTCTCGGCGTCGGCGACCCGCTCGGCCANCGCCTCGGGGTAGGTGCAGAGGACGAGGTANCCNTTGCCGCCGAAATTCCGCAGGGCATTCAGTGCGGCGGTACGCTGGACGACGCCCTGCGCATCNTCGGNNCCGTAGGCGACGGANCGCTTCCACGACGAGGGGAAGAAGAAGACCTGCCGCTCGTCGAGCAAGGCGTAGAAATCGTTGGTCAGATAAGCGGCGGCATCGCGGTCCTCGGCGACGAAGACGTGGACGCCCCCGACCTTGGCGACGGCGGCCGCGGCGTAGAACGAAAGGGCCCCGCCGACCAACTCCTCGAGGTGGACGGCGGCACCCTGCTCCCTGTATGCCCGGCACAGGCGCCCGAAAGCCTTCGACCNNGCGGCGAGCTGAGCCAACTGTTCGCGAGGAGACATCTTATTTTAAGAAGTGAAAANCGAAAGGCGAAAAGCCCAAANCCGGCAAGCGAAAATACCGCCGAAAAATACCGCACCTTTCACCTTGAAACTTTCAACTTTCACCTTGTTTGAAACTACTTTTTGATCAGGTCGTTGCCTTTCTTATCGTGGTAGTGGACCTCGACGATGCCGATGCTCTGGTCCTCGACGACGTCGATACGGACCTTGTACTTCCACTCCCAGCGCCGCCGCAGCGACCAGAGACCCTTGCGGATGAACGATGCGACGTAGGGGCTGACGACCAGACGGACGTACTTGTGCCCGCGGTCCTCGGTGAGGAACGAAATCTGGTTCTCGATCTTCTTGTCGAGGACGACCGTAGGCTCGATCTTTCCGGAACCGTTGCAGGTGGGGCAGACGTCGGAGACGCTCTCGACGGCGACGGGCCGCACGCGCTGGCGCGTGATCTGCATCAGACCGAACTTGGTGAGGGGCAGGACGGTATGCTTGGCCTTGTCGGTGGACATGAGCTGCACCATCTCGTCGAAGAGCAGCTGCCGGTTCTGCGCCTTGTGGAGGTCGANGAAGTCGATGATGACGATACCCCCGAGGTCGCGCAGCCGCAGCTGNCGGGCGATCTCCTTGGCGGCGGCGAGGTTGACGTCGAGGGCGGTCTGCTCCTGGTTGTCCTCGGCCTTGGTGCGGTTGCCGGAATTGACGTCGATGACGTTCATGGCCTCGGTCCGCTCGATGATGAGGTAAGCTCCGCGCTTGAGCGACACGTACTTGGCGAAGAGCGACTTGATCTGCTTGGAGATATCGAAGTTGTCGAAGATGGGCACGCTGCCGCGGTACAACTTGACGATCTTCTCTTTCTCGGGATCGATCTGCCGGATGTAATTGCGGATGTCGTTGAACATGGCCTGGTCGTCGACGGCGATCTGCGAGAACGACCCGTTGAGCGAATCGCGGATGATGGTATTGGCGCGGTTCATCTCGCTCATGAGCTGGGCGGGCGCGGCGTGCTTGCGGATCGCNCCGACGGTCTTGCGCCACCGCTCGATCTGGGTGCGGATATCCTGCTCGATATCCTCGTCCTTGGCCTCCATGGCGGCGGTGCGGATGATGACGCCGAAGTTCTTGGGCAGGACCCCGGCGGCGATGCGCTTGAGNCGCTTCTTCTCCTCGGCGGAACGGATCTTCTGCGAAAGGAAGACCTTGGACGAGAAAGGCACNANGACGACNTTGCGGCCGGCGAGCGAGATGTCGGCCGTGAGCCGGGGNCCCTTGGTGGAGATCGCCTCCTTGGCGACCTGGACCATGATCTGNTGCCCGACCTGCAGGTAATCGCCGATCTTGCCGTTCTTCTCGACGGGCTCCTCCATCTTCATGNTCTCGATGCGCAGGCCCCGCTTGCCGGGAACGTGCGACGAAGTNAGCTTCTGCAGCGAGGGGAAGTGGGTGCCCAGATCGAGGTAATGGATGAAAGCATCCTTCTCGTGGCCTATGTTGACGAATGCAGCGTTGAGGCCCGGCATGATCTTGCGGACCTTGCCGAGGTAGATGTCGCCGACGGCGAATCCGGTCTGGCACTGCTCCTTGGAAAGCTCGACCAGNACCTTGTCCTCGCACAGGGCGATGGAAATTTCGGTCGGGCTGACGTTTACGATTAACTCTCTGTTCATTTATCCTGTGCGCATCCCGGGGATGCGGAAGTTGAAATTAGTAATGTGCCGTCCGTTCGGGGAGCGGCGGCGGCTCCTTATCGATCCCGCGGGGCGCTGCGCCCGGGGAACCGGCGTCGGAAAAGGCTTCGGAGAGGCTCCTGCGCGAAGCCCCGGACACCGGAATTTAAAAATAGGTAAAGCTAAAAGAGCCCGGGGCTCCTTTAGCTTTATCCGTACATAGACGTCGCTACCCTACTTTTTCTTGTGGCGATTCTTGCGCAGACGCTTCTTACGCTTGTGGGTAGCCATCTTGTGACGCTTATGCTTCTTCCCGTTTGGCATAGTTATGAAAATTTATGAGGTTCTTGACTTGGACAGGCGCTATTTCACCTTCGCAGCGAAGCTCTTGGCGGGCTTGAACGCGGGGATGTTGTGCGCGGGGATGGTGATGGTGGTATTCTTCGAGATATTGCGGGCCACCTTCTTGGCGCGCTTCTTCACGATGAAGCTGCCGAAACCGCGGAGGTAGACGTTGTTCTTGTTGGTCAACGACGTCTTGATGCTCTCCATGAAGGCCTCGACGATAGCCTGGACCTGCACCTTCTCGACGCCGGTGCTCTTGGCGATTTCGCTAACGATGTCTGCTTTTGTCATAGCTTATGATATTAAAAATTAAGTTCTTCAACGAAAGTTCAGAGCGCAAATATACGCTTTATTTGCATAACCGCAAAAAAAATTTCGCGTTTTTGCCGGGGCCTCCATACAGGCCACAGACACAGGGCGATAAACAAATATCGGGCAAAAGTTCTGAATTTTTCCAATAATCTCCCGTTTTTTGCGTTCGGGAGTAAAAAAACACTAATTTTGCAAAAGCAAACGACGCTATGGTAAAGATTCTCTGGGTCGACGACGAAGTCGAACTGCTCAAGCCCCATGTGCTGTTCCTGCGGGGGAAAGGCTACGAAGTGGATACCTGCAACAACGGCTACGACGCCATCGATATGGCGGCGGAGGGGGCCTACGACCTGATCATTCTGGACGAGATGATGCCGGGCATGACGGGGCTCGAGACCCTGCCCAAGATCAAGGAAGCNCGTCCCACGACGCCCGTCATCATGGTGACCAAGAGCGAGGAGGAGAACATCATGGACAAGGCCGTGGGCTCCAAGATCGCCGACTACCTCATCAAGCCCGTCAACCCCAACCAGGTGCTGCTGTCGATCAAGAAGAACGTCCACTCGCAGCAGCTGGTGACCGAACAGACGACGGCCGACTACCGCTCCGAATTCGGGCGCATCTCGCAGTCGCTGCAGATGGCCGACACGTTCCAGGACTGGTGCTCGCTCTACCGGCGGCTGACGTCGTGGGAGATCGAGCTCGAGGATTCGACGGACCGCAGCATCAAAGAGGTGCTGACCTACCAGAAAAGCGAGGCCAACCAGGCATTCTCGAAGTTCGTAAGGCAGAACTATTATAACTGGATCAACAAACGCGCGGACGACACCCCGGTGATGTCGCACACGCTCATGCGGTCGAAGATTTTCCCCGTGGCGGACGAACACCCCAAGACGACGCTGCTGCTGATCGACAACTTCCGCTACGACCAGTGGCGGGCCATCTCGTCGCTGCTGAGAGGCTACTACGACGTGGCGGCCGAAGACTTCTACTGCGCCATTCTGCCCACGGCCACGCAATATGCGCGCAACGCCATTTTCGCAGGGCTGATGCCGCTGGCGATCGATCGTCTGATGCCCGACAAGTGGCTCAACGACAACGAGGAGGGCGGCAAGAACCGGTACGAGGAGGAGTTCCTGCGACGGCTCATGGCCCAGAACGGCAAGCAGTGGAAATTCTCGTTCGACAAATTAGTGCGGCCCGAGCAGGGGCGGCGCTTGGTGGACAATATTCAGAAAGTCTACGACGCCGACTTCTCGGTGATCGTCTACAACTTTCTGGATATCCTCTCGCACGCCCGCACCGAGACCGATATCATCCGCGAGCTGACCGAGGACGAAGCGGCGTTCCGCTCGCTGACCCGCTCGTGGTTCGAGCACTCCGACCTCTACACGATTCTGAAACTGCTCGCCGAGCGGGGCCACACCGTAGTCATCACCTCGGACCACGGGACCATCCGGGTGGACAACCCCGTGAAGGTGACGGGCGACCGCGAGACCTCGGCCAACCTGCGCTACAAGACGGGCCGCAACCTCTCCTACAACCCGCGCGAGGTCTACGAAGTACACCGGCCCGAAGACATCCAGCTACCGTCGGGCAACCTCTCGTCGAGCTACATCTTCGCCTACAACACCGACTTCCTGGTCTACAACAACGATGCGAACCGCCACATCCGCTACTACCGCAACACGTTCCAGCACGGCGGCATATCGATGGAGGAGATGCTGGTACCTTATTTAATATTGCAACCCAAACGATGAAGACCATCCGAATATCCTCGCAGGACGAACTGCCCCAGGTGGCCGAAGCGATCGTCGGACTGCTCGAAGAACGCCCCGTAGTGGCGCTGCGCGGCGAAATGGGGGCGGGCAAGACGACCCTCGTGCGCGAAATAGCGGCGCAGTTGGGAGCTGCCGACACCGTGACGAGCCCGACGTTCGCCATCGTCAACCAATACGAGGGCGCGGCCGGCCGGCGGATTCACCACTTCGACTTCTACCGCATCGACGACCCGCGCGAAGCCTTCGACCTCGGCTACGAAGAATATTTCTACTCGGGCGACGTCTGTCTGGCGGAGTGGCCCGAAAAGGTCGAACAGCTGCTGCCCCCGAACGCGGTCGAAGTACGCATCCGGGTCGACAGCCCCACGGCACGCACTTTCGAGATAGAATAAACCATCCGATATGCAGGAATACATCTCCAAACAGCAACAGATTCTGCGTCCCGCAGAACAGATCTATGCGGCGATCAGCCGCTTCGACAACCTGACGCCCGCGCTGGCCGACCGCGTCGAGGAGTGGCAGGCCGACGAGGAACACTGCTCGTTCAAGGCCAAGGGCTTCACCGTAAAACTCCGCATGGAAGAACGCGCGGAACCCAAACATGTGAAGATCGTGGGCGACCAAGGGGGCGTACCCGTCGACTTCGCATTCTGGATTCAGCTGCACAAGGTCTCGGAGAGCGACACGCGCCTGAGGATCGTGCTGCATGCCGAGCTCAACATGATGATGAAGATGATGATCGGCAGCAAGCTGCAGGGGGCCGTCGACCAGATCGCCGAGGGAATCGCCAAGGCGATGAACTCCTAAAGAAAGTGAAAGTTGAAAAGTGAGAGGTGAAANGTAAGATNGCACTAAATACCTTTCACTTTTCACNTTTAACCTTTCACTCCAAGCAGCGCCCGGCCGACCTTTTGCACGGTGGGAAATGCCGTTTCGAGGCGGGCGGCGAACTCCCGGGGCGAACACCACGCGGCCCGTTCGATACCCTCCTCGGTCTGCGGCACGAGGGGCCCGTCGCCCGAAGCCCGCAGCAGGAACCAGTGGGTGCGCTTGAGTTCCCAACGCTCCGTCTTGGGGAACCAGTAGGCGTGCCACGTAGCGCAGAGCGGCGCCGCGACTTCGGCCCCGACGCCCGTCTCCTCCGCTATCTCGCGCGCGGCGCAGACCTCTGCCGATTCGCCGGGCTCGATATGCCCCTTGGGCAAGTCCCAGCGGCCGTTGCGATAGATCATCAACCGCTCGCTGCGCGCGTTCTCCACCACCCCGCCGGCCGCCTCGACCGCTGCGAAATCCTCGGCGAAGCGGGCGAAAGCCGCATCGGGATCGGCCGCGACGACCGTCACCGAATTGTGCGTTTCGAGAAATTTCACTATCTTGTCGCGACTTACGTCATCGGGCCCTGCAGGCGCGAAAACGAACGTCTCCCCGCAGGGAGCCTCCTCGGCGAAAAGCACCGACTTGTCGGCGAAATAGACGGTATGTTCCATGACGAGCGGTTTTTGCAAGGCGCAAGATACGAAAAGTCGGGCGCAGAAACAAGCGATAGTTTGGCGATGCCGGAACGAAGTATCTTCATAAAGCCGAAAATACGAATATCTCGATAGAAACCTCGACCGAAATGAAAAAATTCCTGCTTCTTATGGCTATGGCAGCTATGGGGCTCGGCAGCTGCGACAGGCGGCCCGACCCGCTGAAGATCGACAACCGGCTGACGGCCGACGAAATCGCCGCCGGACGTCTGACCCCCGAAGTGATGTGGAAGATGCGGCGCGCAGGCTCCTCGTCGCTCTCGCCCGACGGTGCGCAGCTCCTCTACGCCGTGACCGAATACGACATGACCGCCGACCGCGGCATCGCGACGATATGGACCCAGGAGATCGCCACCGGCGCATGCCGGCAGCTGACCGACTATGCGTCGAACAACCACTCGCCCCAATGGTCGGCCGACGGCAAGGCGATCNACTTCCTGTCGGACCGCAGCGGCTCGACGCAGGTGTGGAAAATGAACGCCGACGGCACGCATCCCGTACAGCTTACGGGCGGAGAGATTCCCGAAGTCGAGGGCTTCGGCGTGAGCCCCGACGGCCGGCACATCTGGTGGGTNCAGGCGGTGCACGTCGCAGCCCGCAAGTCGTCGGACNTTNANANGGACATGCCCCGATCGCAGGCCCGCATCTACGACGACCTGATGGCNCGCCACTGGGACTACTGGGACGAGGGCGACTACCGCCACATCTTCGTCGCCGNGCTGGGCGAAGAACTCGTGACGGGCGGCACGGACATCCTCGGCGCCGAGGCGGCGTGGGACGCGCCGCTGGCCCCCTACTTCGACATGGCCGAAATCGCATGGAACCCGCAGGGCACGAAGCTGGCCTACACCTGCAANCCGCTGACGGGCACGGCCTACGCCGTGTCGACCGATTCGGATATCTTCGTCTACGACCTCGCGACGGGCGCCACGCAGAACATCTGCAAGCCCTCGCCGGAGCGCAAGTCCGAATGCGCGGGCGAAGTGCGCGACCTGCCGGCCAAAATAGCGGACGACATGCCGGGCTACGACAAATACCCCGTCTGGTCGCCCGACGGAGAGAAGATCGCATTCCGCTCGATGCGCCGCGCGGGCAACGAATCGGATAAGGAGCGGCTTTTCGTCTGCGACCTCGCGACGGGCGCGATGCGCGACCTGACGGAAGATTTCGACTACAACGCCATGAACGTCGTATGGAACGGCAACGACGAACTCTACTTCATCGCGCCGATCGAAGCGACGCATCAGATNTGCCGCACNGCGCTGACCGACGGCGAAGCGGAGGTGCTGACGCGCGGCGACCACGACATCGACGCTTTCACAATGGCAGGCGGACGCATCGTCGCCGAAGTCTGCACGATCTCTATGGCGACCGAATTTTTCGACGTCGACCCGGCGGACGGGACCCTGACGCAGATTTCGGAGATCAACGCCCCGATCTACGAAGCCGTGAAGATGGGCGAAGTGCGGAAACGCTGGGTCCGCACCACCGACGGCAAACAGATGCTCACGTGGGTGATCCTGCCGCCCGACTTCGACCCGGCGAAGAAATACCCGGTGCTGCTCTACTGCCAAGGCGGCCCGCAGAGCGTGGTTTCGCAGTTCTGGAGCTACCGCTGGAACTTCCAGCTCATGGCGGCGCAGGGCTANATCGTCGTGGCGCCCAACCGCCGCGGTCTGCCCTCGTTCGGACAGGAGTGGCTCGACCAGATTTCGGGCGACTACTCGGGCCAGAACATCCGCGACTACCTCTCGGCCATCGACGACGTGGCGCGCGAACCGTGGGCCGACGAGACCCGCATGGGCTGCGTAGGAGCCTCGTACGGCGGCTACTCGGTCTACTATCTGGCCGGCTGCCACCAGAAGCGCTTCAAGGCGTTCNTCGCCCACTGCGGCATCTTCGACTTCGACGCCATGTACGGCCAGACCGAGGAGCTGTGGTTCGTCAACAACGACTACGGCGGCCCCTACTGGGATACGAAAAACGCCGTGGCCCAGCGCTCCTACGCCCGCTCGCCGCACAAATACGTGGCCAAGTGGGACACGCCGATACTGATCTTCACGGGCGAAAAGGACTTCCGCATTCCCTACACCCAGTCGCTCGAGGCGTTCACGGCAGCCCGCGTGCGCGGCATCCCGGCCCGGTTGGTGGAGTTCGGGAACGAAGCGCACCANGTCTTCAAACCTCAGAACTCGCTGGTGTGGAACCGCGAATTTTTCGGGTGGCTCGACCAATACGTGAAACAGGAATAAAAGCGATCGGCAGCGGCGGAAAATTCCGCCGCTGCCGTTTTGCATCCGGGCGCGGGAAAGGCTCCGCAAAGGCCGAAACCGCATTTTTCCGGGAAAATTTCGGGGTCGAAAAGGGGATTTCATGATGAAAATCGCGGAATTCGTTGAAAATATTTTATTTCGGAAGATTTGTTGCCTACTTTTGCCACGTCTTCAAAAAAGAGATATATGAGGATTTTCAACCAGTTAGCCTTTCTGCCGACGTTCGCGTGTCTCGCGGCGGCGGTCGTCGCGTGCCATCGCGAGGAGGGGCTGACCCCGGAACCGGAGACCTCGCGCCGGATCGAAGTGGCGATCCACGCCCCGGCGACCCGCACCGCACTGGAAGACGACGGGCTGACGGCCCGCTGGATCAAGGGCGACAAGATCGCCCTTTGGGCCTATACGAACGGCGGCGCCGCTTTCGAGAACGCGCCTTTCACCCTCTGGTACCCGCGCGAAGACCCCGAACAGGGACTTTTCACGGGCATGGTCGACGCCATGAACGCCGGGACCTACGACTACTATGCCTCCTACCCCATGCCCGAAGCGGCGGAGGGGACGAGAGTGACCTATACGATCCCGACCGTGCAGGACGGCACATGGAACGGCAACCTCGACATCATGCTGGCAGCGGCGCAGAGCACCGAACTGCGGGAAGAGATACTCAACGAACTGACCCTGCGCTTCCGCCACAAGGTCCATGCGCTGAAGATCACGATTCCGGAGGGCCGCAACCTGCTGGGCCGCCCGATCGAGAAACTGCGCATCCGCTTTCCGCAGCCGGTGGCGGGCCGCATGACGTGGAACCTCGCCGATCCGGATGCGGCCCCCGAAACGGCGGCGACGGCCGATGCCGTGACGCTCGACTTCGCCCGGCCGGTCGACGAGGGCGACACGTTCTGGGTCTTCATCGCCCCGGCCGATCTGACGGGCGGCGAAGTGCGCTTCACGGCGACCGACGGCACGGAATATTCGTGGCCGCTCTCGACGTGGAGCTTCCGCGACTGCACGGCGGGCAGGATCACCCCGGTGAAGCTGACCATCGACGAGGCACGCCCGCAGAGCGACTTCCGGCTGGCGGTAGACCCGGCGCATCTGGGCGAACCCGTGACCGAGATCGATCTGCTGGAGATGCCGGAGGGATATGAATTTCCGTCGCTGGAACTGCACAACATCACCCGCACGATCGCGGCGAACGGCGACGGGACTTTCTCGCTGAAGATTTTCAGCGACCAGAAAGCGGGCTTCGCCGACGGCATCGAAGTAGGGCTGAGCGTAGGCTCGGAAAACACCGAGGGGGTCTACGGCAAACACTGCGCGATGAGCGGCCTCTCTGCCGACGGCTGCACGGTCGCCGCGCCCTATCTGCTCTCCGAGGATTTCGCCGGAATAGGCAACCACTCCACGGACGATGCCGCCGACCTGTCGGACTGGGGCCTGCCGAACTGGAGCGGAGCCCGGGCGCACACCGATCCCGACAACTGCATCGTAGCCACCTGCCACGTAAGCACCCACAGCGGAATCACGAATTCGCGCTCCAAAGGGCGCGTCGACACCTCCCGGCTGCCGATCCGGAACGGAAAGGCCGTCGACGTAAGGGTATCGTTCGACATGGGATACGACAACCACAGCGGAACGGGCGGCGGCAATGCCGTAGCGACCTGCACGTTCGGACGCACCGACACGGCCGACACTCAGACGGCGGTCGGCGCCGATGCCGAGTTCACCCACACCGTTTTTTCGGAACAGCATGTCACCAAACTCTCCGACACGCGGAATCTTCCCGACAAACTCACCGAAACCGTTGCGGGCTGCAATGCGTCGTCGAGACTTTCGTGGCAGATATTTACATACAAGTCGTCGGGATGGCTGGCCGTCACGGGCGTCTACTACGACTGCTACATCGACAACATCCGCGTAACGATCGTACACTGAGAATGAAACGATATACGACCATACTTTGGGCGGCGGCCCTGCTGGCCGGATGCGCGAAAGAGACGAACGACGCCCCGGCGACGGGCTACGGCACGCTGTGTTTTTCGGCGGCATGCTCGGCGGTCGTGACGACCGAGACCCGTGCGGAGACGCGCGTGGAGATTCCGGCCGAGACGGTCCCTGCGGTCGCGGACCTGGGACTGCTCGTCGAAAGCATCGATCCGCAGCACGACTTCGCGCAGATCTGGCCGACGCTGGGCTCCTACGACAGCCAGAGCGACTACCTCTGGGCGACGCGCTACAAGATCACCCTTTTCTCGGGAGAGGAACCGGGCGCCGACCGCGCACCCGAGGGCATCGACCGGCCCTACTTCGAGGGCTCGGCGACGAAACTGGTCTCCGTGGGTCTCGAAGCCACGCGCGTCGACATCACGGCCCGGCTGGCCAACACGGCGGTGCGCATACTTTTCAGCGACCGCTTCCAAGGCTACTTCGCCAACGGAGCCCGCTTCACGCTGAAGACCGAGGCCGGCGAGGAGATAGAAATCGGCTACGAAGCCGGTGAAAAAGCGGTGCCCCGATACTGCTACGTACGTCCGGCGCGCTTCGCCATTGCGGGCGAAGCGACCAAGCAAACCCCGTCGGCGACGCAGCCGGCGCAGACCGTGCAGTTCGCCGAACAGGTCAACGCCGCGCCGGAAGCCGGCCGGCTCTACACCTACGTCTACGACATAACGGGCGTGGGCAATACGGGCGAGATCGTCGTCACGTTCAACGACGAGCCGATCCGCACCGAAATCATCGACGAAGAACTCAACGATGCGGCCCGGCCGGAGGAGGCATAAAACCGGCGGAGACCGATGAATAAGAGAACGACTATGAAGATGAACATCCGAAAATACATGATCCCGGCTCTCGCCTGCAGCCTGCTGCTGGCGGCTTCGTGCGTCGAGGAGACCTCGCGCTTCGAGGGCGGAGACAGAGAAGACGCCGACACGGGCTACCTCACGTTCGACCGACTCGAAATGACGGTCGAGGAACGGGCCGAACATGTCGACAACCGTCCCGAATCCTACGCCCGGACCCGCGCCGCCAACGTCGACGTGGAGAGCTACACGGTGGAGATTCTCGATGCCTCCGGCCAGCCGGTGGAGGTGACCGACGCCACCGGAGCGACGGGAACCTCGTTCGCCTACGGCGACCGCCCCGAGCAGATCGAGCTGCCCGTAGGCTCCTACACGCTGTCGGTCTATTCGGGCGAGACGCCCGATGTGGCGTGGGAGGGCATGGAGGGCACTCCGACCTACGGAACCACGCAGAACTTCACGATCGCCAAGGGAATGACCACGGCGCTGCAGGATATGACCTGCCGCCTGCTGACGGTCATGGTGACGGTACAATACAAGGATACGCTCATCGCCACGATGAGCAAGAATACGACGGCCGAGCTGGTGCTGGGCGACGACAAATCGCTGGTATTCGAGGGCAAGGAACCCGATCTGATCGGCTACCTCAAGCCCGACGCCGACCGCGCCAACCCGCTGGTGCTCTATCTGACCACCAACTTCAACGGCAAGGAGATCGTGCGCCAGCTGCTGCCCGTGGCCGCCAATGCCACGGCGGGCCAGTACCACAACATCACGGTGGGGCTGCAGAATGCCGAAGACGGCACGGTGATCATCAACGCCGAGATCGAGACGTGGATGGAGAACGACGAGGTGGTGGTCGACAGCCGGAAAATCGTCGTCACGGCACTCTGCGAAGAACGGATTCCGGACGAAAACGACCCCGACGCTCCGAAGCTGGTATGGCCCGGTCACTCGCTGGACGAGGTCTACACGCTCACGCCCGACAGCTTCGACGCGAACGGCTACTTCAACGAGCCCTGCGACTTCACCATCACGACCAAAGACCCGATGGCGTCGCTGACGATCGCCGTCGGCACCGACAACGCTGCATTCAGCAACCTGCTGCAGGTATCGGAGCTGACCGAGCCCGTAGACATGTTCACCTTGCCTGCCGAGAGTGTGCCTCTCGCAGAGCTCCGCTCCTGGGGCTTTCCGGCCGTCAACCTCAACGTGACGGAGCGCACGTTCCCGCTGGACGTGCTTATGAAAATCCTGAGCAATTACGAGGGGACCCACACGTTCACGCTGACGATCGCCGACGAAGCGGGCCGCAAGAGCACGCACGAGCTGAAGATCGCCGTACAGACCGACACGGGCGACGGTCCCCGGATCGTATGGCCGGGCCATAACCTCGGAACCCGCTACGAAACGTTCGCAGGGATGGACGTGAACCTCGATCTGTCGATTCCGCAGGGCGTGCGCTCGCTGTGGGTGGAGATCCGCGGTGCCCTCGAAGAGGGGCTGGCGGGCATGATGCCCTCGTCGTTCGAGCTGACCGATCCCGGCGACATCAGCGAAGCGCTCAACGGCTTCGGATTCCCGACGGGCGACGATGTGAAGGATCGGACCGCGCTGACATTCTCCATATCGACCAACCTGATCGACATGATGAGCGTATTCGAGGGCGACACCGATTTCAGACTGGTAGTCACCGACAACGCCGGACAGCAGGCCGAAGCGACGATCATGCTTCGCGTACCGGCACAAAACTAACGGACGATGGGACGCAAACTGCTGCATACGGTTTTTCTGTGGGGGGCTCTGCTGGCAGGCGCCGCCTGCACGGACGAACCGGCCGAAATACCGGGCAAGCCGGGCGAGGGGGCCGTTTCGATCGCCATCGCCCTGCCCCGGAGCCGTACGACGGCCGACGAGGAAGCCTACCGGCAATACCTGCGGGAGCACAGCGCGATCCGGGTCTATAAATACGGCACCGACGAAGCGGGCGAACCCACCAAGGAGCTGATCCGCCGCTACGACTCGCTCGACGCCATGCCGACCTCGCTGTGGCTGCTGGCCGGCGAATATGCGATCGCAGTCGAAGCGGGCAGCAAGGCCGAAGCGACGTTCGACGAGCCCAGCTACCGGGGCGAACAGGATTTCAGAATCGTCGAGGGGGCGTCGACCTCGGTGACGGTCAACTGCCGGCTCCTCAACACCCTCGTGAGGGTGGAGTACGACCGGACGATCGCCAAGACGTTCAACGAATCGTTCGGCACGACCGTGGCGATCGACGAGAGCTACGACCAAGGCCGCATCGACGCCGGCAAAGTCCTCTCTCTCACCTACGAGGAGACGAAAACGGGCTACTTCATCCTGCCGGAAAATGCCGCGACGTTCTGCTGGCAATTCTGCGGCAAAGGCGAAAAGGAGGGCGAACCGCTCGAACTGACCAAAACGGGATCGAAAGCCTTGACGGCCGAGACGGGCATCTGCTACCAGCTCAAACTCAAATACTCGCCGGACCTGGGCGGCACGCTCGAGTTCACGCTCACGCTCGACGAATCGGTCGAGGAGATATTCGACCCGGTCGTTTTCCAGCCCAACCCGCAGATCGCGGGCGACGGATTCGAGACCGGAGAGCCGCAGGCGTTCGTCGAGGGCGAACTCGGCTACCGGATATCGTCCATCGCCGACATGCAGGAGATACAGGTGCAGGTCGACGGCGCGACGTTCGCGGTACCGGCGACGGAAGCCTATGCGGAAGATGCGAACGGCATCGCGGTCGATTTCGAGAATTCCACCTCCCTGCGCTTGGTGCTGGGCGAAAAGTTCTTCGCCCGACTGAGCGGCGGCCCCCACACGCTGACCGTGACGGCTATCGACCGAGACGGCGGCGAGGGCATCAAGGAGACCATAGTACGCACGCAGGGAGCGCTGCCCGCCCCGGAAAACCCGTGGTTCGACGATCGGGTATGGCGCGGCTGCGTCCTGCGTCCGGCCTCGACGGTGACGATGGAATACCGCAAACAGGGCGAAACCCGATGGACCGCCGCGACGCTGACGCAGACGGCCGAGGAGACCTATTCGATGCCGGCCGCCATAGCCGCCTTGGGCAGCGCCTACGAATACCGTCTGTCGATCGACGGCACGACGATCGGCGCCGCACAGCAGGCATCCTACCCGCTGGGACCGCAGGTCTACAACGCAGGGTTCGAGATATGGACGGGCTCCTCGCCGCTGGTGCCCTACACCTCGGAGACCGACCGCAACGACCAGTGGTGGGACACGGGCAACCACGGCTCGTCGACGATGAACAAGAACGTAACGACCAACGCGAACGACGCCCGCCCCGGCTCGGCCGGCGCGACTTCGGCCTGCCTCAACTCGCAGTTCGTAGGATTGGGATCGATCGGCAAGTTCGCGGCGGGCAACATCTTCGTAGGCAAATACCTCGGAACCAACGGCACCGACGGCGTGATCGGATTCGGCAAGCCGTTCGGGTTCACCTATCGGCCCCGACAGCTGAAATTCTGGTACAAGGGCACCGTGGGCTCGGTGGATTATGCCGGCGGCAGCGTAAGCAAGGGGGATGCGGACGTCAACCAGGTCTACATCTGCCTCTGCAAAATGGACGGACCCCACATCGTCGACACCCGCTACTCCGATACGTTCCTCGACTTCGCGGCGAACAGCAAGACCATGCCCTACTGCACCCATATCAACGGAAAGAGCAGCGCCAACGACCGGGACGACGGCCACATCATCGCCTGGGCCGAGTGGACCAACTCGCAGTCGATGGCGGAGTGGACCGAGATCGTCCTCGACCTGCACTACAACGAAGAATACGAGGGCGAGGTGCCGACCTACCTGATGCTGACCGCCTCGGCCAGCAAGTACGGCGACTATTTCGCCGGCTCGTCGTCGAGCTGCATATACCTCGACGACATGGAACTGATCTACTAACCGCCGACGCATGACCTTTCTACGCCACGCACTGCTCGCCGCCGCCCTATGGGGTGCGACCCTGCATGCTGCGGCACGCGGCGAAGCGCCGGCCGCCGACACGACGGCGCTGCCGACGATCAACGAACTGCGGCAGCAGCGCGGGCTGGTGGATGTAAAACATGTGTTCGTGCCGGCGGGACAATGGATTTTCGGAGGCTCGGTCTCCTACTCGACCCACACCAACAGCAACTACACGTTCTTCATCATCGAGGGCATCGACAGCGACGGCTACACGTTCAAGGTGTCGCCGATGATCGGCTACGCCCTGCGCGACAACTCGGCCGTGGGCCTGCGTCTGATCTATTCGCGAACCCTGCTGCGGGTCGACGGGGGCCAACTGAGCCTCGGCGACGAGGAGAGCGGAACCAACATCCGGGCCGACTACTATTATTCGCTCAAGCACTCCTACTCGGCGGCCGTTTTCTGGCGCCAGTACATCCCGCTGGGACGCAACAAGCGCTTCGCCCTGTTCAACGAAATGTCGCTGCAAATGGGCGGGCACCAGACTAAATTCGCGGCCGACACCCCCATTCGGGGCACCTACGAAACGGGCACCTCGATCGCTCTGGGCGTCTCGCCGGGGCTGATCGCTTTCGCCACCAACACGATGGCTATCGAGATCAACATCGGCGTGATGGGCATCAGCTACACCCATTCGCGCCAGATCAAGAACCAGGTCGAAACGGCCGATATCCGCACCAGCAACATGAACTTCCGCATCAACCCCCTCTCCATCGGACTGGGCGTTTCGTTCCACCTCTGACCTGCCGCGCACGATGAAAACCCGAACGCTACATATCCTCTGGCTCTCAGGGCTGCTGCTGACGGCTCCCGCGCTCCGTGCTTCGGCCGCCGACACGACGCTCGCCGCACCGATGCAGGAGGAGGCCCCCGACGACAGGAAACCCCTTGCCGGAACGCCGCTCCCCCCGGACGAAGAAGTCTCCGACGAGCCGGCCATGGATATCGAAGCGGAATCCGTGACNATCAGCCCGCGGGGCATGCGGCTCAAGCAGCGCTTCCTGCCGACGAGCCGCCGCATCGACCGCGAAATCAACAAGAACCGCTTCGTATTCAAGGGCGAAATCCTCTGCGGTCTGACCATCTCCTACGGCACCCTCTCGACCGAAGATGCCGACCTGTTCCCCATCTTCGAGGAGATCAAGCTGAGCGGCAACGTGACGACGGTCAACCCCTTTGCGGGCTACTTCTACCGCGACAACAACTGCGTGGGCGCCCGCTTCGGCTACACCCGTATCTCGGGCGATCTGGACTCGTTCGGCATCAATCTGGGCGAGCAGAACGACATCGACCTCGAGATACCGTGGCTCAGTCTGACGAGCAACCGCTACTCGATCGGCCTGTTCCACCGCTCCTACGTACCGCTCGACGAGAAAGGCCGCTTCGGAGCGTTCGGCGAATTCGAGCTGGCATTCACCATGGGCGACAACATCTTCGCCTACAAATCGGGCGACAGCAGCAAGCAGACCAAGTCGAAGAACGCCAGCGTCAAGGCGTGGTTCAGTCCGGGCATCGCCGTATACGCCTTTCCCAACGTCTGCGCGACGCTCTCGTTCGGNCTGGGCGGCTTCAAATACTCGCACATCCGGCAGTTCGACGCCCANGGNAACGAAATCGGCTCGCGCCGCTACTCGAAGATGGACTTCCGGCTCAACATCGCCGACATCCGCATAGGCATGACCGTCCACCTGTGGAACAAGAAAAAAGGCAACCGAACCTGACGATGAAACGACTTGGCCTCTATCTATCGATGCTGACGCTGACGGCGTGCATCGAGAACGACATCCCCTATCCGCTGGCGGTATGCTCGATCGAAACGATCGCGGCCGAGGGTCTCAAGGGCGAGCCCACGATCGACGCCGCGGCGCGGCGCGTGATCCTGCCGCTGGAGGAGACGACCGACATCCAGGCCGTGGAGATCACCGAATGCAAGGTGACCGACGACGCCAAGGCTACGGACGGCAAGGGCAACGCGATCGAGATCGTCGGGCGGCACGACATGCGAAACCCGCTCCTCGTCACCCTCTCGATCTATCAGGAGTATCTGTGGACCATCGAAGCGCANCAGACCATCGAGCGCATCTTCACCGTCGCCGGGCAGGTCGGCAGCACGAAGTGGAACCCCGACGGCGACCCNAGGACAGCCAAGGTCTGCGTCGGATTCGAGGACCTCTCCTCGGTAGAGATCACCGGTCTGAAGCTCGGACCGCGGGGAATCACGCAGATGATGGCCGCGGACGACAGCCTCATCGGCGAGGAGGACCTCCCGCTGACGAGCGACTTCACGACGCCCCGCAACATCACCGTGATCTACCATGGCCATGTGGAGCATTGGGTGCTGGAGGTGGAATACTCCGAGATCAAAGTCCTGTTCACCGATATCGCCCCGTGGACCCACTCGGCATGGCTCTATGCCGACGGTCTGAACGGCACGAAGCTGGGCTTCCGCTACCGGGCCGAGGGGGCCGAAGAATGGGTGGAGGTGCCCGAGGAGCAGATCGTATTCGACGGCGGTTCGTTCCACACCCAGATCAAGGGGCTCCTGCCCGAAACGCGCTACGAAGCCGTCGCCTACTCCAACGACGACACCACGGAGATCATGCCTTTCACCACCGAACCGGCGCTGGCGCTGCCCAACGGCGGATTCGAGGAGTGGAGCACGCAGAAAGATATCGTATGNCCCTACCTGTCGGACGAACAGGCGTTCTGGCACAGCGGAAACCCCGGCGCCAAGATGGCCGGCAAAGTCATCTGCGAGGGGGTCCGGCAGCCCCGCCCCGGCTCGGAGGGACAATATGCGGCCTATCTGGAATCGACGATGGCCTCGGTAATGGGAATCGGCAAATTCGCCGCCGGAAACATCTTCACGGGAGTTTATGCCAAAACCGACGGCACCAACGGCATCCTCAACTTCGGCCGTCCGTTCGCCACCCACCCCATCGCACTGCGCGGCTGGGTGANATATACGCCGGGNCGGATCGACGGAATAGGCAGCAGCCCTGCNGGCACGACGCTGACCTCCGACGACATGGACGAGGGCTCGATCTACATNGCCCTCGGCACGTGGACGCCCGAGGAATACGGCGGCACCGCNGAATCGCCCGTGCAGATACGCACGAAACCGAGCGACCAGCAGCTTTTCGACAAGAATGCCANGGACGTCATCGGCTACGGCGAATGGATCCTCAAGGAGAACATCGACGAATGGACGCAGTTCGAGATTCCGATCGACTGGCGCGACAAGACGGCGGCGCCGACCCACCTGATCATCGTCTGCTCGGGGTCGCGCTGGGGCGACTACTTCACGGGCTCGAGCCAGACCCGCATGTGGCTCGACGACTTCGAGCTGATCTACGACGAAGCGGACCTCTGAGCGNCNCTCCGAGCCGCGCATGCGCAAAACGAAACCCCCTCGGACCGAATGGTCCGAGGGGGTTTTGCCGAACGGCCGCCGCTAAAGCGGCGCTATGGCGCAATACTGGCGGTAGTGGTCGAGCACGTCGTTGACGTAGGCCTGCGTCGCGCGGCTGCCCGTGAAGCGGCCGCAGCGGACGACTTTGTGGTTGTAATACTCCGGCAGGGACTTCAGCCTCAGATAGCGGCGCACGACATTCCACGAATTGGGATTCTCGCCGTAATAGCGGGCCAGACGCCGCGCATCGCGGACATGGCCCAAGCCGCTGTTATAAGAGGCCAACATGATGCTCATGCGATCGCGGTCGGAGACCTTGTCGGGCATCCGCAGCGAAGCCAGAATACTCGTCAGCAGCTGGTTGGCCAACCGGACGTTGATCTCGGGATCGGCGATCAGCTCGACGGGAACGCCGAACTGCCGTGCCACGGCGGGCATGACCTGCATCAGCCCCCGGGCGCCGCGCCGCGACACGAGGTGCGAGCGGAACCGCGACTCGTGGTAGGCCATGGCCGAGATGAGCCGCCAGTCGTGGCCCTCCTCCTCGCTGATGCGGCGGATCAGCTCGTCGTAAGGCGAAATCACGTAGTCGCCCTCCATGAGCAGCGTATGGCCCGCCCCCACGAACCCGGCCACCGGATCGGGCTCGGTCCAGCGGGGCCCCAGATGCCCGAACGGGGTGACGATCATCAGAATACCGAAGACCGAAAGGACCTTTTTCCACCTCGGGAAACGGATCGCGGAGAGCTTCTGCCACGCAAGACGACACCTAATCCTAATCATAGAATCCCCACGAAATACCGATCTTGAACATGCCGGGATTGAGCGGATAGCCGGCTACGGAGAAATACTCGCCGTTGCCGAACAATCCCTTGTTGACATGCTGATACTTGAGAAAAATGCGCATCCTTTTCCACTTGGCCATCGCGAAAGCGTCGACGTAGGGGTAATTCCCCACCTCGACCTCGCGCTGGTTGTAGAACGCCGANAGCGCCGGATTGTAGCCGGGAGCCCGGTAGCGCGTATGGTAATGGCCGTCGAGCCCGACCTGCAGGCGCAGCACGTTGCGCACGACCCAGAACTCGTAGTAATACGACAGGTAGGCGCTCAGCAGAGGAACGGGAGCCACCGCCTGATCGGTGCTCCACTGCAGCAGCGCCCGGTTGTCGAGGTGGAAGCCGCCGAAGCGGAAATCCTTGCGCAGGTAGGCGCTCGTGAGGCTCACGGTGCCGTCGTGCTGGGCGATGCGGCTGTCGGCGCCGTAATAGATTTTGTCGGCGACCACCCCTTGACGGACTCCGACCTCGAACGCGTAATCGGGAACCGAGAAGCGCACCTCGAAGCGCGTTTCGTTCTCCTTGTCCAGCGGAGAGGACCACATGTAGTGGTTCGTGAAAAGATTCTCCTGCCAGTAGGAGGGCGAGCGGCGGGTCATGGAGAAACGCCCCTCGAGAATCAGGGGATGCCGGCGGATGAAGCCCGTGAGCGCCAGATGCGCCCCGATCTCGAGGTCGCCGCCCCGGTAGCCCGAGGGGTAGAACTTCAGATTCGCATCCCAGTCGACGTACTTCTTGATCTTGCCGCCCACCGAACCGTAGGCGAAGTAGCTCGTCTTCCGGACCTTGCCCTGGCGGCCGGTCGTATAGTCGTCCAAGGAGAACTGCGAGTAGGTGTGCAGGTCCAGCCCCACCCCCGCATCGATCGTGCCGACGACCCCGTTGCGGTCCCACGGCTGGGCCTGGATGAAAAGGCGGTTGGAGATGACCCGCTCGTAGAGCGAATCGCGCGTCCGGCCGGGATCGATATACCAATGGTCGTAATATTCGTAGTCGGCCGGAACGAACTCGCCGTTTTCGTCGCGATGATCGCGGTCGTCGGTGTAGGTCGCCCGGCGGTCGGTGTAGACCTTGCTCCACGAACTGTACTGGAACGAATGACCGATATAGACGGCCGAAAGCCCGGCCATCGAGAAATCGTTCTCGGTCATCCGCTGCAGGGGAATGCCGTAGGACTGCGTGAGGAAAAAGGCGTTGTTGCGGTAGATGTTCTTCGCCTCGGCGTCGGTGAGCTTCATGGGCACGCCCGACGGCAGCTGGAACGTCGTATCGGCAATGGCCCACACGCCGACCGCACCGCCGTTCTCCTGCTGCTCGATGTGGTTGTTGTAATAGGCCGCATGGACCGAATAGCGCTTGCCGGTATGGTTCACGGCGACGGAGAGGTTGTGGTTCTTGGTCCGCGACCAGATATACTGGCCCCGCGTGCCGCGCGCCTTGTAGTCGACGTTGAAGCCGGTCGTCGGCGAGACGTTCTGAGCCATCATGACGTCGAAATTCTCCTCGCGGTAACGCTTCTGTCCCGACTCGATGTANCCCAGCCGGATGAGCGGCCGCTTGGTGTTGTAGAACGGCACGTTCTCCATGTCGTANGTATAGGCGTAGTAGGGATCGGCGAACGAAAAGTCGAACGACTGCGGCCGCCGGAAATAGTCGAGCGGCAGCGAGGTCTGCCCCAAAGCGCCCTGCGCCATGTCGCCCACCCCCTCGCGGTAGAACGGGTAGTCGATGCGGAAATCCATGAGCGTCGTATCGAGCGGCCCGATCTCCACCCGGTT
Organism: Alistipes sp.; assembly: GCA_014796635.1. GTDB lineage: Bacteria > Bacteroidota > Bacteroidia > Bacteroidales > Rikenellaceae > Alistipes. The sequence goes on from JAAVIK010000002.1 coordinate 157,300, forward strand.
GTAATCGCGGCTGACGTGCCACCTGAAGTTGTTGAGTGCCCGGACCGAATCGCTGAAGAAGTAGGATTCGAGCGGCNTGCGGATCCGCTTTTTCTTCTTGGTGGTATCCTGCTGCTGTTCGGCGCCCTCCTCCTCTTCGCCGGTCTCGTAGGGATTGTTGCCGTAGAGGCTGGTCTCCTCGCCGCGCTGCTGGGCCCGCAGAACGGCCCGGGCATCCAGCTGGGCGGACAGGCTCGCCGGAGCCNCCGTCAGCAGCCCCGTCAGCAGAGTTCCAACCAATCTTCTCGACAACTTCGACATATTCCGAAGGCGGAAATCCGCCGCAAAGATAACGATTTAATTTTCAGACGATCTTTTCCGTTCCGCGCGCTTCATGCTCCCGGCGGTCCTTTCTCATGGTCCGCAGAGGCTACTTCTCCTTCTCCTCGCCGCCGCGGCAAACGCATGCCCGCACGAGCGACAGCAGNACGTAGAACGCGATGACGACCGGAACCGCCCGCAGCTGCAGCACGGCCAGCAGCACGGCGCCCGCCAGCAGGAACGAATAACGCACCTCGTTGCCTTTCCAGCCGTAGTGCCGGAACTTGAGGGCGAACATCCGCACGGGCGAGACCATCAACGCNCCGACGGCAAAAGCCGCGAGCACCACCGTCTCGCGCGACGGNGCCAGTCCGTACCGCTCGGCGAGCAGCCCCAGCGACGCGCAGAAAAGCGCAGCGGCAGGCGACGGAAGTCCGCAGAATTCGGTGTGCTGCGAATCGTCGATATTGAACTTGGCCAGTCTGAGGGCTGCGCACGCGGCGAGCACGAACACGGAGAATCNGGCCCAATCGGGCAGCACGCCCGATGTCCGGCCGTAAAGCACATAGAGAATCGCCGCNGGCAGGAAGCCGAACGACACGTCGTCGGCCAGCGAATCGAGNTCGATGCCGAGCGGACCGTCCTGNNTGAGNAGACGCGCCGCGAAACCGTCGAGGAAATCGAATCCGGCGGCGGCGATCATCATCCAGAAAGCGAGCGCGAGGTCGCCGCAGCTCAGCGCCGCCACGGCCCCGACCGAGCCGCAGAGCAGATTGGAGAGCGTGAGCAGGTTGGGTATGGTAAACAGTCGTACTTGCATAACGAAGCGAATTTAATTCCGCTATGAGCTGCAAAGTTACGAAAATATTTTTATCTTTGTAGACGCAATCCTAACTTACTATGGCAAANATCCCCGCAAGCAACAAATATTGCGTGATCATGGCCGGCGGCATCGGCTCGCGCTTCTGGCCCAAGAGCCGGCAGTCGATGCCCAAGCAGTTCCTCGACATTCTGGGAACCGGCAAGTCGTTCATCCGCCACACCTACGAGCGTTTCGCGAAGATCGTCCCGCCGGAGAATTTTCTGGTGGTCACCAACCGCCGCTACAAGGGNNTGGTGCTCGAACACCTNCCCGAGCTGACCGACAGACAGGTGCTGTGCGAGCCCGCAGGCCGCAACACGGCCCCCTGCATCGCCTATGCGGCCTATACGCTGCTCGGNAAGANCCCCGACGCCGAGATGATCGTCACCCCCTCGGANCACCTCATTCTCAACGAAGACGACTTCCGCACCATCATCGGCGAGTGCATCGCTTTCGCCGACGAGCACGACGCGCTGATGACCGTCGGCGTGAAGCCCACGCGCCCCGACACGGGNTACGGCTACATACAGGTCTCCNACGCGCAGCCTATCAGCAAGGTGAAGTGCTTCACCGAAAAGCCNAACCTCGAGCTGGCGCAGACNTTCCTGCAGTGCGGCGAATTCTTCTGGAACTCGGGCATCTTCGTCTGGAAAGTCCGCAGCATCGTCGNGGCTTTCGAGAANTACCTGCCCGAACACCACGCGCTGTTCAGCGGACTGACGCGCGTCGTCGGCACCGAGGCCGAGCAGAACACCGTGGAGATGATCTTCGCGGAGTGNCANGCCATCTCGATCGACTACGGCATCATGGAAAANGCCGACAACGTCTACGTCCGCTGCGGCGACTTCGGCTGGAGCGACGTGGGAACGTGGGGCTCGGTCTACCAGCACTCGCGCAAGGACGCCTACGCCAACGCCGTCCCCGGCGAGGGCTGCTACCTCTACGATACGCGTTCGTCGTTCGTCTCGCTGCCCAAAGANAANATCGCCGTCATCAGCGGGCTGAAAGAGTATATCGTGGTCGACACCGACGACGTGCTGATGATCTGCCCCAGAGCCGAGGAGCAGAANATCAAGAANTTCATCGACGAGGTGAAGTACAAGAACGGCGAAAAACACATCTGAGACCGTGGCACTCTACGACCTGTTCTGCCGCCATCCCCGGATTTCGACCGACACGCGCCGGATCGAACCCGACTCGCTCTTTTTCGCCCTGCGCGGCGCGACGTTCGACGGCAACCGCTTCGCCGCCGAAGCCCTCGCCAAGGGGGCGGCCTATGCCGTAGTGGACGATCCGGCCGCCGCGACCGGCGACCGCACGGTGCTGGTCGGCGATACGCTGCAGGCCCTGCAGGAGCTGGCGCGCGAACACCGCCGGGCGCTGGGCATCCCGATCCTCGCCGTGGCCGGCAGCAACGGCAAGACCACGACCAAGGAGCTGGTCGCCCGCGTGCTGGCCGAGCGCTTCGAGGTCTGCGCCACGCGCGGCAACCTCAACAACCACATCGGCGTGCCGCTCACGCTGCTCTCCATGACGCGCGAGACGGAGTTCGGCGTAGTCGAAATGGGGGCCAGCGCCTGCGGCGAAATCGCCCGGCTGGCCGCGATCGCCGAACCCAACTACGGCATTCTGACCAACATAGGCCGCTCGCACCTCGAGGGCTTCGGCGGCCCCGAGGGCATCCGCCGCGGCAAGGGCGAACTCTACGACTTTCTGGCCGCGCACGGCGGACGCGTCTTCGTCCGCGAGGAGGACCCCGTACTCACGGAGATGGTCGCCGAGCGCCCCGCACTGGCCTGCGAACTCTACTCCGAGCGGCTGGCCGACGGCATCGAAAGCCGGCTCGCGGGCGAATACAACCGCTACAACATCGCCGCGGCAGTGGCCATAGGCCGCTACTTCGACGTCGACGAGGAACGCATGCGCCATGCGATCGCCGACTATGCGCCCGACAACCACCGTTCGCAGCGCACCGAAACCGCCCGCAACACCTTGATCGTCGACTGCTACAACGCCAATCCGTCGAGTATGCGGGCCGCTGTCGGCGATTTTCTGACCGAACCCCTCGGCGAGCGCACGCGCCGCATACTGATCTTGGGCGACATGCTCGAGCTGGGCGCCTGGTCGGCCGAGGAGCACCGGGCGATCCTGCGGCAGGCGATGCAGGACCCCGACGCCGAACTGCACCTCGTAGGCGCCGCATTCGCCCAGGCCGTCGCCGCTGCGGGCCTCGGCGAAGCCGACGCCGCCCGCGTCGCCTGCTACCCCTCGCGCAGCGAGCTGGCCGCGGTCCTGCCGACGATCGGCAATGCGCTGGTCCTGCTCAAAGGCTCCCACGGCATCGGTCTGGAAAAGGTGGTGGAGCTGCTCTGACCCTGCCGCCCGCCGCAGCGCACCGACGACGAACCCCTCGCGGTCCGTCGTATTTTTTTGCAGGCGGGCGGGCCGGGCGATTGCCTTTCCGAAATTATTGCGTATTTTTGCGAGAACAATCCCTAAAATCAAAACGCATGACACTCAACGAATATCAGCAGCACGCCCTCGAGACGGCGATCTACCCCGAGGAGAGCCGCATCGTCTATCCGACGCTGGGCCTCACGGGCGAAGCGGGCGAGGTGGCCGACAAGGTCAAAAAGGTGATCCGCGACGGCCACCGCGACTTCACGCCCGAGAAGAAAGCCGAGATCATGAAAGAGATCGGCGATGTGCTGTGGTACTGCGCGACCCTCTCGCACGACTTGGGCTACGACCTCGAGCAGGTGGCGCAGACCAACGTCGACAAACTCCGCTCGCGCATGGAGCGCAACCGCATCTCGGGCAGCGGCGACAACCGATAACCGAATTCGATTTCCGAACTTATGGAACAGAATCCCACCTCGCTGCCGGAGAACGCCTACCGCGAACTCGCTCCGGGCGAAGAATACATCCCCCTGATGCCGGCGTCGACGTCGCCGCGCGAAGCGACGCCCTACTCGGTGCTGATGGGCGTAGCCATGGCCGTCGTCTTCTCGGCCGCCGCCGCATTCCTCGGTCTGAAAGTCGGCCAGGTCTTCGAGGCGGCGATCCCCATCGCGATCATCGCCGTGGGCATGGGCAACCTGCTGGGCAAGAAGAACATGCTCGGGCAGAACGTCATCATCCAGTCGATCGGCGCCTCGTCGGGCGTGATCGTCGCCGGAGCGATCTTCACCCTNCCGGCGCTCTACATTCTGGGGCTCGACGCGGCGTTCTGGCAGGTCTTCCTCTCGTCGCTTTTCGGCGGGCTCTTAGGCATCGTACTGCTCATCCCGTTCCGCAAATACTTCGTCAAGGAGATGCACGGCCGCTACCCNTTCCCCGAAGCGACGGCCACCACCGAGGTGCTCGTCTCGGGCGAGAAAGGGGGCGACCANGCCAAGCTGCTGGCTACGGCGGGCCTTATCGGCGGTCTCTACGACTTCGTCGTCGGCACGTTCGGGCTCTGGACCGAATCGGTCTCGACNCGCATCTGCGCATGGGGCGCCATGGCGGCCGACAAATTCAAGGTNGTGTTCAGCCTCAACACTTCGGCCGCCGTGCTGGGCTTAGGCTACATCATCGGGCTCAAATACGCCATGATCATCACGGCCGGCTCGTGCTTGGTATGGTTCATCATCGTGCCGGTGGTCGGATCGCTGTCCGAAGCGCTCGATCCCGCCGCCATGGCCACGCTCCTCGGCGTCACGCGGGCCGACCTGCTGGCCGACCCGGCCAAGCTGCTGACGGCCGAAAACCTCTTCCAGTTCATCGGCAAACCCTTGGGCATCGGCGGCATCGCCATGGCCGGCATCATCGGCATCGTCAGGCAGTCGCGGATCATCCGCCAAGCCGTAGGACTGGCCGTTTCGGANCTGGGCAGCGGCAAAGGGCAGACGGCGGAGACGGNCCGCACGGACCGCGACCTGACGATGAAACGCATNCTNACGATTCTGNNNGCCACGCTGCTCTCGATCTTCGTCTTCTTCCANGTCGGACTTCTGGACGGCTGGGTGCAGTCGCTCACGGCNATCGCCGTGGTCTTCGTCATCGCATTCCTCTTTACCACCGTGGCAGCCAACGCCATAGCGATCGTGGGTACCAACCCCGTNTCGGGCATGACGCTCATGACGCTGATCCTCTCGTCGTTGATCCTCGTGAGCGTGGGTCTGAGCGGCCCGACGGGCATGACCGCNGCCTTGATTATCGGCGGCGTNGTCTGCACGGCCCTNTCGATGGCCGGCGGCTTCGTCACCGACCTCAAGATCGGCTACTGGCTCGGCACGACNCCNAAAAAACAGGAAANATGGAAGTTCCTCGGCNCGCTGGTTGCCGCGGCTACNGTAGCNGGCGTGATGATCGTGCTGAACAAATCCTACGGCTTCGTAGGCGAGGGGGCCCTCGTAGCGCCGCAGGCCAACGCNATGGCAGCTGTCATCCAGCCGCTCATGACGGGCGGCCAGACCCCGTGGATGCTCTACTTCTGCGGTGCCATGCTGGCGCTGGTCCTTACGGCGATCGGCGTTCCGGCGCTGGCGTTCGCGCTGGGTATGTTCATCCCNATGGANCTCAACGCTCCGCTGGTCGTGGGCGGNCTGGTGGCNTGGTACGTNTCGACCCGCACCGNGGACAAGGCGCTCAACAAGGCGCGCTTCGACCGGGGCACGCTCATCGCCTCGGGATTCATCGCGGGCGGTGCGCTGATGGGNGTGGTGAGCGCCATACTCAAATTCGCCGACGTCGACTGGTTCCTCGCCGGCTGGGCCGCCTCGAACGCCGCCGAATGGGTCGGNCTNGCCATGTACATCGCGCTGGTCGGCTATTTCGCCCTGCACACGCTTAAANCGAAAAGNGAAAAGTGAAAAGTGAAAGGTTAAAAGTCGCTGACGAAACACTTTTCACATTNAACCTTGAAAAAAAATGGACCTGAAAGAACGTTTTCTGAAATACGTCTCCTACGACACCCAGTCGTCGGAGGAGAGCANGACATTCCCCTCGACCGACAAGCAGAAAGTGCTGCTCTCGGAGCTGCGCGACGAGATGACGATGCTCGGCATGACCGANGTNGNGATGGANCGCTACGGCTACGTCATGGGTACGATCCCGGCGNCGCCGGGCTGCGAGAACGCCCCTGTCGTCGGCTTCATCGCCCACGTCGACACNTCGCCCGACATGAGCGGCGCCGAGGTCANGCCCCGCATCATCGACGAATACGACGGCGGCGANATCGTGCTCAACGGTCATCTCACGATGCNCGTGGCCGACTTCCCCGAACTCGCCTTTTTCAAGGGCCACACCCTCATCCACACCGACGGCACGACNCTCTTGGGCGCCGACGACAAGGCCGGCGTGGCCGAGATCATGACGGCGGCCGANTANCTGCTCNCCCACCCCGAGATCGGGCACGGCAANATNCGCATCGGCTTCACCCCCGACGANGANGTGGGGCGCGGCGTCGACTACTTCGACGTGGCGGCGTTCGGCGCCGACTTCGCCTACACGNTCGACGGCGGCATGGAGGGCGANCTGGAGTACGAGAACTTCAACGCCGCGAGCGCCAAGATCGANATNCAGGGCCGCAACGTCCACCCGGGCTATGCCAAGGGCAAGATGATCAACGCGATCGAGGTGGCCTGCGANCTGCAGCGGATGCTGCCCGAAGCCGAGAAACCCGAACANACCGAGGGCTACGAGGGNTTCTACCACTGCGTGGGTCTCAACGGCACGGTCGAAAAGGCGACGGTGAGCTACATCATCCGCGACCACGACGCCGAAAAGTTCGAGGCGAAGAAAGTCTTCATGTGGTCGGCCGTCGACCTGCTGAACAAGAAATACGGCGACGGTGTGCTCTCGCTGACCCTCCGCGACCAGTATTTCAACATGCGCAAGCAGGTGGAACCCCACCCGCAGGTCATCGACAAGGCACTGCAGGCCATGGAGATGGCCGGCGTCAAACCCTTGGTGCGGCCCATTCGCGGCGGCACCGACGGCGCACGCCTCTCGTTCATGGGACTGCCCTGCCCCAACCTCTTTACGGGCGGCATGAACTTCCACGGCAAATTCGAGTACTGCTCGCTCACTACCATGCGCAAGGCCCAGCAGGTGATTCTGAACCTTGCGCAACTATGGGCTCAATAAAAGTAAAAATTGAAAAGTGTGGATCGCAAAAAGATTTTCGTCAGAAACTTTTCAACTTCAACCTTTCACTTTTAACTTTTCACCTTTAACCTTTCACTTCGATCGAGTTGGATAATTTCGGTTTTCTGAAAGTGGCGGCGGCCATTCCGCAGGTGCGGGTCGCCGACTGCGAATACAACGCCTCGCGCATCGTCGCGCTGGCCGAAGAAGCGGCCCGGCGGGGCGTGGAGATCGCGGCATTCCCCGAATTGGCCGTCACGGGTTACACCTGCGGCGACCTGCTGCTGCAGCCGACGCTGCTCGACGCGGCCGACGAAGCGCTGGCGGAGATCGTGCGGGCGACGCGCAAGCTGCCGCTGACCCTCCTCGTCGGGGCTCCGCTGCGCCACGGCCCGACGCTCTACAACTGCGCCGCGGTGCTCGCCCANGGCCGCATCCTCGGCGTCGTGCCCAAAACCCATATCCCCGACTACTCGGAGTTCTACGAGAGCCGCTGGTTCGCCTCGGGCGCCGGCATCGCNGANGANNANATCGCCGTCGCAGGCCAGCAGGCCGATTTCGGCACCGANCTGACATTCGAGGTCAACGGGGCCGAATTCGGGGTCGAAATCTGCGAGGACCTCTGGACCGCCGCGCCCCCCTCNTCGCAGCTGGCGCTCAACGGAGCCAAGGTGCTTTTCAACCTCTCGGCTTCGCCCGAGGCGGTGGGCAAGCACGCCTACCTGCGGCAGTTGGTGGCCCAGCAGTCGGCCCGCACGCTCGCGGCCTACGTCTACTGCTCGGCCGGACAGGGCGAGTCGTCGACCGATCTGGTCTTCGCGGGCAACGGCATCATCGCCGAAAACGGCACGATCCTGCGCGAAGCGGAACGTTTCTCGTCCGAGGAGCAGTTGGTCGTGGCCGACGTCGACATCGAGCGGCTGGAGTTCGAGCGGCGACGCAATACTTCGTTCCGCCGCAACGAAGCCGCCACGGAGAATACCGTCATCGAGATGGAGATTCCCGAGGGGCTGCGCGCCGCGGCCCTCGACCGCGATATCGACCCGCTGCCGTTCGTCCCCAAGGACGAGGCACACCGCAGCGAGCGCTGCGAAGAAATCTTCCGCATCCAGGCCCTCGGACTGGTCCAGCGGCTGCGCCACACGGGGTGCAAGCGGGCCGTGATCGGCATCTCGGGCGGGCTCGATTCGACGCTGGCGCTGCTGGTCACAGTCCGGGCGTTCGACTTCCTCAAGCTGGAACGCGCCGGCATCATCGGCATCACCATGCCCGGATTCGGCACCACCGACCGCACCTACAACAACGCGCTGGAGCTGATGCGCCGGCTGGGGGTGACGCTCCGCGAGATACCTATCCGCGAGGCCTGCATCCAGCATATGAAAGATATCGGCATGGACCCCGCAGACCGCACGACGGCCTACGAGAACGCCCAGGCCCGCGAACGCACGCAGATACTCATGGACGTGGCCAACATGGAAGGGGGTCTCGTAGTCGGCACGGGCGACCTCTCGGAACTGGCCTTGGGCTGGGCGACCTACAACGGCGACCAGATGTCGATGTACGGCGTCAACGCCTCGGTGCCCAAGACGCTGGTGCGTCATCTGGTCGGCTGGGCGGCCGACACCGAACCCGACGCTGCGACGCGCGCGACGCTGCGCGATATCATCGACACCCCGGTGAGCCCCGAACTGCTGCCGGCCGACAGCGAGGGCCGCATCGCCCAGAAGACCGAGGACCTCGTAGGCCCCTACGAACTCCACGACTTCTTCCTCTACCACTTCCTGCGCTCGGGCTACGGCCCGGCCAAGATTCTGTTTCTGGCCGAAACGGCGTTCCGCGGCAGCTACGACCGGGCGACGATCCACAAGTGGCTCTGCACCTTCTTCCGCCGCTTCTTCTCGCAGCAGTTCAAGCGCTCGGCCATGCCCGACGGCCCCAAAGTCGGTTCGGTCGCCTTGTCGCCGCGCGGCGACTGGCGCATGCCCTCGGACGCCTCGGCAGCCGTGTGGCTCAAAGAGTTGGAAACCCTGTAAACTATTCTACGATGAAGAAACTTCTGTTGCTGGCCCTGCTGCTGTTTCCGGCGCTCGACGCCGCAGCCCAGAACTGGTCGGACCTGCTGACGAAAATCGGCGCCGCCCTCGTCGACAAAGCCACCGACGGCGAGCTGACCCGCTACATCATCGTCGGCGACTGGAACTACAAGGCTCCGGGCGTCCGCTTCGAGGGCGACGATCCGGCCGGCCAGCTGGGTGCCGCCGCCGTCGAATCGACCGTCTCGTCGAAACTCGAGGCGGCCTACAAGCTGGCGGGCATCCGCCCCGGCGCCTGCAGCTTCTCGTTCGCAAAGGACGAAACTTTCACCGCCGTGCTGGGCTCGCACACGCTGAGCGGCACCTACGCGTTCGACCCGCAGACCCACGCCATCGAACTCCGCTTCGCCAAGGGCAAGATCGATCTGGGCACCCTCTCGGGCCATGCTTTCATCAGCGGCACGGAGCTGCAGCTGGTGTTTCCCGTCACCAAGCTGGTCCGCATGATCTCAGCACTCGGCAGCAAAATTTCGTCGCTCGCAACGGTCGCCGACCTGCTGAACAAATACGAAAACGTCTACATCGGCTTCCAGTTCGACCGATAGCTACCGAAGCCCTCAATCGCAGCAGGCCCCGCATCTTTCCGGTACGGGGCCTGTTTTTCGCATCCCGGCAATCCGAATATGGTATTTTGCGAAAGATTTGTTACCTTTGCCATCCGCTGCCCGCAATCGGACAGACCGACAGCTCCGCCAACCCTTTTACGAAAAAACCTCCATATCGACCCATCCGACGCAGAAGGAGCTGCTGCGCCCCTATTCGTAAGGCATGGCAGCAAATTCTCAGCTTTCCCAACGACAACAGGCACTCGACCTGCTGCGCTTTCCGCTGGCGATCGTGATCCTGACGATCCACGTCTGGTCGCTCAGCAGCTTCGACCTGAAAGGCTCCCATATCGATCCGACCGCTTTTCCGCTATCTCGTGAAATCAATTTTTTCATCGATGCCTTTTTCCGCGGACAGAGCGTCCCGATCTACTTCTTCATCTCAGGCTTCGTTTTCTTTTTCGGGGTCGACTGGAACCGGCAAGCCTATTTCCGGAAACTGAAGAACCGGGTCAAGACGCTGTTGATACCTTATCTTATCTGGAATACGGTCGCCATCGGTATGCTGACGGTCAAATACCTGCCTTTTTTCGAGCGTTTCCGCGACAATTATGCCGACTTCAGTTTCGGTTTCAAAGCCCTGCTCGCCTGTTTCTGGAACTACCGCCACGACTTTTTTCCCGCCCTGCTCGAACAAACGGATCTTTCCGCCTCGGCCGGTATCTATCCTATCGACGGGCCGCTCTGGTTTCTGCGCGACCTGATGATCGTCGTCGCGGTCTCACCGCTGCTCTACCGGGTATTGAAACAGCGGGGGGGGGAACTGGAGGTCGCCGCATTGGGCGTCGCATGGTTCGTATCGGGTTACTGGAATCTGCAGCACATCAACCAGCTGCTGAGCGCTTTCTTCTTCTTTTCGTGGGGAGCCGTTCTAAGTATCCGACAAAAAGACATGCTGACTGAATTCGGCCGTTATTTTACGTTCTCCATGTGGGCCTATCCGGTACTGGCGCTGCTGCACGTGGGAGCCCTGCACTTCTGCCCCGAAGCCGCATTCACGATCAAACGTCTGAATATTCTGGCCGGGTTGCTGTTCGCCTACAACGCGGCAGCTTGGCTGCTCGAGCACCATGTCTGCAAGCCCTCGGCCTTTCTCGCCTCTTCCAGCTTCTTCATCTACGCGACCCACGAGCTCATCCGCACCCGGCTGCGCAATATCTTCTGCATCCTCATCCGCCCCCGTTCCGATGCCGGAATGCTGGTCACCTATTCATTAATATTCCTTTCCACCCTCGGTATTCTCCTCACCGCATTCTATCTGCTGCGGCAATATGCACCTCGTCTCCTGAAAGTCATCGCGGGGCGGCAATAACTACAGAAACAACAACGCCAAGACGGAGAGGCAGAAACCGCCGGAGAATCCGGCGAACACCTGCATGGCGTTGTGGCACCCCAAGTAAAGGCGCGCCGATGCCAAGGCGCCGGCGCCGAACAGGGCGACGACGAGCGGCACGAGCGACCGNCCGGGNTCGGCGACGCTCATGATGACNAGCAGCGCGACCGCGGCGCCCATAGCCGTCAGGTGNAGACTGATTTTCCANTAGTACGACACCGCGAGNCACATCCCCTCGCAGCAGGCCGCAGCCAACATGAATTTCCGCAGGAACGCGGCCGACGGAATCCGNGCCAGNGTGACGGCGCACAGCACATAGCAGACCGTCNCGATCAGCAGCNGCCACAGCCGGTCGCGCCGCTCGTCGAGACGCCAGTCGGAGATGCGCCCCAGCGANCGCAGCACCCCCACCCCGAGCGCGGGAACGACCGCAGCATAGAGCACGATCACCCANCCGAAGTAGAACTTCATACCGGCGGGATAATAGGCGAACGGAGTGGCCGTCAAGAGAAAAGCCGCCACATAGAGCGGCAGCACGAAGGGATGCAGCGCCCACGAAAGAAAACGNGCNANACGGNCGAGAGGTTTCATTCAAGTGAAAGGTAAAAGGTGAATTTCGCGATTAAGCGAGGGCAGAGGCTGCCGCAAGGCAGACTATGCCGAGCGAGAGCGAAATCAAGCCCCCGCAGGGGATTAAAGGTAAAAGGTGAAAAGGCGTTCCGAACGCAGCGCATCATAAGGCAGATACCTCGCCGACGTCGCNATGACAAGAGAAAGATTCGCAGAAACGACAGAAGCCGGTATACATTTCACCTTTCACTTTTTACTTTTCACCTTATCAAATCTGTTTCCGCAGCCGCGCGACGGGGATATTGAGCATCTCGCGGTACTTGGCGACGGTGCGCCGGGCGATGCGGTAGCCTTTGGAGTTGAGAATATCCATCAGCGTCTCGTCGGTCAGCGGATGACGCTTGTCCTCGTCGTCGATGCACTGCTGGAGGATGTTCTTGATCTCGTAGCTCGACACCTCCTCGCCGCTCTCGGTCTGCATGGCCTCGGAAAAGAGCGANTTCAGCAGGATGATGCCGAACTGCGTCTGCACGTACTTGCTGTTGACCACGCGCGAGATCGTCGAGACGTCGAGCCCCGTGCGGTCGGCNATGTCCTTGAGGATCATGGGCCGCAGCTTCGACTGGTCGCCGTCCCGGAAATACTCCTGCTGGTAGTCCAGAATGGTCTGCATCGTGCGCATGAGGGTGTCGTGGCGCTGCTTGATAGCCGAGATGAACCACTTGGCCGAATCGATCTTGCTCTTGACGAACTGGATCGCCTCCTTGTCTTTCTCCCGCACCGTGCCGTCCGACGCCACCATGTCGCGGATCATCTCCACGTAGCGGCGGTTGACGCGCACCTCGGGCACGTTGTAGGAGTTGAGCGAGAGCTGGAAATGCCCGTCNTGGTAATCGAGGATGAAGTCGGGGATGATGTAGGGCGTGGCGTCGGTCCCGCCCTCGGCGTAGAGGTTGCCGGGCTTGGGCGAGAGACGGCGTATTTCGGCGATGGCCGCCCGGAAATCCTCCTCCGAAATCTGCAGCCGCGCGATGAGCTTCTCGTAGTGCTTCTTGACGAACTCCTCGAAATAGAGGGTCAGCATCTTGCGGGCCAGCCGCCGCGGCCGCGTGTCGACCGGCTTCTGGTTCATCTGCAGCAGCAGGCATTCGCGCAGGTTGCGGGCCCCCACCCCGGCCGGCTCCAGCTCGTGGATGATGCCGAGGAGCCGTTCGAGTTCCTCGGCCGTGGTCTCGATCCCCACCGAAAAGGCGATGTCGTCGGCCACCGACTCCAGATCGCGGCGCAGGTAGCCGTCCTCGTCGATGCTGCCGATCAGNTAGACCGACAGCCGCATGTCGCGCTCCGAGAGNTTGCGGTAGCCGAGCTGCTCGACCAGATACTCCTGCAGCGAGCGGCCCCCGGTCAGAAACACGGGGCGCTGCTTGTCGTCCTTGGAGTAGTTGTTGATGCGGCTTTTGTACGACGGCGTGTCGTCCTCGCGCAGATACTCCTCGACCGAAATCTGCTGCGGCTCGGCATCCTCCTCGGGCGTGCGCTCCTCCTCTTCGAGTACGATATTGTCCTCGATCTCCTGCTTGATGCGCTGNTCGAGCTGCACGGTGGGCAGTTCCAGCAGCTTGATCATCTGGATCTGCTGCGGAGAGAGTTTCTGCTGNAGGGAAAGAATCTGTCGCTGGTTGATGGCCATACGCCTTCCAAGAATTAAAAACCAAAAATCAAAAATCGCGATCGGCGGTCCCGGTCCGTACCCCGGCAGCAAAGCCGCACGGCGCAGGGCCGGCAAAAGCGCCGAATACTCCCCGGCATCGGAACAGCATCGGCCGATTCCCGATTTTCGATCTTTATNAGAAGTCGGCGTGCTGCGGCGTGCGCGGGAAAGGCTGCACGTCGCGGATGTTCGTCAGGCCGGTGACGAAGATCAGCAGCCGATCGAATCCCAGTCCGAATCCGGAGTGCGGAGCCGAACCCCAGCGGCGCGTATCGAGGTACCACCAGAGCTCCCGCTCGCTCATGCCGAGCTCCCGGACTCTTGCACAGAGTTTGCCATAATCGGCCTCGCGCTCCGAACCGCCGATAATCTCGCCTATTCCGGGGAACAAAACGTCCATACCGCGCACCGTCTTGCCGTCGTCGTTCTGCTTCATGTAGAAAGCCTTGATCTCCTTGGGATAGTTGATCAGAATGACCGGACGCTTGAAATGCTCCTCTACGAGGTAGCGTTCGTGCTCCGACTGCAGGTCGCAGCCCCAGTCGCACGGGAACTCGAACTTGCGGCCCGAGGCCTTGAGGATTTCGATCGCCTCGGTGTACTCCAGCCGCTGGAAATCGTGGGCCAGCACCGACTCCAGCCGGGCGATGAGCCCCTGGTCCCACATCTTGTTCATGAATTCGAGGTCCTCGCGGCAGTTGTCCAGCGCGTAGCGGATCAGGTACTTGAGGAAGTCCTCGGCCAGTTCCATGTTGTCTTCCAGCTCGTAGAACGCCGCTTCGGGCTCGATCATCCAGAACTCCGAAGCGTGGCGCGGNGTNTTGGAGTTCTCGGCGCGGAACGTGGGGCCGAACGTATAGATGCGGCCCAGCGCCAAGGCGCCCAGCTCGCCCTCGAGCTGGCCCGANACGGTGAGGTTGCAGGCCCGGCCGAAGAAGTCCTGCGCGTAGTCGACCCGGCCCTCGTCGGTGCGGGGCGGATTCTCCATGTCGAGGGTCGTCACCTGGAACATGGCGCCGGCACCCTCGCAGTCGGAGGCGGTGATGATCGGCGTATGGAAGTAGCAGAAACCGTTCTTGTTGAAATANTCGTGGATCGCATAGGCCATGGCGTGGCGGATGCGCAGCACGGCCCCGAACGTGTTGGTGCGGGGACGCAGGTAGGCGATGTCGCGCAGGAACTCGAGCGAGTGGCCTTTCTTCTGCAGGGGGTAGCTCTCGGGGTCGGCCGTGCCGTAGACCTCGATGCGCGAAGCCTGCACCTCGACGCCCTGCCCCGACCCGGGCGAGGCGACCAGCCGGCCGTCGACACGGATGCAGGCGCCCGTCGTCACGGGCTTGAGCTCCTCCTCGGCGATCTTCCCGAGGTCGACCACCACCTGGATATTGGCCACGCACGATCCGTCGTTCAGGGCGATGAACGCCACGTTCTTGTTGCCGCGCTTGGTGCGTACCCAGCCTTTCACAACGATGTCGGCGTCCACGACGCCCGACTTCAGAATCTCTGCAATTCTCTGCGTTTTCATGACGATATGCTGTTCTGTTCGATTCGTTCTTTTCCCGAACTGACAAAGATAGCTTTAATTTGCGATTCGGCAAAAAAAAACTACCTTTGTGTCACCTTCCAACTCACACTCGGATGAAACATTTCCTATCGCTCTGTGCGGCGCTGCTGATCGGCTCGGGCGCCGCAGCCCAGCAGAACGCCCGCATCGGCCGCACCGAAGCGGTGCCCTACGACGCCCGCCACCATGCCGACGCCCGCAGCCGCGCCGCGTCGGGCCATACGATCGACTTCCGCCCCGAGACGGTCCTCGCCACCGAGGGGCCGCTCTGCGCCGTGCTCAGGCAGGAGGTCGAAATCCCCTACGTCTGGACCGACGGCTGCGTCTATCTCCATCTCGAAAACGCTCCGGCGGCCTACGCCCTGTGGATCAACGACCGCGAAGCGGCCCGCGTCGACGACCCCCTCACGCCCGCCGAGTTCGACCTGTCGCCCTACATCCGGCAGGGCGTCAACGACTTCAAGCTGCTCCTGTTCAGCGACCGCAGCCGGCTGGACTTCGCCGAGCCCGTCCGGCGCGAGGCGTTCGCCGACAGCTACCTCTACTACCAGAACAAGCGTTCGATCCGCGACTTCGAGATCGCGCTCGTGCCCGACACCCTCGGCCGCGATTTCGCCATGCTCGACCTGAAGATCGTCGCGCAGAATATGTTCAACTACGACGAAACGGTGGAAGTGGGTTACGACATCTATTCGCCGCAGGGCAAGCTGCTGGAGTTCAACATCGTCGAAACCACGATCCCCGGCCGTTCGACCGACACCGTGCGCTTCTCGCCTTTCATCTACCACGCCTACGAGAACAAGTGGGAGCCGGGCGCCAAGAACCCGCCCCTCTACAAGGTCATGCTCTTCACGCGGCGCGACGGCACCTACAAGGAGTATATGCCGCTGCGGATCGGATTCGGCCGCGCGGAGTTCGTCGACGGGCAGCTCGTCCGCTTCGGCAAGGCGCTCGATCTCAACATTTCGCGCTATAACGCCGCAGCCGATGCCAAGACCACCGCATCCCAGCTGCAGGCGCTCCGCAAACAGGGATACGACACCCTCGCCCCCGACTACCCGCAGCCGGAGTGGTTCTACGGGCTCTGCGACGAACTGGGGCTGCAGGTCATCGACCGGGCCGACATCCACGCCCCCGAGCAGCGCGACAACCGCCGCGTGGGCGGCACGCCCTCGAACGACCCGGCGCTCCGCGACGAATACCTGCAGCGCGTGCAGGCCATGTACTACCGTTCGCGCAACCACACCTGCGTGATCGCCTACGCCTTGGGCGGCGAGGCGGGCAACGGCTACTGCATGTACGAGGCCTACCGGTGGCTCAANTCCGTCGANCACGTGCGGCCCGTCGTCTGCGTCGATGCCGACGGCGAGTGGAACAGCGATTTATAAAAGATGACCTTAGAGCTGATCGTCATAGGCAAAACCGACTCGCAGGAGGTAGCCGCGCTGGTGGAGACGTATGCCCGGCGCGTGAACCATTATTGCAAGTTCTCGTTGACGGCGCTGCCCGACCTGCGCGACACCAAAAAGCTGACGCCCCGCCAACAGGCGACGGCCGAGGGGGCCGCGATCCTGCGCCAGCTCTCCGACGGCGACTACGTGGCTCTCTTAGACGAACGGGGCGAGGAGATGCGCTCGGTGGAGTTCGCCTGCTGGATACAGAAACGCATGAACAGCGGCGTGAAACGCTTGGTGCTGGTCATCGGCGGACCCTACGGCTTCTCGGACGAGGTCTACGCCCGCGCCGATGCGCGGCTCTCGCTTTCGCGCATGACCTTTTCGCACCAGATCGTGCGGGCGATCTTCGCCGAACAGCTCTACCGGGCTTTCACGATCCTCAACAACGAACCCTACCACCACGAATAAGATGCGCCGGCTGCTTCCCATAGCCTGTCTGCTCCTCGCGGCGCCCTGCGGCGCGCAGGCCGGGGAAGAACGCGCCGACACCGTCATCGCGGTCGACAAGGTGCAGATCACGGCGATCAAGCAGGGGCTGGTCCTGCGGTCGCAGCCCGTGGCGGCCGCCGTCCTCGGCAGCCGGGCCCTCGCGGGCGAGCATGTCGACGCCGTCAAGCACCTTTCGCAGCGGGTGCCCAACCTCCACATCCCCGACTACGGTTCGCGCATGACCTCGTCGATCTACGTGCGCGGATTCGGAGCGCGCATCGGCCACCCCGTCATGGGGCTCAACGTCGACAACGTGCCCGTGATGAACAAGGACTGCTACGACACCGAGCTCTCCGACGTCGAGCGCATCGAGGTGCTGCGCGGCCCCCAGTCGACCCTCTACGGCCGCAACACCATGGGCGGCGTGATGAACGTCTACACCCTCTCGCCCCTCGCCTACCGCGGNACGCGCCTGCTGGCCGAATACGGCAGCGGCAACACATGGCGCCTGCGCATCTCGACCTGCCAGCGCTTCACGCCCGACTTGGGCATCGCCGTTTCGGGCTTCTACACCCGTTCCGACGGCTTCTTCGACAACCTCGCCACGGGCCGCCGCTGCGACGGCGAGCAGTCGGGCGGCGGACGCCTCAAACTCCAGTGGCGCAGCCGCAGCGGACTGCGCATCGACAACACTTTCGCCTTTTCGCTGCTCGACCAGGGGGGATACCCCTACGCCTACGTCGGCGAGGAGATCGTCCGCGACGGGCAGACCGTCGTCCGGCCCGGCGAAATCCGCTACAACGATCCGTCCGGATACCGCCGCACCGCCCTGAGCGACGGACTTACCATCCGCTGCGATGCCGGAAGCTGCTCCGTCTCGTCGATCACGGCCTACCAGTACTCCGACGACGCCATGACCCTCGATCAGGACTTCCTGCCCCTGTCGTATTTCACGCTCCGGCAGGCCCGCACCGAGCATACCCTCTCCGAGGACCTCGTCTTCCGCTCGCGCGACGAGGGGCGCTACCGCTGGATCGCGGGCGTTTTCGGCTTCTACCGCTCCTCGACCATGGAAGCCCCCGTGAACTTCAAGCGCACGGGCATCGAAGAACTGATTCTGCGCAATGCCAACAGCTCCCCGGCACTCCGCTACGAAAGCGACGCTGAAGAACTGCTGCTCGCCTCCGACTTCCGCAACCCCGCCGCCGGGGCGGCCCTCTACCACGAATCGCGCGTAAGGCTCGGCCGCTGGACCCTCGCCGCCGGTCTCCGCGCCGACTTCGAGCATACGCGGCTCCGCTACCGCAGCCGCACATCGCTGGACTACACCCTCAGCATCGAGAACGGCCCGGCCGGCGCGCACACCGCCGCGATCGACGACCTCGGGACGCTGCGGCGCTCCTACCTCGAGCTGCTGCCCAAGGCGTCGGTCATGTACAGCTTCGACGAGGTGCGCAACCTCTACCTCTCGGCGGCCAAAGGCTACCGGGCGGGCGGCTTCAACACCCAGCTTTTCTCCGATATCCTGCAGGAAAAGCTCAAGGCCCGCATGGTCTCGGGCGTCGACGGCGCCGACCCCGCCGCCATGTCCTACAAACCCGAGACGAGCTGGAATTTCGAGCTGGGCGGCCACTTCTCCTGCGCCGGCGGCCTCGTGCGGGGCGACTTCGCCCTTTTCTGGATTCTCTGCCGCAACCAGCAGCTGACGGTCTTTCCGCAGGGCACCGCCACGGGCCGCATGATGACCAACGCCGGACGTTCGCAGTCGCGCGGCGGCGAGCTCTCGCTGCAGGTCGTGCCGTGCCGCAGTCTGACGTTCGACGCCGCCTACGGCTACACCGACGCCCGCTTCGTGCGCTACGACAACGGACAGGCCGACTTCGGCGGCAACCGCATCCCCTACGCACCCCGCCACACGCTGTCGCTCGGCGCCGAGTGGCGCATCCCCACAGGCGTCGACTGGCTGGGCGACGCCGTGCTGCAGGCCGGAGCCCGCGGCGCAGGCCCTATCTGCTGGAACGAGGAGAACACCCGTTCGCAGCCTTTCTACCTGCTCTGCAGCGCCTCGCTGCGCATCGAGCATCCNCGCTACGCGCTCGACTTCTGGGGCCGCAACCTCGGCGGCACGGCATACGACGTTTTCTATTTCAAGTCCATGGGCAACGAGTTCGTCCAGCGCGGACGTCCCCGGACCATGGGCGTCACCCTTTCCGTAAATATCGACTAAGATGAAACGATTCTTTCTGCTCGCTTTCGCAGCCCTCGCACTGACCGCCTGCAACGACGACAGCGACGGCGCGCCCCGCTTCGCCGCCGAAAACACCCGANTCGAGGACGGCTCGCTGACCGGCAGCAACATGCACTTCCTCGGCACGGCGACCGCCACCTCGGCCGACGGCGCCGCATACGTCGACCGGCAGGCCGAATTCGAGTTCGCCGGTCTCGACANCTTCACCCTCTACATGCACCGCACGCGCTTCGCCGCCGCCATGCCGGCCCTCGAAATGCGTCTCTTCGACCAGCCCTACATCCCCGGCACGGGTGCGGCATTCTCGTTCGACTTGCCGAGCGTCGTGCCCGAGGTGCGCCTGCCCGACGCCGGCGGCTACACATGGACTTCCTTGNAAGCCTATACGCTCACCGAGGTCGCCGGATCGGTCGANGGCACCGTCTGCCGCGTCGGCTTCACGTGCGACGTACCCCGGCTGGGCACCTACCGCGTCGAATACGAGGGACGTTTACTCGAATAATCCAAAAAAACAAAACGATATGAAACCCGAATACGAACCGTTCGTCGAGGAGCTCGTCGAACTCTGCATCAAGGAAGACATCGGCGACGGCGACCACACGTCGCTCTGCTGCATCCCCGCCGACGAGCGGGGCCGCATGCGCCTGCTCTGCAAGGAGGAGGGCATCATCGCCGGCATCGAAATCGCCGAACTGGTACTGCGCCGCCTCGATCCCGGCATCGGGTTCGAGCAGCTGCTCCGCGACGGCGACCGCGTGAAACCCGGCGACGTGGCGTTCTACGTCTCGGGGCGCCTGCAGTCGCTGCTGCAGGCCGAGCGCATCCTGCTGAACATCATGCAGCGCATGAGCGGCGTAGCCACGCAGACGGCCGTCTACGTCGCCCGCCTCGAGGGGCTGCACACCCGGGTCCTCGACACCCGCAAGACCACGCCCGGCATGCGCGTGCTGGACAAAATGGCCGTCAAGATCGGCGGCGGCGCCAACCACCGCATGGGTCTTTTCGACATGATCCTGCTCAAGGACAACCACATCGACTTCGCCGGCGGCATCGGCAAGGCGATCCGCGGCGCCCGCGCCTACCTCGCGGCCAAGGGCAAGACGATCCCCATCGAGTGCGAGGTCCGCACGCTGGAGGATATCGACGAGGTATTCGCCGCCGGGGGCGTCGACCGCATCATGTTCGACAACTTCTCGCCCGAACTCACGCGCGAAGCCGTGCGCAGGGTGGCCGGACGCTGCGAAACCGAATCGAGCGGCGGCATCACGCTGGAAAACCTGCGCGACTACGCCGAGTGCGGCGTCGACTTCATCTCGGTCGGAGCCCTGACCCATCGGATCAAGTCGCTCGATATGTCGCTCAAAGCCTGCGAGTGATGCGGCGCCTGCTCCACACCCCGCTGGCGCTGCTCGTGCGGCGCATCTTGGTGCTCTACCTCGTGCTGTGGCTCTGCCGCATCCTTTTCTACACCTACAACCATGTGCAGCTGGGAGCCATCGGCTGGCAGGAGATCGGCCCCCTGCTGCGCGGAGCCCTGCTGTTCGACACGGCATCGCTCGCCTATGCCGACGCCCTTTTCGTCCTGCTGTCGCTGCTGCCGTTCGAGTTCTGCTGCACGCCCCGCTACCAGAAATTTCTGTTCTGGTACTATACGGTCGTCAACTTCGTGCTGCTCGTCGTGGCCAACCTCGCCGATGCCGTCTACTTCCGCTATACGCAGAAGCGGTTCACGGCCGACGAACTTTTCTTCGCCGACAACGACAACTCGCTGCTGCTCGTCTTCCGCTTCCTCGGCGAGAACTGGCCCCTGCTGCTGGCCGCCGTCATCCTCGGCCTGCTGCTGGCCGTCGGCTTCGGACGGCGCCGCTCCTGCGAATCGCTCCTCGGCTCCGGCTGGAGCTACTACGCACTCAGCACCCTGACGCTCGGCATCGCCGCAGGGCTCTGCGTCGCCGGCATGCGGGGCGGCTTCACGCGCATGACGCGGCCCATCACCCTCTCCAACGCCACGCTCTACACCACCGACCCGGGCAAGGCCAACCTCATTCTGAGCAACCCGTTCTGCATCCTGCGCACCCTCGGACACAGCGGCCGCATACACTACCGCAAGGATTTCGCGGACCCCGAACTCGGGCGGCTTTTCTCGCCCGAACATCGGCCCGCCGCCGATCCGACGCAGCCCGCCGTCGGGCGCGTCAGCCTCCGGGGCCGCAACGTCATGATCTTCATTCTGGANAGCATGTCGGCCGAACACTCGGCCCACCTGCGGCCCGACCTCTATGCCGACCGCCCCGAAGCGGGGTTCACGCCNTTTCTGGATTCGCTCATGCGCCGCGGCCTGACGTTCCGCCGCATGTACGCCAACGGCACGCGNTCGATCCAGGCCATGCCCTCGATNTTNGGCAGCATCCCGTCGTTCAAAACGCCGTTCGTGCTCATGCCGCAGTCGCTGGGCCGCAGCCGCCAGCTGCCCGCCATACTGGCCGCACAGGGCTACTCGACCCTCTTTTTCTGCGGTTCGGAGCGGGGATCGATGGGCTTCGGGGCCTATGCCCGCTCGGCCGGCATCGAGCGGCTCGTCAGCCGCGAGGACTACGAAGCGGNCCACGGCCGCCGCGACTTCGACGGCTACTGGGGCATCTGGGACGAGGAGTTCCTGCAGTTCGCGGGCGAGGAGCTCGGCAAGACGCCCCAGCCTTTCTTCGGCACGCTTTTCACCCTCTCGGCGCACCACCCGTTCGTGGTTCCCGAGCGCTACGCCGCCACGCTGCCCGACGGCTANACCCGCATCCACAAGGGCGTGGCCTACGACGACATGGCNCTGCGCCGCTTTTTCGAGCGCTTCGGCNAGGAGGAGTGGTTCCGCAATACGCTTTTCGTCTTCGTCGCCGACCACGTNTCGTCGGANAAATTCGCCCCCGAAACGCGCGAATATCCGGGCAATCATCATATCNTCGGNTTCTTCTATACGCCCGACGGCGCTCTGCAGGGCGAAATCGGCGAAACGGTCCAACAGTTGGATATCATGCCCACGGTGCTGGGTCTGCTGGGGAACGAGGAGCCCTATTTCGCATTCGGCCGCGACCTTTTCGCCGACCCCGACCGGCCCCGCTGGGCCCTCTCTTACGACGGCCTGTTCCGGGCGCTGACCGAGGAGGGCGTCGTGGCGTTCGACGATTCGACGCCGCCCGATCCCGCCGCAGGAATGCCCGAACGGCAGCTGCGCGCNCTGGTGCAGCAGTACTACACCCATATCGAACGGCAAAGCTACGTAGTCGATGATTGAGTTCCACCCCGTCCGGCTCGCCGACCGGGCCGCGATCGAACGTTACACCATGCCCTCGGGCATCCGCAACTGCGATCTGGCCTTCGCCAACATGTTCTGCTGGCAGCCGGTCTACCGCAGCGCGTGGGCCGTCGTCGACGGCTTTTTAGTCGTCCGCTTCCAGATCGACGGCGGCGCCCGCATCGGCTACATGCAGCCGGTCGGGCAGGGCGACTTCACCCGCATCGTGCCGGCCCTGCGCGAGGATGCCCATGCCCACGGNCAGCGGCTGCGGCTCATCGGGCTCACCGACGAGGGGCGCGAGCAGCTCCGCCGGGCCCACCCCGGGCAGTTCGCATTCGCCTCGGACCGCGCGCTCGAGGACTACATCTACCGCGCCGACGACCTGCGCACCCTCCCCGGACGCCGCTACCAGCCCAAACGCAACCACATCAACCGCTTCGTGGCCGCCTANCCCGACTACCGCTACGAGGAGCTCACGCCCGACCGCTTCGCCGAGTGCATGGCCCTCGAACGCGAATGGCGCCGCACCCACGAGGGCCACGNCTCCGAACTCTGCGCCGAGCAGCGGGCCATGCAGCTGGCGTTCGACCACTTCGACGAGCTGGGGCTGCGCGGCGGCTGTCTCTATGTCGGCGACCGGCTCGCGGCATTCACCTACGGCTCGGCCGTCGACGAACGCACTTTCGTCACCCATGTCGAAAAGGCCGACACGGCGTTCGACGGCGCCTTCACCGTCATCAACAAACTCTTCGCCGAGCACCTGCCCGCGCAGTTCGAGTTCATCAACCGCGAAGAAGACTTGGGGCTCGAGGGGCTGCGCCACGCCAAGCTCTCCTACCACCCGGCGCTGCTGCTGCACAAATTCGCAGCGATCCGCCTGCATCCCGACGAGGCGGCCTGCAAGAAGCTGTGGATCGAGGTTTTCGGCGACGAGGAGGAGGCCGATGCGTTCCTCATCCGCCATTACGCCCCCCGACACATGCTCTCGGTCGAATGCGAGGGACGCATGGCCGCCATGCTCCACCTGCTGCCGTTCGAGAGCGAACTGGGCCGCACGAGCTACATCTACGGCGTGGCCACCCACCCCGACTTCCGGGGCCGGGGTTTCGCATCGCAGCTGATGCACGAAGCCCTGCGGCGGTGCGACGAGCGCGGCGACGACGCGGTATTGCTGATCCCCGCGCCCGGCGAAGCGTGGCTGCGCGACTTCTACGGCCGCTTCGGCTTCGCCGGAGCCGTACCCACGGAGTTCCGCTCGCCCGACGGTTTCGACTTCGGCACGGGCAGCCCCGCGACCGATCTGGCCATGGTCCGGCTCCGCAATCCGGCACCGCTGCCCGAGCGGCTGACATGCCGCCGCATCCGATAAAAAAGGTCCGGAAATTTCCGGACCTTTCGCTTTCAGCACTTGCCGAAAACGTTTCGACAACGGACAGCCGATACGACTTTACGCCTTTCGGCTCCATTTTCAATGTGCAGGCTCGATATCGGCCGGATTTTCGATAAGGATCGGCCGGCGCCCCAACAGTCGGAACAAATCCTGATTGGAGATGGCGACGAACCCGCACGGATCGCCGTCGGTTATTACGATCTTCTCTCTCTGAGCTACATCGCTATCCATAACGAACGTCACATCCCGGGCCTCATCCCTGAGGAGTCCGAAAGGGGTGGCCGCTCCATGAGGCGTGCCGAGTATCTCTTTCATAAGCTCTTCTTCGGCGAACGAGACCCTCGGTATCTGCAACGACGCCCCGAATTCTTTCGTTATGAAAGCCTTGCGGGCATGAGTTACATAGAGCCAGAATTTGTTCTTCTGGCGGTTGGCAAGCAGGATGGTCTTGACCGTTTCGATGCCGAATGCCCGGTCGATATGCAGGCAGTCGTCCATCGATATTCCNGGGTCGCTCTCGATTCTCGTGTACGATATTCCCGAACTTTCCAGCCGTTCGTATATCATCTTCTGCATCTCCGACTTGAACGTAGCCGGAGCTTCNGTCATNATTTCACNGACATAAAATCCCATCTCTTCCGATTGTAAGTTGAAGTTATGATTATTTGTCCCATTACTCCTGCCTGCGCAGGAAGCATTCGATCGTATTCTCCATCAGGCAGCAGATCGTCATNGGGCCCACGCCGCCGGGTACGGGCGTAATGACCGAAGCCTTGGGCTCGACGGCNGCAAAGTCCACGTCGCCGCACAACTTGCCCGTCGCGGGGTCGCGGTTGACCCCCACGTCGACGACCACGGCCCCCGCGGCCACCATGTCGGCCCCGATGAACTTGGGCTTTCCGATCGCCACCACCAGAATCTCGGCCCGCTGCGTCACGGCGGCGAGGTCGCGCGTGCGGCTGTGGGCCACCGTNACGGTGGCGTTTTCGTCCAGCAGGAGTTTGGCCACNGGCAGCCCCACGATGTTGCTGCGNCCGACGACCACCGCCTCGCGGCCCGCCAGCTCCACGCCCGCCGCCTGCAGCATCCGGATGATCCCCTTGGGGGTGCAGGGCAGCGTGCAGGGCTGTTTCTGCCACAGCGCAGCCACGTTGAGCGGGTGGAAGCCGTCGACGTCCTTGCTCCTGTCGATCGCGGCGATGATGCGCGCCTCGTCGATGTGCCGGGGCAGGGGCAGCTGCACCAAGATGCCGTCGACCCCGTCGTCGGCGTTGAGTTCGGCAATGANGCCGAGCAACTCGGGCTCCGTAATCGTCGCCGGCCGGCGNATCGTGGTATTGCGGATGCCCACCTCGGCCGAAGCCTTGGCCTTGCCCGCCACGTAGCTCACGCTGCCGGGGTCGTCGCCCACCAGAATCACCGCCAAATGGGGTACGCGCCCGTATCGGGCCGGGAAGGTCGCCACCTCCGCCGCCATGTCGGCCTTGAGCCGGGCCGAGAGTTCTTTTCCGCTGATGATCTTTGCCATATCGCTTATTTTTCGGTTTCGTCCAAAGCCCGGTGTCCGATGTCGGTGCGGTGGAACAGGCCGTCGCACTCGATGCGGGCTACGTCGGCGAGCGCCTTTTCGCGTGCCTCGGCCAGCGTCGCACCCTGCCCGACGACGAACAATACACGGCCCCCGGCCGTCAGCACCCGGTCGCCGTCGGCGCGGGTGCCCATGTGGTAGACCGTGCCGCCGACACGATCCAACCCCTTGATTTCGTATCCTTTTTCGTAGGCCCCGGGGTAGCCTTTCGACGCCAGTACGATGCCCAGTGTCGCAAAATCGTGCCACTCGAGCCGCGCGTCGCGCCCCTCGGCCACAGCGCAGAAGATGTCGACGATGTCGCTCCGCAGGCGCGGCAGCACGACCTCGGTCTCGGGGTCGCCGAAACGGGCGTTGAACTCGATGACCCGGATGCCCTGCGCCGTCTTCATCAGACCGCCGTAGAGCACTCCCTCGAACGGGCATCCCTCGTCCGCCATGGCATCGGCCACGGGCTGCAGGATATGTTCGAGCGCATATTTTTCATCCTCGGCCGTGATGAACGGCAGCGGCGAGTAGGCGCCCATGCCGCCCGTGTTGGGTCCGCGGTCGCCGTCGTAGGCCCGCTTGTGGTCCTGCGCCAGCGCCATGGGCCACACCCGGCGGCCCGAGACGAAACACATGAACGAGAACTCCGGACCCTCCAAGTAGTCTTCGACGACCACCTTGCCTGCGCCGAACCGGTCGTCGAGGAGCATGTCGCGCAGCGCGGCATCGGCTTCTTCGAGGGTCTGCGCGATGACGACCCCCTTGCCGGCGGCCAGTCCGTCGTACTTCAGCACGGCCGGAAACGGCCGCCCGGCGACGTAGGCCCGCGCCGCTTCATACTCCGTGAACGACCGGAAGCCGGCCGTCGGGATGCCGTGGCGGGCCATCAGCTCCTTGGCGAACTCTTTCGACGACTCGATGCGGGCCGCCGCTTTCGTAGGCCCGAAGATGCGCAGCCCCGCGGCCTTGAAAACATCGACGATCCCCGCCGCCAGCGCGACTTCGGGCCCTACGACCGTGAGGCCGATACCCTCGGCCGCAGCGAAATCGCGCAGCCGCTCGACCTCGGTCTCGCGGATAGGCACGCACTCGGCCTGCCGCGCGATGCCGGCGTTGCCGGGAGCGCAATAGATCTTCTCCGCCTGCGGCGAGCGCGTCAGGGCATCTACTATGGCGTGTTCGCGGCCGCCCGAACCGATTACCAAGACTTTCATATCAAGTGAAAGGTGAAANGTTAAAGGTGAAAGGTTAAAGGTGGAAGGTGTACAAAAGATTACAGGCGACTTTCCAAATACGTTTCACCTCTAACCTTTCAATTTTCACCTTGTTTTAGTGTTTGAAATGACGTTCTCCTACGAAGCACATCGCTATTCCCGTCTCGTCGGCCTTGCGGATCGAATCCTCGTCGCGCACCGAACCGCCCGGCTGGGCGATGGCCGCGACGCCGTATTCGGCCGCGAGGGTCACGCAGTCGTCGAACGGGAAGAAGCCGTCCGATGCCAGCACCAGCCCCTCGGTATGACCGGCGGCCCGCGCCTGCTTCAGAGCGATCTCGGCCGAGCCGATGCGGTTCATCTGCCCCGCCCCGACGCCGAGCGTGCGGCCCTCCTTGGCCACGACGATCGCGTTGGATTTCACGTGCTTGACGATGCGCCAGCCGAAATCGAGGTCGTCGATCTGCGCCGCCGAGGGCTTCCGCTCCGTCACGCACATGTCGGCCGTCACGGCCTTGGTCGCCGTGTCCATCTCCTGCACCAAGAGACCGCCGTTGACGCTCACGTACTGCTTCTGTCCGCCCTCGGCACGCGTCATATCGACTTCCAGGAGCCGCAGGTTCTTCTTGGCGGAGAGCACTTCCAAAGCCCCCTCGTCGAACTTCGGCGCCATGATGATCTCCAAGAAAATCGGCTTCATGAGCTCGGCGGCTTCGCGCGTCAGCGTGCAGTTGGTCGCCACGATGCCGCCGAAGATCGAGACCTTGTCGGCCTCGTAGGCCTTGGTCCAAGCATCGACGACATCGCTGCCCACGGCCGCGCCGCAGGGGTTCATGTGCTTGAGCCCCACGCAGAACGGACGGTCGAACTCGCGGACGATGCAGAGGGCCGCATTGGCGTCCTGTATGTTATTGTAGGAAAGCTCCTTGCCATGGAGCTGCCGCGCGAATGCCAGCGAATAGGGCACGGGCTTCGCCTCGCGGTAGAACTTGGCCCCTTGGTGGGGATTCTCGCCGTAGCGCAGCGGCTGCGCGAGGTCGAACTCGAGAAACAGCTTCTCGTCGAGCCCCGCCTGCGAGCGCATGTAGGCGGCGATCATGGCATCGTACTGCGCCGTGTGGGTGTAGGCCTTGGCCGAGAGCCGCAGCCGCGTGGCTTTCTCGGTATTGCCGCCGGCACCGATCTCGGCGAGCACCTGCCCATAGTCGTCGGGGTCGCAGACCACCGTCACGTCGGCCCAGTTCTTGGCCGCCGAGCGCAGCATCGAGGGTCCCCCGATGTCGATGTTCTCGATGGCCTCCTCCATCNTCACGCCGGGCCGCGCGATGGTNTCGCGGAACGGGTAGAGGTTGACGCAGACCAGATCGATGAACCCGATNCCGTTTTCCCGCAGCGCCTGCAAGTGCTTGGGATCNTCGCGGCGCGCCAGCAGCCCCCCGTGCACCTTGGGATGCAGGGTCTTCACGCGGCCGTCGCAGATTTCGGGGAATCCCGTCACATCGCTGATATTGAGCACTTCCACGCCGCTCTCNCGCAGCAGTTTCATGGTGCCGCCCGTGGCGATGACCTCCCACCCCCGGGCCCGCAGCCCTTGGGCGAATTCGACGANGCCCCGTTTGTCGCTCACGCTTATCAAAGCTCGCATATTACGTTGTTTTGAAGTTTTCCGAATTAGAATTACCTGATGACGACGCCCGGAGCCGCCGTCACGCNGCCGATGACCGAAGCGCGCTCGCCCTGCGCCGCNAGGATGTCGACGGCCCGCTGGGCCTCGCCGGCGTCNAGCGCGACGACCATGCCGATGCCCATGTTGAANATGTTGAACATCTCGCGGTGGGGCACCTTNCCGTNTTTCTCCAAGAAGCGGAANACNGGCAGNATCTCCCACGAACCCTCGTCGATCTCGATGCCCTGTCCCTCGCGGAGGATGCGGGGGATGTTCTCGTCGAAGCCGCCGCCCGTGATGTGGCCGATGCCGTGGACGTCGCAGCTGCGGATCACTTCGAGCATCTGCCGGACGTAGATTTTCGTGGGGGTCAGCAGCACCTCGCCGAGCAGGCTGTCCGAAAGCTCGGGATAGCTCGCATGCANATTCAGCCCGCTGTCGGCCACGATCTTGCGCACCANGCTGAAGCCGTTGGAGTGGACGCCGCTCGACGCCACGCCCACCAAGACGTCGCCGACCTTGACTTTCGAGCCGTCNANCAGGCGCTTCTTCTCGACCACGCCCACCGTGAAGCCGGCGATGTCGTACTCGCCCCCGGCGTACATGCCCGGCATCTCGGCCGTCTCGCCGCCNACCAGCGCGCAGCCGGCCTGNCGGCACCCCTCGGCCACGCCCGCCACGATCGCCTCGATCTTGCGGGGCTCGTTNTGCCCCACGGCCACGTAGTCGAGGAACAGCAGCGGCTCGGCGCCCTGGGCCAGCACGTCGTTGACGCACATGGCCACGGCATCGATGCCGATCGTGTCGTGCCTGTCCATCTCGAACGCCAGCTTGAGCTTGGTGCCCACGCCGTCGGTGCCGCTCACCAGAACGGGCTCCTCGACCTTGAGGGCCGAGAGGTCGAACATGCCCCCGAAAGCGCCGATGTTGCCCATGACGCCCGGGCGCGAGGTCGAAGCCACGTGCTTCTTGATGCGCCGCACCACCTCGTATCCGGCTTCGAGATTCACGCCGGCCTTTTCATAACTCTGTGCCATATCTTCGTATTAAAATTTTCCGTCCTTGTTGGCATCCTCGCGCGCGGTGTAGAGCGCCGTGGGATAGCGGCCCGTGAAGCAGGCCGTGCAGAGCTCGCAGCGCCCGCCGGCCTTGTAGAGCGCCTCCTCCGAGAGGAAAGCCAGCGTATCGCAGCCGATCTCGCGGCGCACGCCCTCCACGTCCAGCCGGGCCGAAATCAGCTCGTCGTAAGTGGAGATGTCGACGCCGTAGAAACAGGGGTTCGCGATCGGCGGCGAGGCGATGCGCACATGCACCTCCGCAGCCCCCGCCTCGCGCAGCATGCCCACGATGCGCCGCGAGGTGGTGCCCCGCACGATCGAATCGTCGATGAGCACGACGCGCCGGCCCCGCACGATCGAGCGCACGGCCGAGAGCTTCATCCGCACTCCCTTTTCGCGCAGCTCCTGCGAGGGCTGGATGAAGGTGCGGGCGATATACTTGTTCTTGATAAGACCCATTTCGTAGGGCAGGCCGCTGGCCTCGGCATAGCCCATGGCGGCGCTGAGGCTCGAATCGGGCACCCCGACGACGATGTCGGCCGGAGCGGGGGCCTCGGCGCAGAGCAGCCGCCCCGACTCCTTGCGGAAAGCGTGGACGTTGCAGCCCTCGATGTCGCTGTCGGGACGCGCGAAATAGATATACTCCATGGCGCACATCTGCCGCCGCTTGTACTGCGAATAGTCGGTCGAGCGCAGGCCGCGGTCGTCGATCGTGACGATCTCGCCCGGCTCCACGTCGCGCACGAACTCAGCGCCCAGCGCATCNAGCGCGCAGGTTTCGCTCGAGATCACGTAGCCCTCGCCCAAGCGCCCGATCGAGAGGGGCCGCAGGCCGTATTTGTCGCGGCAGGCGTAGATGCGGTTGGCGGTCATGATCAGAAAGGCGAAAGCCCCCTCCAGCATGTTGAGCGCGTCGATGATCGAGTAGATGCGCGGCCGGTCGTGGTACTTGGTCTCCTTCTTGATGAGGTGGGCCAGAATCTCGCTGTCCGACGTCGAGTGGAAAAGGCTGCCCTTGTTCTCCAGATAGGTGCGCAGCTGCGTCGAGTTGACCAGATTGCCGTTGTGCGCCAAGGCGAAGTCGCCCGTATTGTGGCGGAACAGGAAGGGCTGCACGTTCTCGATGCCCCCGCCGCCCGCCGTGGAGTAGCGCACGTGNCCGATGGCCATGCGGCCCGTGAGGGTNGCCAGCCCGGGCTCCTTGAAAACCTCGGTCACCAGCCCCTCGCCCTTGATACGGTGCAGGCGGCCGTCCTCGTCGGCGCTGACGATGCCGCACCCCTCCTGCCCGCGGTGCTGCAGGGCATGCAGCCCGTAGTAGGCGAGCGTCGAAGCGCCGGGCACGCCGTAGNCCCCGAAGACGCCGCACTCCTCGTGCAGCTCCCTGNCGANCATCGGATTCTCCATNNCCGGCTACTCCGTGATTTTCCGCAGGCGGGCCAGAATCTCCTCATAGGCCTCGCGCACCTTGCCCAGGTCGCGGCGGAANCGNTCNTTGTCGAGCTTCTCGTTGGTCGCGGCGTCCCACAGGCGGCAGGTGTCGGGCGAGACCTCGTCGGCCAGCACGATCTCGCCGTCNGACGTTTTGCCGAACTCGATCTTGAAATCGACGAGGCGGATNTTCATCCGTGCGAAAAGGGNCTTGAGCACCTCGTTGATGCGGGCCGTCATNNNGTAGATCGTCTCGAGCTCCCCGTAGGTCGCGGCGCCCAAGGCCACGGCATGGTGGTCGTTGATGAGGGGGTCGCCCAACTCGTCTTTCTTGTAGCAGATGTCGAAGATGACGTTCGAGGGCTCGGTACCCTCCTCGATGCCCAAGCGCTGGGCCATCGAACCGGCGATGACGTTGCGCACGATGACCTCCAAGGGGATGATCGTCACCTTGCGGCAAAGCTGATCGCGGTCGTTGAGCGTCTCGATGTAATGGGTCTTCACGCCGGCCTTGTGCAGCTCCTTGAAAATCAAGGTCGAAATGGCGTTGTTCAGGACGCCCTTGTTCTCGATCGTGGCTTTCTTGACGTTGTTGAACGCCGTCGCCGCATCCTTGTAACGGATGATGATCCGGTCGGGATCGTCGGTCAGAAAGACCTGCTTGGCCTTGCCCTCGTAGAGCATTTCGAGTTGTTTCATGGATTGAGATTTTATTTTNTTATCTTATTTANNGCNACTTTTCACNTTTCACTTTACGGAAGTAGTTCACCGCGTGGCCGAACAAATCCTGCTCCTTGTTGCCCGCGATGTTCTTGTAGAGGTGCTCCTCCCAACGCTCGGTATGGCCCATTTTGCCCAGAATCCGGCCGTCGGGCGAGACGATGCCCTCGATAGCGTAGGACGAGCCGTTGGGATTCCACGGCGCCTCGGCCGTAGGCAGCCCGTCGGGCCCGGCATACTGGAACGCCACCTGCCCGGCCGCGAACAGCTCGCGGGCCAGCTCCTCGCTCACCACGAACTTGCCCTCGCCGTGGCTCACGGCGATGCTGTGGAGCTCGCCCGGCTCGAAGCCCGCCAGCCACGGCGAGGCCGTCGAAGCCACGCGCGTAGCGACCACCTGCGAGATATGGCGGTTGATGTCGTTGCGGAAAAGCGTCGGCGACGCCTCCGTTACCGTACCCAGCCGGCCGTAGGGCAGCAGTCCCGACTTGACCAANGCCTGGAAGCCGTTGCAGATGCCCAGAATAAGGCCGCCGCGGTCGAGCAGCGCATGCACCGCATCGCGGATATCGTTGTTGTTCAGTACATTTACGATAAACTTGGCGCTGCCGTCGGGCTCGTCGCCCGCCGAGAAGCCGCCGCTCAGCACCAGTATGTGGCTGCGGTCGATCCGTGCGCGCAGGTCGGCGATCGAACGCAGGATGTCGTCGCCCGCGATGTTGCACAGCACGCAGGTCTCCACCTCGGCGCCCGCCCGGCGGAACGCCTTGGCCGTGTCGTAGTCGCAGTTGGTGCCCGGGAAGACCGGCAGGCAGACCCGCGGATGCTCCACGGCCGGACCCGGATACCCGCACGCTCCCGTGCGCGGCGCGGCCGTCATCGCNTCGGCCCGGTTGTCGCCCTTGTCGGGNTAGACCGTCGCGAACTTCTCCGTATTGGCGCGGTAGAGGTCTTCGAGCGGCATCCGCACGCCGTTCACCGTCAGCGCCGCATCGGCCACGGTCTCGCCGATGCAGTCGGCGGCCGCGAAATCGAGCNCGCCCGTGCATTCGACCAGAATGGAGCCGTAGGCGTANCCGAACAGGTCGCNCTCGTCCATCTNNGCNCGGGCCCCCACCTCGTTGCCGAACGCCATTTTGGCCAGCCCTTCGGCCACGCCGCCGAAGCCTACGGCCCATGCCGCCACGATGTCGCCCGCCGCGATGCGGTCGCTGACGAACGCGAAGTTGCGGCGGAGCTGTCCGCTGTCGGGCATACGATTCCCGCGCGGCGTATGGCGAATCAGGTAAATGCGATGACCCGGGGCCTTGAACTCGGGCGAGATGACCGTCGCAGCGTCGACCGTCGTGATGCCGAATGCCATGAGCATGGGCGGCACGTCGATATCCTGGAACGTCCCCGACATCGAATCCTTGCCGCCGATCGAGGGGAGCCCCAGCTCCACCTGCATGCGCAGGGCGCCCAGAAGGGCCGCCAGCGGCTTGCCCCACGAACGGGGATCGGAGGTCATGCGCTCGAAATACTCCTGGTAGGAGTAGCGCATCCGGTCGAACCGCGCACCCGCGGCCACGACCTTGGCGGCCGCCTCGACCACGGCGTAGGCCGCCCCGTGGTAGGGGCTCCACGACGCGAGGAACGGATTGTAGCCGAACGCCATGACGCTGGCCGTGCGGGTGAAGCCGTCGACGGGGAGCTTCTGCACCGAGACCTGCGTCTCCGTGCGCTGCGTGCGGCCGCCGAAAGGCAGCAGCACCGTCGAGCGGCCGATCGTCGAATCGAACATCTCGATCAATCCGCGCTGCGACAGCACGTTGCGGTCCCGCAGGTTGTTGGCGAAACGCTCCGGCAGCTCCGCCCCTTCGATCTCCCGGGCGAACGGATCGCCCGGCGCGACGGCGCCGATCCGGGCCTCGGCGAAGTGGCGGGCACCCGCCGAATCGATGAATTCGCGGCTCAGGTCGACGACCATCTTTTCGCCGCAGAACATCCGCATGCGGCCCGTGTCGGTGACGTCGGCCACCTCCACCGCTTCGATGTTCTCCTCGCGGCAGCAGCGCATGAACTCCGCCGCATCCCCGGCTTCGACGACCACGGCCATGCGCTCCTGCGATTCGCTGATCGCCAGCTCCGTGGCGTTGAGCCCGCTGTANTTGGTCTTCACGCGGTCGAGGTAGATNTCCAGTCCGTCGGCCAGCTCGCCGATCGCCACGCTCACNCCNCCGGCGCCGAAGTCGTTGGATTTTTTGATAAGGCGCGTAACCTCNGCGCGCCGGAACAGCCGCTCGAGCTTGCGNTCCTCGGGGGCGTTGCCTTTCTGCACCTCGCTGCCGCATGTCTCGAGCGAGNGNGAATCGTGCTCCTTGGAAGAGCCCGTCGCCCCGCCGATGCCGTCGCGGCCCGTGCGGCCGCCCAGCATGATGATCNNGTCGCCCGGCACAGGGCGTTCGCGGCGCACGTTCGCAGCCTTGACCGCCCCCACCACGGCCCCCACTTCGAGGCGTTTGGCCACATAGCCGTCGTGGTAGATCTCGCGCACGTGGGTCGTCGCCAGCCCGATCTGATTGCCGTAGCTCGAGTAGCCGGCCGCCGCCCTGCGCGAAATGACGCTCTGCGGCAGCTTGCCCGGCAGGGTCTCGCTCACCTTGCGGTAGATGTCGCCGGCNCCCGTCACGCGCATGGCCTGGTAGACGTAGCTGCGGCCCGACAGCGGGTCGCGGATCGCACCNCCCAGNCAGGTCGAAGCGCCGCCGAACGGCTCGATCTCCGTAGGATGGTTGTGGGTTTCGTTCTTGAACTGCAGCAGCCAGCGCTCCGTCGCNCCGTCGACGTCCACNTCGACGTAGACCGAGCANGCGTTGTTCTCCTCGCTCACCTCGAGATCGTCCAGCAGCCCCTGCTGCCGCAGGTAGCGGGCGCCGATCGTGGCGATATCCATCAGACAGAGGTTCTTATGCTCGCGCCCCAGCTCGCGGCGGATGCGGAGGTACAGGGCCAGCGAATCTTCCAGTTCCTCTTTGAGGAACGATTCCTCGACGGTGATGCCCGTGAGTTCGGTGGTGAAAGTCGTATGGCGGCANTGGTCGCTCCAGTAGGTATCCAGAATGCGGAGCTCGGTNTCGTAGGGGTCGCGGCCCTCCNNGCGGAAGTAGCGCACCACCTCGCNCAGGTCGTCGGCGTTCATGGCCAGCCCCCACGCCTTGCAGCGCGGCTCCAGNTCGGCNTCGGTCAGCTCGCGGAAGCCCTCCAGCACCCCGACGGGCTTCACCTCGGCCTGCTCCATGTCGCTGAGCACNGCGAGGTCCTTTTCGCGCGATTCGACGGCGTTGATATAATAGCGGCGTATCTTCGCCAGATCGTCGTCGCTCACGTCGCCGTCGAAGACCAGCAGCTTCGACGAACGGATGCGCACCTCGGCCGAAGGGTCGATCAGCCGCACGCAGTCGACGGCCGAGGCGGCCCGCTGGTCGAACTGCCCGGGCAGNAACTCCACGGCGATGTACTTGCAGCCGCTCAGATCGCACTCCTCGCTCACNGTGTCGGTCACGCGCTCGCCGAAGACGGCGTAGCGGCTCTTTTCGAGNAGCTCCTCGCCGAAGCCGAACAGATCGTAGACGTTCAGCAGGCGCAGCGACCGCAGCGACAGCCCCAGATCGGCGTTCAGCTCGCGCCGCAGNCTCTCGGCTTCGACCCGGAANCGGGGCAGCTTCTCCACATAGATACGGTAGTTCTTCATATATCGTTCTTCGCTTTCATTCTACGAACCGGCNGGCCCAGCGGTCGGCATACTCCGCNGCGGTCANCCCCACGAACGCGATGTGGCCCATCTTGCGCTTGGGGCGGCTCTCGCTCTTGCCGTAGAGGTGGACACAGACCCCCTCGTGCCCCTCGGCGGCGATTTGCCGGGCCGCGTCGAGGTCCTGCCCCAAGATGTTCTTCATGACCGTAGGCGCCACGAGCCGCGGCTCCTCCAGCGGCATCCCCGCCAGAAAGCGCACCAGCTCGCGGAACTGGTTGGTCGAGCACCCCTCGAGGGTCCAGTGGCCCGAATTGTGGGGCCGCGGCGCCATCTCGTTGAAGAAGAAGCGGTCGCCCTCGACGAANAGNTCGACGGCCAGAATCCCGACGTANCCGCACTCCCGCATGAAGCGTTCGCCGGTCCGCCGCATCCGCTCCTCCANCTCCGNCGCGAGCTCCCCGGCCGGCACGAAGCAGAGGTCGAGGATGCCGTCGCGGTGGACGTTGCGCCCGACGGGAAAGGTCGCGACCTTGCTGCCGTCGGAGACCATGATGAGGCTCGCCTCGTAGTCGAAGTCGACGAANGCTTCCAAGATACACGGCACCGCCAGCAGGGGCCGCGCCTTCGCGAGGTCGGCATCGCTGCGCAGCACCGCCTGCCCGTGNCCGTCGTAGCCCAGCGTGCGGGTCTTGAGCACGCAGGGATAGCCCAGCCGGGCCGCGGCCGCACGCAGTCCCGCTTCGTCGTCGACCGCCGCGTAGTCGGGCGTTGCGAAGCCGTGGGCCCGGGCGTTCTCCTTTTCGCGCAGCCGGTCCTGCGAATCGTACAGNGGCCGGAAACCCTGCGGGATGTTGTATTTCTTTTCGAGCGGAACCAGCACCCCGCCCGGCACGTTCTCGAACTCGTAGGTCACGGCGTCGCACTGCCGGCAGAGCTCCTCGAGNGCCGCGGCATCGTCGTAGGCCGCCACGATCCGGCCGTCGCACGCCGCAAAGGCCGGTGCGTCGGGCGCCGGGTCGAGCGCCACGGTGCGCACGCCCAGCCTGCGCGCCTCTTGGGCGATCATCAGCCCCAACTGGCCCCCGCCTATGATTCCGATCGTCGTCATCTACAATTCGGCTTTCAGCACGTCGGCCGTCTGCTTCGCGCGGAACGCNTCGAGCTGGGCCGCCAGCTCCTCG
Source organism: Alistipes sp. (assembly GCA_014796635.1). GTDB lineage: Bacteria > Bacteroidota > Bacteroidia > Bacteroidales > Rikenellaceae > Alistipes. The sequence goes on from JAAVIK010000002.1 coordinate 193,865, forward strand.
TCGTGCANCGCGAGGATCGAAACGGCGATCAGCGCGGCGTTCTTCGCNCCGTCGATAGCCGTCGTCGCCACGGGCACGCCGGCCGGCATCTGCACGATCGAGAGCAGCGAATCGAGACCGCTCAGCGCCCGCGACCTGACGGGCACCCCCACCACNGGCAGCGTCGTCATCGAAGCCACCATGCCCGGCANGTGGGCGGCGCCCCCGGCGCCGGCGATGATGACGCGGATGCCGCGTCCGCGGGCCGTCCTGGCATACTCGCACAGCAGGTCGGGGGTGCGGTGGGCGCTCACCACGCGCTTCTCGACCCCCACGCCGAACGCCTCGAGCGTCCGCACGGCCTCGGCCATCACCTCGTNNTCGCTCGTCGAACCCANGACGACGCCTACCTCGACTNTTTTCTCCATNCCGAAAAACGTTTTTTCAAAAAGCCGGACCGCCACGACACCGTGCGTGCCGTGGCGGTCCGTATCTATCCGACGATTCCGCAGGCGGGCGTCCGTCGCCCCCGGGAAGCCGCACCGATGTGCGGCGCCGCCTGACCGGCCGCCCCGGAACAGGGGCGCCGGCGCCTGCGGCGCCCGATATGACCTGCTGCAATCATCATTGTTCCCATTAACCCGTAACGTCGTCGAAACGACCTTACAAAGGTAACCCGTTCCGGCCGACTTTCAAAATGCCCGGCCGCGGATTCTATCGACAATTTATCGACAAATTCACCTCGCTTTCGTCTCGCAGTAGGCGCAGCGGCAGCTGCCGTCGGCCGCGCGGCGGAAGAGCGGATCGACATCCTCGGTAGCGGAGATGCAGCGTTTGTTGGGGCACTCGTGACCGCCGACGAGGTAGGGTTCGGCGAAGACGGGCGTCCGCTCGAACGGCCGGTTCTCGCCGGCCCAGCGGAGCAGCGTGAGGATCAATGCCATGCGCACGAACTTGCCGTTTTCGACCTGCCGGAAGTAGGCGGCGCGGGGATCGTTGTCGACGGCCCGCGCGATCTCGTTGACGCGGGGCAGCGGGTGGAGAATGATCATATCTTCGCGCGCGGTCTTCAGCTTTTCGGGGTCGAGCACGAAGCTGTCCTTCACGCGGTCGAACTCCTCCTCGTCGAGGAAGCGCTCTTTCTGCACGCGCGTCATGTAGAGGATGTCCAGCTCGGGCATGACCTCCTCCATGGTGCGCACCTCGCGGAACTCCAGCCCCGAATTGGCGCGCATCTCGTGGAGCATGTAGTCGGGCAGGCGCAGCTCCTCGGGCGAGATGAGGATCACTTTCACCCCCTCGTAGCGCGACAGCGCCTTGATGAGCGAATGGACCGTGCGGCCGAACTTGAGGTCGCCGCAGAAGCCGATCGTGAGGTGGTCGAAGCGCCCCTTTTCGCGCTTGATGGTCAGCAGATCGGTCAACGTCTGCGTGGGGTGGGCGTGGCTCCCGTCGCCGGCGTTGATGACCGGGATGCCGGCATACTGCGACGCCACGAGGGGCGCCCCCTCCTTGAAATGACGCATGGCGATGATGTCGGCGAAGCAGCGGATGACGCGCACGGTGTCGGCCACGGTTTCGCCCTTAGAGACTGACGACGACGCGGCGTCGGAGAAGCCGATGACCTCGCCGCCCAATTCGAGCATGGCCGACGTGAAGCTCAGCCGCGTGCGGGTCGAGGGCTCGTAGAACAGCGTGGCGAGCTTCCTGCCCTTGCAGGCCTGGCTGAAGCCGGCCCGGTCGGCGATGATCTCCTCGGCCAGCGCTACGATCTGCCCGGTCTCCTCGACCGAGAGGTCCATGGGGTCTATCAGATGACGCATAATTTATAAAGTTAAAGGTAAAAGGTGAGAAGCGAAAGGTATTTGCCGCTACTTTCCACCTTTCAATTTTTACTTTTCACCCGTTATTTCATCCAGCTTTCGTCGGCGGGGTTGTTGCGGAATGCGATGAGACGCGCCTTGTCCTCGGGGCGGATGTAGCCCTCGGTAGCCGCGACCTCGACGAGCGCGTCGAGGTTCGAGAGACTGTAGTTCACCACCCCGGCTTCGCGCAGGCGGTCGATGCCTTTCTGCATGCCGTAGGTGAAGATCGAAGCCACGCCCAAGACCTCGGCGCCCGCTTCGCGCAGCGCTTCGACGACCTCGATGCACGAACCGCCGGTCGAGATCAGGTCCTCGATGACGACGACTTTCTGCCCCTTTTCGAGACGGCCCTCGATGCGGTTGCCGCGGCCGTGGTCCTTGGCGCCCGAGCGGACATAGCCCATCGGCAGGTCGAGCAGCGTGGCCGTGATGGCGGCGTGGGCGATGCCGGCCGTCGAGGTGCCCATCAGCACCTCGGCCCCGGGGAACTCGGTGCGCACGATCTCGGCCAGCCCGGCTTCGACGCGCTTGCGCACTTCGACAGCCGTCAGCGTCAGGCGGTTGTCGCAATAGATCGGGCTCTTGATGCCGCTGGCCCACGTGAACGGCTGCCCGGGGCGCAGGAAGACCGCGCCGATCGAGAGCAAATCCTTGGCGATCGATTTCTCCATAATTCTTCTGTTCGGTTATTCGCTATTTTACAAATTCTTCGACGCAGCGACGATAGGCCGCCACGGGGTCGGGAGCGGCGGTAATGGGACGCCCGACCACGATGAAGTCGGAGCCGATTTCGCGGGCCCGGGCGGGCGTCGTGACACGCACCTGGTCGGCCGCTTCGCCGTCGGCGAAGCGCACGCCGGGCGTGACGGTCAGGAAGCCGGCGCCGCATGCCCCGTGGACCATGCCGGCTTCCAAGGGCGAGCAGACCACGCCGTCGAGCCCCGCTTCGCGGGCATTGCGGGCATACTGCACGATGGTGTCGTTCATAGTAGCCCCGATCAGCAGCTCGCGCTGCATGCGCTCCTCACTCGTGGAGGTGAGCTGCGTGACGGCGATCAACAGGGGCCGCGTGCCGTCTTCGCGCGTGAGCCCCTCGCGGGCGGCGCGCATCATCTCCACGGTGCCGGCGGCGTGGACGTTGCACATGTCGACGTCCAGACGCGAGAGCACGGCCATGGCCTTGCGCACGGTGTTGGGGATGTCGTGGAGCTTCAGGTCGAGGAAGATGCGGTGGCCCCGGCGCTTGATCTCGCGCACGACGGCCGGGCCTTCGGCGTAGAAAAGCTCCATGCCGATCTTGAGAAAGGGTTTGCGCGCTTCGTCCCGGAAAAGGTCGAGGAAGCGGAACGTCTCTCCGGCCGAGGCGAAGTCGCAGGCAATGATTACATCTCTTTTCATTTCACTTTTTACTTTTCACCTTTCAATTTTCACTTCGTACGATTCCTATTATGTCGCTCAGTTTTTCGATCCCCAGCCGCTCCATCTCGCCGGGCAGGGCTTCGACGATCTCCTTGCAGGCATAGGGGTTCACCAAGTTGGCGGCGCCGACCTCGACGGCCGTGGCTCCGGCCATCATCATCTCGATGACATCGCGCGCCGACTGCACGCCCCCGCACCCGATGACGGGCACGCGGCACGCCGCAGCCACCTGATAGACCATGCGCACGGCGACGGGGAAGACCGCGGGGCCGGAGAAGCCGCCCATCGTGTTGGCGATGACGGGCCGGCGGCGGGCGACGTCGATGCGCATGCCCAACAGCGTGTTGATAAGGCACAGCCCGTCGGCCCCGGCCTCCTCGCAGGCCTTGGCGATCGCGACGATGTCGGTGACGTTGGGGCTCAGCTTGATGTAGACCGGCTTGGTCGTCACGGCCTTGACGGCGCGCGTGACCTCGGCGGCCGCCTCGGGCGAGGTGCCGAACGACATGCCCCCGTGCCGCACGTTGGGGCACGAGACGTTGACCTCGATCAACCCCACCTGTTCCTCTTTGTCGATGCGCTCGCAGCAGTAGGCGTACTCCTCGACCGAGAAGCCCGAGATGTTGGCGATGACGGGCTTATGGAAAAATTCGCGCAGCCGCGGCAATTTCTCGGCGATGACATGTTCGATGCCCGGATTCTGCAGCCCCACGGCGTTGATCATCCCCTCGCGGCACTCGGCGATGCGGGGCGCGGGGTTGCCGAAGCGGGGTTCGCGCGTCGTCCCCTTGAACGAGAACGAGCCCAAAATATCCAGATCGTAGAGGTCGCGGAACTCCTGCCCGTAGCCGAACGTCCCGCTGGCCGGAATCACCGGATTGTCCAGCCTCAACCCGCTCAATATGACGGAAGTATCTACCATAGAATTTCGTTTTTCATGAGCACCGGTCCCTCCTTGCAGATGCGCTTGCCGCCCGTGAGGGTTTTGCACGAGCAGCCCATGCAGGCGCCGAAGCCGCAGCCCATGCGCTCCTCGAACGAGAGCTGGCCGTCGCACGCCGTGGCGGCAGAGAGCGCCCGCAGCATCGGCAGGGGTCCGCAGGCATAGAAGTAGTCGAAATCGAGCCCCGCGAGGGCGTCGGTCACGAAGCCTTTCGTCCCGCAGGTGCCGTCGGCCGTGGCGACCGTGACGGAGCACCCCAGCGCCCGGAACTCCTCGGCGTAGAAGACCTCGGCCGCCGTGTTGAAGCCCACGACGACCTGCACGGGCTTACCGGCGGCCAAAAGCACCTTGGCCAAGTTATAGAGGGGCGGCACCCCCACTCCGCCGCCCACGAGCAGCGGCCGCCGGGCGTCGTTGTCGGTCGCGAAGCCGTTGCCCAAACCCGTCAGCAGATCGAGCCGTTCGCACGGCCGCATGCGGGCCATTTGTGCGGTCCCCTCGCCCACGACCTTATAGATAAGGGTCAGCGATCCGGCGTCATAGTCGCAGACCGAGATCGGCCGCCGCAGGAACCTGCCCNCNAGGGCGATATTCACGAACTGCCCCGGCCGCACGATCGCCTGCGTGTCGCCCGCCAGCCGCATCCGGTAGACCGAAGCAGTCAGCGGTGCGTTCTCCAGCAAAGTATAGAGGTCTCTTTTCATTGGGCGTCGATGGTCGAGACACGGAGGGTGATCTCCTCGAGCACGTCNANNAGCACGGCCACNGTTTCGAGCGCCGTGAAGACCGTGACGTTGTTCTCGACGGCCGTGCGGCGGATTTCGTAGCCGTCGCGGCGCGTGTCGTGCCGGTTGATGTCGATGGTGTTGATGACGTAGCTCACATGGCCCTGCCGCAGCGAATCGACGATCTCCGANCTNCCCTCGCTNAGCTTGCGGCGCGTGCGGGTGCGGATGCCGTGGCCGCGCAGGAACTCGGCGGTGCCGGTCGTGGCTTCGATGTTGAAACCCAGTTCGTAGAAGCGCCGGACCAAGGGCAGCGCCTTCTCCTTGTCGGGGTCGGCGATCGTNACGAAGATCGTACCGTAGTTCGAGACGTTCATGCCCGTGGCCTGCAGCGCCTTGTAGAGGGCGCGGGTGAGCTTGTCGTCGTAGCCGATCGCCTCGCCCGTCGACTTCATTTCGGGCGAGAGGTAGGAGTCCATGCCGCGGATTTTGGCGAACGAGAAAGCCGGGGCCTTGACGTACCAGCGCTCCTTTTCGCGGCCGTAGACCTCCGTGATGCCCTGCTCGCGCAGGCTCTTGCCCAGGATGACCTGCGTGGCGATGTGGGCCATGCCGACGCCCGTCGACTTGGAGAGGAACGGCACGGTGCGCGACGAGCGGGGGTTGACCTCGATGACGTAAACCTCGTCGTTGCCGTCGAGGATGAACTGGATGTTGTAGAGACCTACGATGCCGATCCTCAGACCCAGACGCACCGTGTAGTCGATGATCTTCTCCTTGGCGCGGGGCGAAACGCTGAACGTCGGGTAGACGCTGATCGAGTCGCCCGAGTGGATGCCCGTGCGCTCGACGTGCTCCATGATGCCGGGAATGAAGACGTCGCGGCCGTCGCAGATGGCGTCGACCTCNAGCTCCTTGCCCATGATGTAGCGGTCGACCAGCACGGGCTGGTCGGTATTGATCTCCACGGCCGTCTGCAGGTAGTGGCGCAGACGCTCCTCGTTCGAGACGATCTGCATGGCCCGGCCGCCCAAGACATAGCTCGGACGCACCAGCACCGGATAGCCGATGCGCTCGGCGGCCCGCACGCCCGCCTCGATGTCGGTGACGGCCTCGGCTTCGGGCTGGGGAATGCCCAGCTCCTCCATGATGCGCTCGAAGCAGCCGCGGTCCTCGGCGTTGCGGATCGCCTCGCAGTCGGTGCCGATGATCGGCACGCCGAGCGAGGCCAGCGGTTCGGCCAGATTGATCGCCGTCTGTCCGCCGAGCGAGACGACGATCGCCTTGGGATTTTCGAGCCGGATGACGTTCATGACGTCCTCGACGGTGAGGGGCTCGAAGTAGAGCTTGTCGCTGGTGGTGTAGTCGGTCGAAACGGTCTCGGGGTTGTTGTTGACGATGATCGCTTCGTAGCCCGCTTCGCGGATCGACCAGATCGCATGGACGGTCGAGTAGTCGAACTCCACGCCCTGCCCGATGCGGATCGGGCCCGAGCCCAGCACGACGATCTTCTCGCGGTCGCTCACGACCGATTCGTTTTCGAGCTCGTAGGTCGAGTAGAAATAGGGCACGTAGGACGAAAACTCGCTGGCGCAGGTGTCGATCATCTTGTAGACCGGGAAGATGCCGTGCTGCTCGCGCAGGCGGAACATCTCCTGCTCCGAGAGGCCCCACAGCTGCCCGACATACTTGTCGCTGAAGCCCATGCGCTTGGCGTCGCGCAGGGTCCCGATGTCGCCGGGGTGCGCCCGCACGACGCTCTCCTGCTCGACGATGTTCTTGAACTTTTCGAGGAAGAACATGTCGATCTTGGTGTTGTTGTAGATCAGCACCAGATCGATGCCGCAGCGGATGAGCTGCGCNATGGCGTAGAGNCGGTCGTCGGTGCCCGTGCGGATATACTCCAGNAGNCGGTCGGTCGACCAGTCGTCGAANTTCTTGTGGTAGATGTGGCAGACGCCCGTTTCGAGCGAGCGCACGGCTTTGAGAAGCGATTCCTCGACCGTGCGGCCTACGGCCATCACCTCGCCCGTGGCTTTCATCTGCGTGCCNAACTGGTTCGAGGCGTCGGAGAACTTGTCGAACGGGAAGCGGGCGATCTTGGTCACCACGTAGTCGAGCGTCGGCTCGAAGCTGGCCGGGGTGTTGGCGATGCGGATTTCGTCGAGCGTGAGACCCACGGCGATCTTGGCGCTGACGCGGGCGATCGGATAACCCGACGCCTTGGATGCGAGGGCCGAGGAGCGCGANACGCGGGGGTTGACCTCGATCAGATAGTACTCGAACGAGAGGGGGTCGAGCGCGAACTGGACGTTGCAGCCGCCCTCGATCTTCAGCTCGCGGATGATCTTCAGGGCCGAGTCGCGCAGCATCTGNTACTCGCGGTTGGTGAGGGTCTGGCTCGGCGCCACCACGATCGAATCGCCCGTATGGACGCCCACGGGGTCGATNTTCTCCATGTTGCAGATAGCGATCGCCGTGTCGTTGCTGTCGCGGATCACCTCGTACTCGATCTCCTTGTAACCCTTGATGCTCTTTTCGACGAGCACCTGGTGGACGGGCGAGAGGAAGAGGGCATTGCGCATCATCTCGCGCAGCTGCGCTTCGTCGTCGGCGAAGCCGCCGCCCGTGCCGCCTAAGGTGAAAGCGGGGCGCAGCACGACNGGATANCCGATCTTCTGCGCGATCGCGGCGGCCTCGTCGATCGAGGTGGCGACCTCCGACGGCAGCACCGGTTCGCCCAGCGACTGGCACAGCTCCTTGAAGAGCTCGCGGTCCTCGGCCCGCTCGATCGACTCGAACGAGGTGCCGAGAATCTCGACCTGGCACTCGGCCANNATNCCCTTTTTGGCTAACTGCACGGCCAAGTTGAGGCCCGTCTGNCCGCCCAGACCCGGCACGATGGCGTCGGGACGCTCGTAGCGGATGATCTTGGCCACGTATTCGAGCGTCAGAGGTTCCATNTAGACCTTGTCGGCGATGTGGGTGTCGGTCATGATCGTGGCGGGGTTGGAGTTGACCAGCACCACTTCGTAGCCCTCCTCGCGCAGGGCCAGNCAGGCCTGCGTGCCGGCGTAGTCGAACTCGGCGGCCTGNCCGATGACGATCGGCCCCGAGCCGATGACCATTACCTTGCGTATGTCGTTTCTCTTAGGCATTTTTGTGCTCCTCCATCATTTGAATGAACTTGTCGAACAGATAGGCGCTGTCCTGCGGACCCGGCGCGCTCTCGGGGTGGTACTGCACCGAGAAGACCTTTTCCTCGGGACACTCGATCCCCTCGGCCGTATTGTCCAGCAGGTTGACGTGCGTAAGCCGCAGGGGCGTACCTTCGAGCGAGGCGATGTCGACGGCGTAGCTGTGGTTCTGGCTCGTGATCTCGATTTTGCCCGTGGCGAGGCACTTGACGGGGTGGTTGCCGCCGCGGTGGCCGAACTTCATCTTGAAGGTCTTCGCCCCGTAGGCCAAGGCGACCATCTGGTGGCCCATGCAGATGCCGAAGATCGGCAGCCGCCCTTTCAGCGCCCGCACCTTCGCGATGACGGGCTCCACGTCGGTGGGGTCGCCGGGGCCGTTCGACAGGAAGATGCCGTCGGGCCGGAACGCGAGTATCTCCTCCACCGAAGCGTCGAACGGCACGACCGTGACGTTGCAGCCCTTGGCGTTGAGACAGCGGATGATGTTGTACTTGATGCCGCAGTCGATCGCCACGACGTCGTAGCGGTGGTTGGGCGTGCGCGAGAACCAGCGTTTCTTGCAGCTCACGCGGGCCACCATGTCGCGGGGCAGCTCGTAAGCGTGCAGGCGCGCCATTGCCTCGTCGTGGGGCGTCGCGGCGTCGGTTATCATCACCTTCTGGCTCCCCTCGTCGCGGATGATGCGCGTCAGGGCCCGGGTGTCGATGCCCCAGATGCCGGGGATGCCCATCTCCTCGAAGACCTCGTTCAGCGTGCGCGTATAGCGGAAGTTCGAGGGGATGTCGTTGTACTCGCGCACGATCATGCCCCCGATCGTCGGGAACTTGGTCTCGTAGTCCTCCTCGGCGGTGCCGTAGTTGCCGATCAGCGGGTAGGTCATGACCACCGTCTGGTCGGTGTACGAGGGGTCGGAGACGATCTCCTGGTAGCCCACCATCGAGGTGTTGAAGACGATTTCGTTGATCGTCTCGCGGTCGGCCCCGAACCCGTAGCCGTAGAACTCCCGGCCGTTCTCGAGCACGATTTTCTTGGTGTAAGGTTTCATATCGTTTTGCGGTCTTATTCGCTATTCTTCATTCGCATCGTAGACGCATCGTCCGCCCACCACCGTCATCGCGGCGCGACCCTGCACCGGCCAGCCGGCGAAAGGGGTGGCGCGTCCCTTGGAGCGGAACGCCGCGGGGTCTATCCCGTACTGCGCATCGAGATCGAGCACCGTGAAGTCGGCCGGCTCGCCCGGCTCCAAACCGCCGCCGAGGCCGAAGATGCGCCGGGGATTCACGGACATCAACTCCACGAGCCGCTCCAGCGAGATCGTACCCGGGAGCACCAAGTATTTGTAGAGCAGCGGAAATGCGCACTCCAGCCCCACGATGCCCATGGCGCTGCCGGCCAGCCCGCGCGCCTTCTCCTCGGCCGTGTGGGGCGCATGGTCGGTGGCCGCCACCTCGATCGTGCCGTCGACGATGCCCTCGACGAGCGCCTCGCGGTCGGCGCGGCTCCGCAGCGGCGGATTCATCTTGAAACGCCCCTCCTCCTGCAGGTCGTCGTCGCAGAGCAGCAGGTAGTGCGGCGCCGTCTCGCAGCTCACGCGGAGCCCCCGCGCCTTGGCCCGGCGCACCAGTTCGACGCTCTCNNNNGTCGANACNTGGCAGACATGGTACCGGCAGCCCGTCTTCTCGGCCAGCGCGATATCGCGCTCCACCTGCCGCCANTCGCTCTCGGACGAGATGCCTTTGTGGCCGTGCTCGCGGCAGTAGCCGCCGTCGTGGATATAGCCCCCGCGAAGCAGTTCGTCCACCTCGCAGTGGGCCACGATCGGTTTGCCGACCGCTGCGGCCTGCCGCATGGCCCGCTCCATGAGCTCGGCCGACTGCACGCCGCGCCCGTCGTCGGAGAAACCCACGACCTCGGGCGCCAAAGCCGCGAAGTCGACCAGCTCGCCGCAGCCCCGCTGTCCGAGGGTGATCGACGCATAGGGCACGACCCGCACGACAGCATCGCGGCGGATCAGTTCGGTCTGCGCATGCAGGTGTTCGGGCGTGTCGGGCGCGGGGTCGAGGTTGGGCATCGAGCAGACGGTCGTATANCCGCCGCGCGCCGCGGCCGCCGTCCCCGTGGCGATGGTCTCCTTGTGCGGGAAACCCGGCTCGCGCAGGTGGACGTGCACGTCGACCAGTCCCGGCACGACGCAGCGGCCGCCGAGGTCGACCGTNCGGTCGACCGCCGCAGCAGGCCCGTCCTCCGCGAAGCGCTCGCCGTCGACGAGGAGCGACCCCTCCTCGAAGCGGCCGCCGCGGAAGATGCGGGCGTTCATGTAGCGTGTTTTCATTCGGCGAAGCGCAAAAAAATAGGGCAACCGCGGCGGTTACCCTAATAAAACAACAATGCCCCCTCGTCGACAGGCCCGAAGCCCGACCGGCGGTCCCGCTGTCGGGACGAAAGGTTCGGCGCTATGTGAGGTCTGCGATTCATGGGTTGCAATCGGATGCAAAGGTACGACTTCGGGACGAGACGCGCAACCTTTTCGGCCGAAAAATTTTCAACGGTTCCGGGAAGCCGAATAAAAACGCTCCGTCATGTCAGTCATCGTGCCGTCGGGCGCCACGCGGTAGAGCCGCTGGTTGGTCGCGGGCGAGGTGAGGGGCCCGAGCGCCTCGACCCACGGCCCCAACTTGATGTAGTCGAACGCCTGCGGCGCCATGCCCGCCGGCAGCTCCTGCCGCCCCGAATACCACCCNACGCGCAGCCCGGGCATCGTCCGCCGCACCGNGCCGGCCAGCCGCGCGACTTCCGCCGGCTCGGCATCGCCGCCCATGAAGCAGACGCACGTCACCGCCCGGCCGTAGCGGTCGAGCAGCGCCCNGAGCGCCGCGTCGTCCAGCGCCTCGCCGCCGTCGCCCCGCAGGTGGGGGCTGTGGCAGCCGGGGCAGTCGTTGGGNCACCCCGTGAGGTTGAGGGCCAGCGTGGTCTCGCCGGGAATCTCGGCGAAGACCACGTCGAAGTTGTGGAAGCGCAGCATACTACTTCTGCCCGGCGTAGTAGAAGCGCCGCGCGGCCTCTTTCTGGCGCGCCGACGAGAAGTTCGACACGCGCTTCATGTAGCCGATCACGCGCGTGAGGTAGTCGAGGTGGTCGCTGTGGCACTCGGGGCACTCCCGAAGGTAGCGCTTGTCGATGTGGCCGCACTTGTTGCAGACCGTGTTGGGGATGTTGAACGTGAAGTAGTTGCATCCCTCGGCCGCAGCCACGCGCAGCAAGTGGCGGTACTGCTCCTGCGAAAGGTGGTCTTCGAGGTTCATGTGGAGCGCCGAGCCGCCCGTGAGGTGCTCGATGTAGCGGCGGCCGTGGAGCCGGAACTTGTCGACGATGTTGAGCGATTCGTCCTCGACGACGTAGAAATAGGAGTTGTAGCAGTCGCGCGGCACGGCGTAGCCGTCCTCGCGGTCCCACTTGGCGTGCTTGACGCCCACGTTTTCGGCCGGGATCATCTCGCAGTTGAACATCAGCTCCTTGGAGCGGTATTTCTTGTTGTAACGCTCGACGAGCCCCAGCACCTCCTGCACGAAGCGGGCATAGTCGTCGTTGTCGTCGATGCGCAGCCCGAGGAACTCGGCCGCCTCGACCAGACCGTTGACGCCGATCGTGAGATACTGGCGCGAGAGGTTGATGTAGCCCGCATCGAAGAGCGGCAGCATCCCCTTGGCCTGCAGCGTCTTGAGATTCTCGTTGTAGGCCGTCTGCACCTTGTGCACCAGATCGACCACTTCCTCGAGGTAGGTCATGTAGTGCATGTTGTTCTTCACGGCATACTGGATGCAGCGGTTGAGGTTGATCGTCAGCACGCTTTTCGAGCCCGTCGAGACGCCGCCGGCGCCGAGCGTGTAGCTGAAGCCGTTGTCCTGAATCTCATTGCGCAAACGGCAGCACGACGAGAGCGAATCGGCGTTGTCGCTGATATAGGTGAAGAACGAGTGGCCCTCGGCATACATCTGCGCCGTGAAGTCGCCCCACTCCTTGTCCATGACGTCGCCGTCCTTGGTCAGCAGGGCCATGGTCTCCACGGGGAAAGTGAGCACCGTNTTGGTGCGCTCGCGGTTGAACCACGTCATGAAGCGCTTCTGCAGCCACGAGAGCGATTCCCAATGGGGCTTCGAGCCGTCGGGGAAGACGAATTCGCCGAAAAGCGACTCGAAGTAATAGCGGTCGTAGTAGGCGACGTTCCAGAAGACGGCCTGGAAGTTGCGGGCGCCCGTAGGCTGGTTGATCGAGTAGACGATCTGCTCGAAGCAGTCGGTGATGACCTTGTCGAGGGTGCGGCGCTTCTTCGAGAGNTCGACCACCTCGTCGGCGCGGAGATAGTAGTCGTCGCCGTACTCCTGTTCGACGAAGTAGTTCATATACATGAGGAACTCGGGCGTGGCGCAGGCCCCCGAGAGCATCGACGAGACGATGAAGACCATGTTGACGAAGCCGCCGCAGAACGACTTGAGGTTCGTGGGCCGCGTGGAGTTGCCGCCGATCGAGAGGGTGCCGCCGAGCAGCCAGGGGTACATGGTGATCGAGGCGCAGTAGTTGGCCATCGAAGTCTCGTCGTTCTTGTAGATGAAGTGGTTGTTCAGCAGATGCAGGTATTTGTCCGACAGCTCCTTGCCGTACATCTCCTTGATGCGGTCGGTCAGCAGGCGCCGGTTCAGACGGATGAAGTTCTGCTTAGGAAGCTCGCCGATCAGAGTGGCGATGTTCTTGTTCTCGACATTGGCGTTGGCGTCGTATTTCGAGCCCGTGGCGGGGTTCGAGGCGTCGCAGTAGGAGGTCAGAAAGTCGAGCTTCTCGCGCGTCTCGCGGTCCTCGGAGTGCTTCTGCCTGTAGAGGATGTAGCTCTTGGCCACGGCAAAATAACGCTCGGCCATGAGCGCCGTCTCCACCTGGTTCTGAATCTCCTCGACCGACATGCCGTCCGAGACGCGCACGCGGCTCAGCACCGACGTCAGATCGTCGTCCGTGGCGTAGCCGCCCACGGCCAGAAAGGCCTTGCTCACGGCCCGCTTGATTTTCTCGACCGAAAACGCCTCGCGTTTCCCGTCGCGCTTCACGATGGTAAGTTCCGAAATACCCATATACATATAATATTCGCTATCGTTCGCAGCCTCCGACAGACGCTCCGGCAGCGGAGCGAAAAACATTCTTATCCCATGAACCGGAACAAGCATGCGCTGTCTGAAAAAAAATGGCAATCCGATCGTTCGGCCCTGCCCTATGATCCCGAGGACATCGGCCGCTGCCGGCAAGGCAGGTCTTCTGACTCGTTCCTGCTGCACGCCTTCCCGCCCCCTGCGGGGACAGTGGCCAAAGAATGTGCAGTCCGGGACGGAACTTACAGCTACGGGAATAGTCCCTGATTCGCACAGGAGTTCCCTTTTGATCTCGTGCCGGCAGCCGCCGGCGGAGAACCTTGCCGAGGACAAATATAGAAATAGTCGGCCGAACGGCCCAGCGGCGGCGGCGATTTTAATCAACAAATTGTCGACAAAAGCGAAGAATCGCGGCGGGAGCGTCCGCAAACGACGAAGTCCGCCGAAAAGCGGACTTCGCGAGAAAAAAGGTTGCCCGAGCGCGGCCGGTCACGGCAACTCCGGGGTCGGCTCCGGGGTCTTGGTTTTCGATCCCTCGAGGTGCCCCTCCTCGGCGAACTCGCGGACCGAGCGGACGAAGTGCTCGATGGTCTCCTCCATGGAGACGAACGACTTGCCGCCGGCAGCGTTCTTGTGTCCCCCGCCGTTGAAGTACTTGCGGGCGAAGAGGTTGACGTCCACGTCGCCGCGCGAGCGCAGCGATATCCGGATGAACTTGCGGTGGGCCAGGAACATGGCCGACATCTTCATCTTCTTGATCGTCAGCGGATAGTTGACGAATCCCTCGCTGTCGCCCTGCTGGAACTGGAAGCGGCGCATCTCGTGCTCCATGAGCGACATATAGGCCACCGTGCCGTCCTCGATGACCTGCATCTTGCGGTTGATAGCATAGCCGAACAGCCGTGCGCGGCCCTCGGTATAGGCGTTGTAGACGTTGTTGTAGATCGTCGGGATGTGGATGCCCCGCTCCACCAGCACCGCCACGGCCCGGAACAGCTCCGGCGTGAGCGACGAAAAGGCGAAGTTGCCCGTGTCGGTCATCATCCCCACATAGAGCGCCTCGGCCATCCGCAGCGAAATGGCTTCGGTGCCGTAGAGCGCCTTGATAAGGCGGTAGACCANGTAGCAGGTGCTCGACGACTGGGGATAGGAGAACATGGCGTCGAAACCCTTGTCGGGCGCGAGGTGGTGGTCGATCAGAACGCGCCGCGCCGTGGTGTTGGCGGCGATCGTGTCGCTGAGAATCTCCAGCCGCGAGAGCGAATTGAAATCCAGACAGAAGATCAGGTCGGCCTCGGCGACGGCTTTCAGAGCGCGGCCCTCGGTGTCGTTGCGGAAGATCACCACCTCGTCGATGCCGGGCATCCAGTCGAGGAAATAGGGATACTTGTTCGGCACGATGCAGACGACCTCGTGTCCNTGCGCNCGCAGCGCCTCGGCCCATGCCAGCGACGANCCCACGGCATCGCCGTCGGGGTTGGTGTGGGCCACGGTCACGATCCGCTGCTTGGGCCGGGCCAGCAGNTCGCGCAGACGTTCGACATGTTCGACGGATAGTTTCATCGGCTCGGGGATATGGTTCGACGTTGCAAAAATAGTAAAATTCCTTATTCTTCGGACGGTCGCTCCGCGAAAACGAGCGAACCCCCGTTCTCATCCACCTCGACGGTCGCCCGCCGTCCCAGATAGAGGGCCAGATTGAGGCGGTCGTGACCCGCCGGAAAGCCGAACAGCACCGGAATGCCCAGCGGCCGCAGCCACGCGGCCACNGTCCGGAGCGCGTCCGCCCCGAACTGCTCGGTGCCCGACATGCGGGTGAAGTCGCCCACGATGACGGCCTCTACGTTGCTCAGCGCGCCACTGCGCAGCAGCTGGGCNACCATGCGGTCGANCCGGTAGACATGNTCGTTGACATCCTCGATGAAAAGAATCGTCGGCTCGCCCGNATCGATCCCCTCCGACGTCCCGCAGGCGGAGCACAGCACCGCCAGATTGCCGCCCGTCAGCCGCCCCGTGCCCCGGCCCGGGATGTTGAGCGGATGGGGCGGCACGTCGATCCGCCGGAGCAGTCCGAAAAGGGCCCGGCGCAGCGATTCGGCCGAAGCCTCCTCCTCCCAGAAAAGCGACGAGCCCGGCATCGGACCGTGGATGCTCTCCACGCCGAGCTGCGCGAGGGCCATGTGGAGCGTCGTGATATCGCTGAAGCCCACCAGCCACTTGGGGTTCCACCGCAGCTCCTCCAGCCGCAGCAGCGGCATGAGCCGCACCGACCCGTAGCCCCCGCGGCAGGCGATGACGGCTTTCACCGTGGGATCGTCGATCATCTGCTGCAGGTCGGCCGCCCGGTCGGCATCCGATGCCGAGAAATAGGGCTCTCCCCGGTCGCAGCAGTGGGGCGAAAACTTCGCATGGAGCCCCCACGAAGCGAAAAGCTCGCGGATGCGCACCGTATCGCTCCCCGACGCGAGACGCCCGGCCGGCGCCACGAGCCCCACCGTGTCGCCGATCCGCAGGTAAGGCGGACGGACGAACTCCAGCGAATCGGCCGCCGCGGCGACCGCCGGACCGAGGAGCATGCAGAGCGAAGCGAGGACGATTTTCATAAGCAACCACTATTTACGGCGCACCAGCACCTCGGGAAGCGGCAGCCGAAGCCGCAGGAAACTCACCGCCGAACCGGCCAGCGCCGCCGCACCCGCCACCAGCAGGGCCGCCCGCGTGCTATGGCCGGGAAGCGCATGGAACAGCAGCGCCATGGCTGCCGCACCGGTCGTCTGGCCGATCAGGCGGGCCGTGGCCAGCATCCCGCTGGCCGAGCCGCTGCGCTCGGGCGGCGCCGAGGCGATGAGCATACTGTTGTTGGGCGACTGGAACAGCGCGAAGCCCGCACCGCTCAGCATCAGCCGCCAGACGATATCGCCCGCGGCGGGCTGCTCCGGCAGCCATGCCAGCGACACCAACCCCGCGGCCATCGCCGCAAGACCCGTGCCGCCGAGCGCTCCGGGATGCAGAGGCCCCGCGAGCGACCCGGCCACGGGGGCCACGACCACGATCACGGCGGGCCATGCGGTGAGCAGCAGCCCGGTCGCCGCCTCGTCGTAGCCGAACGTATGTTGCAGGTAGAAAGGCAGNGCCACCATCGAGAGCATCTGCGCTAAATAGGAGCAGACCGAGGTGAGCATCGAAACCGAAAAGACCGGAATCCGCAGCAGGTCGAAAGGCAGCAGCGGATGCGGATCGTGCAGCTGACCGCGCACGAAGACGAAGCCCGCGACCAGCAGCACGGCCGCNCCGGCCGCCAGCAGGCGGGCGTCCCAGCCGTGGGAGAATCCCTCGACCGACGCCATCAGCAGCCCGAAAGTCAGNGCGTTGAGCGCCATGTCGCGCCACCGGGGCCGGTGCCCGTCCGACGCCACCGGATTCCGGGGCAGAAAACGTGCGCTGAGCCCCAGCGCCACCATCCCTACGGGAATATTGACTGCGAAAAGCCACGGCCACGAACCCGCGGAGAGGATCGCGGCGGCGACGGCAGGCCCGGCGACCGACGAAACGGCGACCACCGTGGCGTTGATTCCCATGCCGCGCCCCAGCCGGGCCCGGGGGAAGATGAAGCGGACGAGGGTCGTATTGACCGATGTGACGGCTGCGGCGCCGAAGCCCTGCAGCGCGCGGGCGGAGACCAGCGCGGCGAACGACCCGGCGAGGGCGCACCCGGCCGAAGCGAGGATGAAAAGCGCGAGACCGCCTATGTAGACGCGGCGATAGCCGAACGTCTCGCCCAAGGCCGACAAGGGCAGGACGCTGACCATGATAGCCAGCTGGTAGGCGTTGACGATCCAGATCGAATCGGCCGCCGAAACCGCCAGCTCGGCGCCCAAGGTCGGCAGGGCCACGTTGGCGATCGCGCTGTCGAGCACCGACAGCCCGACCCCGAAAGCCACGGCCAGCACGGCGCCNAGGCGCCGCGGCATGGGGAGCCCGTCGTAGGGCGCCTGCGTATGAAGCTGCGGATCGTTCATCGTTATGCGGCGGCTTTCGGCCGCTGCGAGGTTGCAAACATACATCATAAAAACGAAAGATGAAAGACCGGCGGCCCGAAACAGGNATACGCCGGCTCTTTCANCTCAGAAAAACAGCCCCGCAGATGCTGGACGCAGCGCACGGAGCGTCCGATTGCCCGGTTCCCATTGTTGAGCGGGTTCACGTTGTCCGAACCGAAGTTCAGATTGCCCGCGTTGTTATTGCCTGCGGCGTAGGACGAAGAAGACCAGTAACGGCCGTTCGTGCCGACGTCCGCCAAGGCTCCCGTCGTATTGGAGCGGTTGCCCGCAGCAACCGTGAACAGCAATCGCTGGAATGAATGCCGGAAAGAAACACCGGCTTCCCGGCAGACTGGGGTATAAAACTGGCGGCGGAGCTGAAACGTTTTAGCACGAGGGTCGGCGATCGGGATGCCGGAGGTAGTGCTAAAACGTTTTAGCNCCCCCTGTTCGCCGACCGCCCGTGCGCACCGCCAGCGGACTGCTGAATCTGCTTTGCCTCGCTGACGCAAGCCGTGACCTGCGTCATTCCGGGTCGGGGGCTGTCGTATCGGAACGGCTGTGCGGCGAACCGGCTCCCGGTCGCCGCAGCCGTCAGAAGTTGAAGAAATAGTTCATGAAGAAATTCCAGAACGTCACCACGCCCGTAGCGAGGAGCTTGGCCGCGTAGAAATTGAGCTTCAGCCGGTTGTGGAGCACCCAGATCGTCAGGTTGTTGATCGCCAGCCCCGCGAGGGCGATCCCCAGAAAGCGCAGGTACTGCCCGGCGATGTCGGGGTCCTCGTTGCGGAAAGTCCAGACGCGGTCGAGCACGTAGTTGGTGGTCGACGCACAGAGGAATCCGATGGAGTTGGCCACGTACTTGTTCATGCGCAGCCACTCCTTGCACAGGTAGGTGATCCCGAAGTCGACGAAGACCCCCGAACCGCCTACGACACAGAATTTGATGAATTGCAGAATCATGGTTTTACGACCTCCGCAGGGAGCGATTTACCGTTGAACCAATGGGCATAACCCTCGCGGCGCAGAGCCACGCCGACATCGTAACCCCCGGCGAGCGTCTCCGGAACCCGGAACGTCAGCNCNNNCGCNGCCTCGCCGCGGGCGGGAANCGTGAAGCGANCCCCCGTNGGGTACTCCTCGACCTCGAAGCGGCCGTGTTTCCAGAGCAGCACGAGCTGCACGGAGTCGCCGACCTCGATATCGTAGTCGTAGGGGTTGTCCGACCGCACGTCGAGGTGCAGCTCCTGCCCGGGCACGACGCGCCCGGGGAGCCCGGAGACGACCGCCCCGACCTGCCGCACGGGNCGGAAACCGGGGTCGACGAACCACGTGAACCCGCGGCCGTCGGCGAGGTCGATATGCTGCGTGCGCAGCGTCGTGTCGNCNGCNTCGCGGGGCAGCGTCTCGACGAGNACCTCGCGGCCGGCGAAGCGTCGGTCGTCGTCGCGGAACTGCCACTGGTGGGTACGATAGCGGATATCGGGCTGGCAGTAAGCCTCGCCGCCCGTGTAGAANCGATATTTGGCCGCGACGGCATAGCTNCCGCGGAAGATGACNGGCCGGCCGNCGGCCTCNCGGGCGATCGCCCCGTAGCTCTCTTGGTTGTCGAAGACCTCGAAGCGGAGCCCCAGCGGGTTGAAGATCATCTCGATGCGCACGAGAACGGCCAGCGCCACGACGACCCCGCCGGCCCGCATGACGTAGCGCCGCGTACGCGGATGACGGCGCGCNTAGTCGAACAGCACGTAGACCAGNCCCAGCGCCGCGACGATCGTCCACTGAGGCTGCACGTAGCCGCGGAAAGCCGAGAGCAGGAAGAAGCCGACGAATGCGACCGGAAAGCACTTCAGCGCCCGGCATACCGCATCGCGGGGGGGGGTCTTGCGCCATGCCTGCACGTANAGCGGCACNTACAGGGGGTTGAAAACCGCCAGCATGTTGNCCACGAAATCGGTGACGTAGCTCAGCCGGAAGCGGGCGTTGCGGCCCGAAAGATGATAGGCGAACGANGCCCAGTCGTGGTCGTACTGCCAGAGCAGATGAGGCACGAGCAGCAGCAGCGTCACGGCCCCGCTCAGATAGAGCCCCGGGCGGCGCAGCAGCCGCGGATTGNCCGCCAGCGCGAAGATTACCACCAAGGCTCCGTGGTACTTGCTGTAGGCCATNGCCGCCATGGCGCAGCCCATCCAGAGCCAAGCCCCGCGGCGCTCCTCGGCGAACCATTTGAAAGTCAGCAGAAACAGCGTCGAAGTCAACAGCAGCGGCCCGTCGGGCACGGCGATGAAGCCGTAGAGCTGGAGCATGAGCGTGGCGGCCGAGATCATGGCGAACAGCGNCCCGTCGGAGCGCGTCGCATCGGCAGGCCGGACGAGCCGCCACAATATATAAAGGTAGAGCGGCTGCAGCAGCGTGAAGAAGAAACGCACGCCCAACTCGCTGCCGGGCCACAGNCCCTGTCCCAGCCAGACGAGCAGGGCCGTCACGGGCGGGTGGTCGAAGTAGCCCCACGACAGGCGTTCGGCGAAAAGCCAGTAATAGGCCTCGTCGTTGGCCAGCTCCGCACCCGCGGCCACCGCCACGTTGCAGAGCCACCAGACGCCCAGCCAGATCAGCACGACGGCATCGGCGGAGCGGAGCGGAGCCGCAAATNTNNCAAGCGCGTTCTTCATGTCGAACGATAACTATTCGTCTTGGGCGGCGAGCTTCTCGTAGAGCTTTTCGATCTGCTTCTCGGCCTGGGCGGAAAGCTCCGCGGCCTGCTTGTCGGCCTCGGACACGAGCTTGTCGCCGGCTTTCTCGGCCGCGAACTTGGCCAGAGCGCCTTTCTTGGCCGCCTCGTCGACGAGTTTGGTGCGCTGGCTCTCGGCCGCAGCGACGAGCTTCTCGCCCGCTTTCTTAGCTTCGGCGCGCAGGTTCTCGGCCTGCTTGTCGATCTCGGCCCGCAGCTTCTCTTTCTGCTTGTCGACCTCGGCGGAGAGCGACTCGGAGCCGGTGAGCTTCTGAATCTGCTGGTCGACGACGTTCTTGATCGCCTCCTCGGCCGCCTCCCGGACGCCCAGCGTGATCTTGGGCGAGGAGAACGTACCGCCGATCTTGACATTCACCTTCTCCAGCACGCCGCCCGTCGAAGCGGGCATGGCGACCTTGGCGGTATAGTCGATCGTCTGGTCGAGCCCCGTCGAACCCGAAAGGCCGATATCGGTGCCGCCGATCTTCAGATCGAAAGGCTGCGTAACGATGCGGCCGTTACGGATAGCGAAACGCACGGCCACGTCCTTGGCCTCGATATTGCGCAACTTGTCGTTGTTGAGCGCCTTGGCCAGCGCATCGAACGCCCCGATATTCTGCAGACGGATGTGGGCCGACCGGATCTCGCCCGAAGCATCGACCGACTGCAGATCGGGCGACATGGAGGAATCGAGCGTCGCCGCCATATCGAGCGCGAGCGAGTAATCGCCCCCGGTCTTGGCGAAAAGGGGCACGAGCTGCTGCACCATCTCCAGCTCGTCGAAAGTCCGCGAAAACGAAGCCCCGGTCAGCGACAGGTCGAGCCGCAGGGCCGGATGCGCCGGATCGGCCGCCGTGGAATAACGGCCCGAAGCGGAAGCCTTGCCGCCGAAAAGCCCCAGCGCGAGCTTGTCGAGCGACAAAGCGCCGTCGGCCACGCCCATCTCGCCCGAAAGGTCGGAGAGGGTCATCTTGCCGAAGAGGATTTTCTGCAGCTCGGTATGGAGCGAGAGGTTGAGATTCCGGGGCACCTCGATCGCCTGCATCGGCTCGGAGGATGTTTCGGCCGGGGCGGCCTCGTCGGAAGCGGGCAGCGCCGCCATGATCTCGTTGAGATCGAGCAGCCCCGAGTTGACATAGAGCCGGCCGGCCAGCTTGTCGCCGCGCAGCAGGTAACCGAGGTAGCCGGTCAGCTGACCCTTGGCCGACAGATCGCTCCGCCCCACCGCGACGCCGAACTCGCCGAGGGTCATGGCCTGCGGCGTGATGGTGGCGGCGGCGCGTCCGATATGTACGGCGGGGAGCTTGGGAACCGCGAGCCCCAGCTCCTCGATGACGAAGGTGCCCGAAGCGGACATCTTCTCGTAACGCTGCTTCTCGATATCGGACATGCGGCCCGAAGCCCGGAGGTCGGCGGTGATGATGCCGCCCAGATTCACCTCNTTGTCCAAGGGATAGACCTCGCGGACGGCGCCCAGATCGACNTTGCCGGCGACCGAGGCGCTGAACGAGGGATCGCTGACGAGGTTGGTGGCGCGGAATGCCGCGGCGAGCGAATTGCCCGCCATCTTAAGCGAGAACTGCGAGAGGTCGACGACGGTTTTGTTCATCGTACCGCCGGGGTTGGAGATGCCGGCGGCGATGTTGATATCGGTGACGGCCTTGGGCAGCGACGAATACTGGAAACTGCCGTCGGCCACCTTGGCCTCGAGGGCGAAGGCGGGCAGCGACGAACCGGCCATCTCGCCCTTGGCCCACAGCGCCAGCGAGAGCTCGCCCGAAGCCGAGAGGTTGCGGAAGTCCTTGGTATAGAACGCCGGAATCAACGACAGCAGGTCCTTGAAAAGCACCTTGCCGCAGCCGGCCGTGAGNTCCATGGCGACGGCGCCGCTCTCCCGGAGTTCGACCCAGCCGTCGAGCGCGAGNGCGATAGCGTTGAGCCNGAACGTATTNTCNGTAAANGTGAAGCGGTTGTTCTCGAGNTCGGCGGCGATCGTAGCGACGAACTCGGCCTCGGCCCCGCTCAGCAGCGGAATACCGCCCGAGACGAACCGCATCCGCTTGGCATCGAGCCGCAGGGAGAGGTCGGTGCGGTCGGCGGCCATGTCGCCCCGGAGCCGCAGCGAGAGGGGCTCGGTGGAGAAAGCCATGCGCGTGGAATCGTCCTCGTAACGGATGACGGCATCGGAGATGCGGAAGTCGCGCAGCTGCAGCCGGAACGACGAAGGCTCCGAGGGCTCGTCCTCCTCGGCAGAACTCTCGGCGGAGGGCTTCACGACGTCCCAGTTGACCGCGCCGTCGGAGAGCTTATGGGCATGGAGCGAGGGCGAGGCGAGGAGCACCTTGGAGACCTCGAAACCCTCGTCGCCGAAGAGCGACAGGAGGTCGACGACCACCGAAATGCGCCGCGCGGCGGCGATCGTATCGCCCTCGAAGCGGTCGACGCCCACNAGGGTCAGCCCCCGCAGCTCGAGCGAGGCATGGGGGAAGTGGCGCAGCAGGCTGATGTTCAGCTTCTCGAAATCGAGCGTCGCCGTCAGCATCTCGTTGGCTTCGCGCTTGACGATCTCGGCGATCCGGCCCCGCAGGGCCATGGGCGCCACGAGGACGACGGCAAACAATACGGCCGCGGCGATGGCCGCGATCCTGAGGGATTTCTTCATAGTCCGATTGCGGTTTCCGGCCGGCGCTGCGCGCCGGCCGCATTATGTGCGCAAAGATAACCCTTTTTGCGGGATCGGCAAAAAAAGCTATATTTGTGGTATGGAACCCACGCTGCGCGAACGGCTTTTCGCCATGGCCGACCCCCGCTACCGCGACTTCAGCGCCTCGCTGACGCCCGGAGCCGGGAAGATGATCGGCGTACGCATTCCGCAGCTGCGGGCCCTCGCCCGCGAAATCGCCCGGGGCGACTGGCGCGCATGGCTCGAGCAGGCCGACGACGAATATTTCGAGGAGAAGATGCTGCAGGGGCTGACGATCGGCTATGCGAAGTGTCCGCCCGAGGAGAAGCTGCGGCACACGGCGCGCTACGTTCCCAAGATCGACAACTGGGCCCTGTGCGACTGCTTCTGCTGGCGGCTCAGAGCGGCCGAACGCGGGCCGATGTGGGAGTTCATCCAGCCCTATTTCGCATCGCCGCGCGAGTACGAAGTACGCTTCGCGGTGGTCATGGCGCTGGGAAACTTCGTCGACGAAGAACATATCGACCGGCTGCTGGCGATCTGCGGCGCCATCCGCCACGAGGGCTACTACGTCTGCATGGGCGTAGCGTGGGCCGTGTCGGTGTGCTACGTGAAATTCCCGGAGCGCACGCAGCGCTGGCTGGAGAGGGAGTGTCCCCTGCCGGACCGGACCTACGACAAGGCGCTGCAGAAGATCGTCGAATCGCTGCGTGTGAGCGATGCCGACAAGGCGACGATCCGGGCCATGAAACGCCGCACGCGACAAGCTGCGCCCGAAAGAACCGTTTTCAGAAAATAAAGAGTATATTTGCATCCGCTAAAACCGATCCCCATGCGCAGACTGGTAATCATTCCCACCTACAACGAAAAGGAGAACGTCGCGGCCATGATCGCCAAGGTGTTCTCGCTCCCCGAAGAATTCGACCTGCTGATCATCGACGACGGCTCGCCCGACGGCACCGCGGCGATCGTCAAGCAGCGCCAGCAGGAGTTCGCAGGCCGCCTGCACCTTGTGGAACGCAGCGGAAAACTGGGGCTGGGCACGGCCTACCTGACGGGCTTCCGCTGGGGGCTCGAACACGGCTACGACTANATGTGCGAAATGGACTGCGACTTCTCGCACAACCCCGACGACCTGGTGCGGCTGTTCGCAGCGGCGGAACGAGGAGCCGACGTGGCGGTAGGTTCGCGCTATGTGAAAGGCGTGAACGTGGTCAACTGGCCCATGTCGCGGCTGCTGATGTCCTANTTCGCCTCGAAATACGTACGCACGGTGACGCGTCTGCCGGTGCACGACGCCACGGCCGGATTCGTCTGCTACTCGCGCCGGGCGCTGGAAGCCATCGACTTCGACCGCATCCGCATGAAAGGCTACGGGTTCCAGATCGAGATGAAATACACGGCATGGCGCCTCGGCATGAAGATCGANGAGGTGTCGATCGTCTTCGTCGACCGCCAGGAGGGAACCTCCAAGATGAGCGGCGGCATCTTCGGCGAAGCCCTGTTCGGAGTGATGGGGCTGCCGTGGCGTAAAATCCGCGCACGCCGCTCATGATACCCCAGCAGCCCCGGCGCAACCCGGAAGAGAGCGTGTCCGGCCGGATCGGGCGGTTCTTTCTGAACCGGCGCAACCTCTACATCATGGGGTTCGTGCTGGTGCTGGCCCTTTCGCTGATCGAAGCCTCGCGCGGACGCCACCGCAACTTCATGATCTTCGCCGAGTCGACGAAGCTGTTCTGGCAGCAGATCGCCCCCTACGGCGCCGACTGGCCCCCGGCGGGGATGCGGCTCGACTACTTCCTCTACGGCCCGCTGTTCAANGTGCTGTTCACGCCGTTCGCCTACCTGCCCGGACTGGCGGGGCCGCTGGCNTGGAACCTGTTCAACTTCACGATGTGGTTCGCGGCGGTCTTCTCGCTGCCCTGTCTGTGCGAGGAAGACAAATGCAAGTCGTTCCTCTACACGTTCCTCATACTGGCGTGCACGCTGCTCTCGTTCCAATACAACGTGGCNGTGGGCTATCTGTTTCTGTTCGCCTACACGCTGCTCGAACGCGGCAAAGNATTCTGGGCCGTGCTGCTNATCATGCTCTCGGGCTTCACCAAGATATACGGCATCTTCGAGCTGGGGCTGCTGGTCTGCTACCCGCGGTTCTGGCGCAACATGGGCTACGCCGTGCTGATCGGCGCCGNNNTGTGGTGTCTCCCGGCCGTCGGGACCTCGTGGCACGGGCTGACCGACTGGTACGGCGACTGGATCGGGGCGCTGACNGAGCACAAGGATACGCGCGAATGGAAGAACGTCTTCTACCTGCGGCCGNTGCATCTGCTGGCGATACGATTGTGGGTCCAGCTCGGCGTGCTGGCGGCGCTGGCCGCGGGGCTGCTGGCCCGGCGGCGGCAATGGAGCAGCGGCTATTTCCGGATCGGNGCGCTGGCCTGCCTGATGGGCTACGTCATCCTGTTCAGCAACTCGAGCGAGAGCCACACCTACGTCATCTCGCTGATCGGCTATACGATGTGGTACTGGACGATGTATCGGGGGGGGGAGNTGCANCTGTTCGACCGCATCCTCTACTGGGCGGTTTTCATCGTGGCGGTGGTCATGCCCGTCGATGTGCTCTGCCCGCCGGCCGTCATGAACTTCTTCTACGGCTGGCAGCTCAACCTGTGGCTGCTCCTCATCCTCTGGCTGCGGCTGGTATGGACCACGTTCGTGCGCATTCCGCAGCATTTCCGCATCTGACCCTCCGTCCGCCATGCAACGGATAGCTCCCNNTCTGCTGGAATGGTATGCCCTCCGGGGCCGCGACCTGCCGTGGCGCCGGACGCGGGACCCCTACTGCATCTGGCTGTCGGANGTGATTCTGCAGCAGACCCGCGTNGCGCAGGGCACNGACTACTACCTGCGCTTCGTGCAGCGCTGGCCCGANGCGGGGGCGCTGGCNGCGGCGACGGAAGACGANGTGCTCAAGATGTGGCAGGGNCTGGGCTACTACAGCCGTGCGCGCCACCTCCATGCGGCGGCCCGGACGGTGGCGGAACGNTTCGGGGGCGAATTTCCGAAAGACTATGCGGCGGTGCGCGCGCTGCCNGGCGTGGGCAACTACACGGCGGCAGCGATCTGCTCGATAGCCTACGACCTGCCCTGCGCCGTGCTCGACGGCAACGTGTTCCGGGTATTGTCGCGGCTGTTCGANGTGGAGCTGCCGATCGACACCGCGGCGGGCCGCAAGGNGTTCGCCGAACTGGCGCAAAGCCAGCTCGACACCCGGCAGCCGGGGCGCTACAACCAAGCGATCATGGATTTCGGGGCGCTGCAATGCACCCCGGCACAGCCCCGCTGCGAGGANTGCCCGCTGGCGGAGCAGTGCATGGCGCGNGCGGCGGGAACCGTGGCGGAACGNCCCGTCAAGCAGGGCCGGACCAAGGTGAGCGACCGCTGGTTCAACTACCTGCACGTCGTCTGCGGCGGCCGCACGCTCCTCGTGCGGCGCGAAGAACGCGACATCTGGCAGGGACTCTACGAATTTCCGATGATCGAAACCGACGGACCCGCCGACTTCGGAACGCTGGCCGCCCTGCCCCGCTTCCGCGAACTGCTGGGCGACGAATGGCNCTTGGTGCGGAGCGTCGGGATGCCGCGCCANCAACTCTCGCACCGCACGATCCATGCGACGATACACCGTCTCGAGACGCCGCAGCTGACACCCGCAGCCGANCNGCTGGCNGTCGGNACCGAGGCCTTNGGCGACTACGCCGTGCCGCGGCTGCTGGAACGCTACCTGATCAAGTACCAGATGTAGGCGACGTAGATCGCCAGAAAGAGNGCCCCCTCCCACCGGTCGAGGACCCTGCGGCGNAAAGTGAAAGCGGCGACGAAAAGGAGCAGCGAGCCGACCACGACCATCGAGACGTCGAGGGCGGTGATGCCGCCCATGGTCAGCGGACGGATCGTGGCGCTGACACCCAGAATCAGGAGGATGTTGGCGACGTTGGAGCCGAGCACGTTGCCCAGCGCCAGATCGGCCTTGCCCTTGAAAATCGAAACCACCGACGAAGCCAGCTCGGGCAGCGAAGTGCCGCCCGCGACGAGGGTAATGGCGATGACCGATTCGCCGACGCCCAACTTGCGGGCGATGACGGTGGCGTGGTGGAGAAACAGCTCGCCGCCGCCGACCAGCCCGGCCAATCCGACGACGATCGATACGAGGGTAATCCACAGCGCCTTGGCAGGCTTGGNGGATTTGGCGGGAACTGCGCTCCGCCCGGCCGTCCGGACGGTGAACCACATCAGTCCGATNTAGAGCAGCAGCATNACGATGCCGTCGGCCCGGTCGATCCGGTCGACGGGCCCGAAGCGGAGCAGCCGGTCCGACGCGAAGAGGAAAAACAGGAGCGACGCGAAAAGCCCGAAAGGAATATCGCGCCGGATATTGCCGCGCGACAGGGGCAGCGGCCGGATGAGGGCGCAGACGCCGAGGATGACGAAGACGTTGAAAAGGTTGGAGCCGACGACGTTGCCGACCGCCATGTCGCTCTGTCCGCCGACGGCCGACAGCACGGAGACCACCAGCTCGGGGGTGGAAGTACCCACGGCGACGACCGTCAGCCCGACNACGAACTCGGGAACGCGGAAGCGCTGGGCGAGGGCNGCGGCGCCGTCGGTGAGGAAANTGGCCCCGGCGAGNATCAGCCCGAGGCCGACGAGAAGCAAGAAGATATTCATACGGAAAACGGATTCGGAGTTATGCGAGCATGATGAGNCTGACGGCCATGACGGCCATGCCCGCGACGACGCCGTAAATGGAGAGGTGCGCCTCGCCGTACTCGCGGGCGGCGGGCANCAGCTCGTCGATGGAGATGTAGACCATGATTCCGGCGACGACGGCCAGCACGCAGCCCATCANCGTNGGCGACATGAANGGCATGAGCACGGCCCATGCCAGCAAAGCCCCGACGGGCTCGGCCAGACCGGANAGGAACGAGAGCCAGAAAGCCCGCCGGCGGTTGCCCGTGGCGAAGTAAAGCGGGATGGAGACGGCGATGCCCTCGGGGATGTTGTGGATGGCGATCGCCGCGGCGATGGCGACGCCCANCGCCGGATTGTCGACNGCGGCGGTGAAGGTGGCGATGCCCTCGGGGAAGTTGTGGACACCGATCGCCAAGGCGGTCATGATGCCCATGCGCATCAGGCGCGGATCGTGCGGCCTGTGCGTCATCTCCTCGACCATGCGGGCCTCGTGGGGATTCTCGAACGAGGGGACCAGCCGGTCGATGATGCCGATNAGCAGGATCCCGCCGAAGAAACTTGCGACGGTGAAGACCATGCCCATGCGGTCGCCCCANACGGCGGAGAGCGCGGCGCCCGACTGGCGGAAGAGCTCGACGAACGAGACGTAGATCATCACGCCGCCCGACAAACCCAGCGAAAAGGAGAGGAGCCGCTTGTTGGTATGCCGGGTCAGCAAGGCCGCGGCGCTGCCGATGCCCGTGGCCAGACCGGCGCCGAGCGTCAGCAGAAAGGGTATCGCGAAATTCGGATTCATACGGTCTCAGCAATGGGCAAAGATAGTGCAAGGCGAGAGCAAAAACAAACGCAGTTTATTTTTGCCGAGCCGCAGCCTATCTAAACTGCGGAACAAGCCGCGGTAAAGTGCAAGGCGAGCGCAGAGACAAATTTATTTGGCATTGCTCTCGCCTTGCACTATCTTTGCCGGAGCAAACGAACCGATCATGAAAAAGATACTGACTATACTGGCGGCGCTGACGACGCTGACGGCGGCCGCCCAACAAGCGACGTGGACGAGCCGCGTGGAACCGCAGGGCGGCGACGCATACCGCATTCTGCTGGAAGCGCAGATCCCGGCCCGCTACCACATGTACGACATGGGCCCCTACGGCACGGACGGCCCGAACGCGACGACGCTCGCATTCACGCCGGGCGAGGGGGTCGAACTCGTAGGGAGCGTCGAACTGCTGACGCCGCCCCGCCGCTACCGCGACGAACTATTCGGCATGGAGATCGGCACCCTCGAGGGCAAAGCCCTCTTTGCGCAGGAGGTCCGGCTGACGTCCGAACAGGGAAGCGTGGCCGTAGCGCTCGAGTGGATGCTCTGCGACGAGCGGAGCTGCACGCCGCCCGACGACCTGCAGCTGACGATCCGCATTCCGGAGAATGCGGCGCCGACGGCCGTGAAGCCGGCCGAAGTTGCCGAAGCACCGGTGAAAGATGCCGCGGGAAACAAGGGGATATGGGCCCTGATTATCGAAGCGATTCTGTGGGGCTTCGCGGCGCTGCTGACCCCCTGCGTATTCCCGATGGTGCCGATGACGGTTTCGTACTTCCTCAAGGGCGAGGGCGGCCCGGCGATGGGCCGGCTGCGCGCGGCGCTCTACGGGCTCTTCATCGTAGGGCTCTACACGCTGCCGATCGCGGCGATCATCCTCATCACGCGGGCCGCGGGCGGCGACGCCGTGACGGCCGACATCTTCAACTGGCTGGCGACGCACTGGCTGCCCAACGTGATTTTCTTCGCGGTATTCATGCTCTTCGCGGCGTCGTTCTTCGGCGCTTTCGAGATCACGATGCCCTCGCGGCTGGTCAACAAAGCCGACGCCAAGGCCGACACCAAAGGACTGGGCGGCATCTTCTTCCTGGCGCTGACGCTGGTGCTGGTGTCGTTCTCGTGCACGGGTCCGATCGTCGGCTCGGTGCTCATCAAATCGACGTCGGGCGAGTTCTGGGCCCCGATCCTCACGATGCTGGCGTTCTCGGCGGCATTCGCCCTGCCGTTCACGCTGTTCGCCCTGTTCCCCTCGGTGCTGAAGAAACTGCCCAAGAGCGGCGGCTGGCTCAACTCCGTGAAGATCGTCATCGGATTCATCGAAGTGGCGCTGGGATTCAAATTCCTGTCGGTGGCCGACCAGACCTACCACTGGGGGCTGCTCGACCGCGAAATCTATCTGGCGATCTGGATCGTAGTCTTCTCGCTCCTCGGGCTCTACCTCTTAGGCAAAATCAAGTTCTCCCACGACAGCGACCTGCCCCATATCGGCGTGGGACGGCTGGCGCTGGCGATCGCGGTCTTCACGTTCGTGGTCTACATGATCCCGGGCATGTGGGGCGCACCGCTCAAAGGACTGTCGGGCTACCTGCCGCCGCTGACGACGCAGGACTTCGTGCTGACGCCCGGCACCGCGACCCCGGCCGCACCGACGGCGCCCGCCGCCCGCAAATACAGCGACTTCCTCCACCTGCCCCACGGTCTGGAAGGCTTCTTCGACCTGCAGGAAGCCGAAGCCTATGCGGCCGAGGTCGGCAAACCGCTGTTCATCGACTTCACGGGCCACGGCTGCGTCAACTGCCGCGAAATGGAAGCGCGCGTATGGTCGGCCCCCGAGGTGCTGGCGATACTGAAAAACGACTACGTCATCTGCGCCCTCTACTCCGACGACAAGAAACAGCTGCCCGAAAGCGACTGGGTGACGACCGACACGGGCAAGGTGCTGAAAAGCCTCGGCAAGATCAACTCCTACTATGCGCTCAAGACCTACGGCGTGAACGCCCAGCCCTACTACGTACTGCAGGGCCGCGACGGCCGGCCGCTGGTGCCGCCGCGGGGCTACGATCTGAGCGTAGAGGGATTCGTGGAGTTTCTCCGGAGCGGACTGGAAGCCTACAAGGCCCGGCACTGACGCTTCCTGCGACCATAAAAAAGCCTGCGGCCGAACGGGTCGCAGGCTTTTTGCCGGCTGTGCGGCGACTACTTCGTGCTGCGCTTGGCAGCCGTCGCGGTCTTGGACGTACGGGAAGCCGTCGGCTTGGAATAGGCGGCCTTGACCTCCTGGCTCTTGGNGCTGTGCGCCTTGGCCGTGGGGGCCTTGCCCTCGCGGACGGTACGGCTCACCGAACGCTCGAAGTTCTTCTCGCACGGCGTGCAGGAACTCTCCTTCTTGTTGGTCGTTTTCGTGTTCATACTCATAAAAGTTAAATGACACGAAAAGTCCTGCAAATAACACGCCGAAAACGATCCGATCGCGGAATCCGGAGCACGATTCCCTACTTTTTCTCCGCCTCCAACTGGGCCCGCGACTTGGAACGGGTGACGCACCACACCCCTGCGAAGACGCAGAGGGCGGCGACGGCCTTGGCGAAACCGAACGAATCGATCCCGATGAGGATAGTGAACGCCACGGCGACGACGGGCTGCACNTAGTTGTACATGGAGACGACCGTAGGCCGCAGGAAGCGCTGGGCGACGGGCACCATNAGNTAGGCGACGAACGTCGAGCAGACGACGACGTAACCGATGCCGCCCCACGTTGCGGGAGCCAATGCGGCATAGTCGACCTCGGNCAGCGGACCGGAATAGATGACCAGCGACACGACGGCNGCGAAGAGGAACATCCACTTCATGGTGGTGACGGGCGCATAACGCACGATCGTATCGCGGAAAGCCGTGAGGTAGACGGCATAGCTGACGGCGCTGACGATGCAGAGGAAATCGCCGGCGACGCTCGAAGCCTGCCCCGTGCCGTGCTGNCNGACATAGACCAGCAGCANGGCCCCGAAGCANCCCAGAGCCACGCCGCCGGACTTGAGCCATGTGATGGGCTCGCGCAGGAAGAACATGGCCAGAATCATGGTGAGCACGGGGACGATCGTGGCGATGATNGACGAATCGATGGGCGACGTGAGCGACAGCCCCCACAAAAAGAGCATCTGGTTGAGCTGGATGCCGAAGACCGACGCGAACAGCANCCCCACGATATCGCGCGGGGCGACCCGCTCGCGCGGCAGAAACAGCGAGACGGTCCAGAAAAGCAGGCAGGCCCCGACCATGCGGTAGACGCTCAGCGCGAAAGGATTGACGCCGCCCGGATTCTCGTCCGACACGAGCACGCTCTTGCAGATCGGGGCGTTGAGACCCCAGATGATGTTGGCGACCCACAGGGCCGCATGGCCTTTCAGCTTACCCTTGTCCATAACCTATTCACCCAACAACCGCCTGCGCCACGCGTCGGGCACNGGAATGCCGACCTGCCGGACGAANTCGAAAGCCACCAGCACCGAACGGCTCTCGGAACGCACCTCGCCGTCGACGAGCAGCTGCTGGAAAAGCGTCATGCTCTTGTTGCCGACCTTCTCGCAACGNGTCGTCACACGCACGTCGTCGCGCATCCGCACCTGTCCGANAAACGAAGTCGAAGTCGAGACCACGACGATGCGCAGGTCGCCCGTGAGNACCTCGGTGCCGAGGACCTTGTCGTAGAAATCGGTCTTGCCGACATCGAAATAGCTCTGCTGGGCCACGTTGTTGACGTGCCGGAACGGATCGATATCCGTAAAGCGCTGCTGGACGGGAGTTTCGAGCACGGGNGCCATCTCAGTCGCGGATGATTTTCACCTCGCCGCCCTCGCCGAACGCGATGATCGACGAAGCCCGGCGGGNGGGTTTNCCCTCGAAACGGGGGTTGACGACGAAGTCGACGCCGTCGACGATCCCGCGGGCCACCTCCTGCAATCCGGCGGGCGTCTCCTCGCCCGAGATATTGGCGGAGGTGGAGACTATAGGACGTCCGAAAGCGCGGAGCAGCTGGCGGCAGAACTCGTGATCGGGGACCCGCACGCCGAGCGTACCCTCGTCGGGGATGAGGTTGGCGGCGACGCCGACGGCACCGGGCAGAATCAAGGTCAGCGGCTTGGTAGCCAGCTCCATGACCTCGAAAGCGATGCCGGGAGCCCGGTCGACGTAACGCACGACCATATCGGCCGAAGCGCACAGCACGAGCATCGACTTCTTGTTGTCGCTCTGCTTGAGCCGGTAGATTCGGGCCACGGCATCGGNNTCGGTGGCGTCGCAGCCCAAACCCCAGACCGTATCGGTGGGATAGAGGATGACGCCCCCCGAACGCAGGACCCGGACCGCCTCGGCGACCTCCTGCTGCATGGCATTCGGCTGCATGGCTACTTCATCAGCACCTCGGCGGAACCGATGGCCCGACCCTCGCAATAAAGCTGGATGTAGTAGGTGCCGGGGGTGAAGCCGGAACTATTGAAGTAGATACCCACCTCGAGGTCCTGGTTCTGGTAATCGACGGAACGCATGGCCGAATAAGGCATCCGGTCGCCCTCGAACTCGAACGACGGCGTGGAATCGGTGGTGAGCAGATAACCGTCGGGCGACGTGATGCGCACGTAGACGGTCTTCTCGCCGGGAGCTGCCAGATCGTTGGCCGAAAGCACGAAGTCGACGCGCAGACGCGAAGCGTTCTTGATGCGCGACACGGGCTTGCTCTTGTCGTTGAGCGCGGCGAGCCGGATGTCGCGGGCCCGGATGACCGAACCGACGCGCACCTTGTTGTTGAGCTCGGCAGCCTTCTCCTCGGCCATGTCGGCGCGCAGCTGGGCGGAGGTGATCTCCTTCCGGAACGAGACGTTCTCCTGGATGAGCTTCTTATTGAGCGTATTGAGCGAATCGATCTGCTTGATATAGCCGTGCAGGAGGGTGCGCAGGGTCCCGACCTCCTTCTCGTACTGCTTGATCTTGGCGAGATTCCACGAACGCTCCTTGCGCAGCCGCGTCATCAGCGAATCGGCGCGCTCGCGCTCGAAATTGAGGCTGGCCGAGATCGTATCGTTGGTGATCTGCAGGTTGTCGAAATCGGCCATCAGCTGACCGAGATTGCTCTGGATCGAATCGCGGTCGGCCTGCAGCAGCCGGTTGTCGAGCATCTGCTGGCGGTGCATGCCGAAATACAAAGCGGACAACGCCACCAGAATCACCGAAAGGATGATGATGACGATGCGATAACCGCGGATCGACTTGTCGGTATCGGGCTGCGGCGTCCCGTAATCCTCCTCGAACTCGGAGGGATCGTAACCCATGTTGTTCTCTCTCATACGCTGTCGATAGTTTGACTACTGCAAATGTATACAAAAAACCCGACATTCCGCACCCCGCAAGCGGAGTTTTGCATTTTTTGTCCTATCTTTGTCCCCCGAGGCGGATATGGTGTAATTGGTAGCCACGTCAGACTTAGGATCTGATGCCTTACGGCGTGGGGGTTCGAGTCCCTTTATCCGCACTTTTCCTGCGCCGGCGGCCGATTTCTTCGGTCGCCTTTTTATATTTAAGGAGCGAGTTTCGCAAAAGGGTTTCCGATTCTTTCCTTAATTCACATTGGCGCTTGTTGCGGAGAGGAGGTAATCCGAAGTGCGAAGCACTCGCGGGGCGACCTTTGAAAATAAATAATTTTTCGCCCCGCAACCCCGTAATTTGTAAGCAATGTCTTTCTTAAAAGAAGAAGATTGCGTCGAGCGAAGCGAGCAAAAAAATCGGCGCAGGCCGGAAAAGTTGTTTTCCAAGGCCTGCGCCGACAAAAAACGGCAGAACATAAGTTCTGCCGTCGCAATCTTCTGACAGCGGAGAGAGAGGGATTCGAACCCCCGGTACAGTTGCCCGTACACCGCATTTCGAGTGCGGCCCGATCGACCACTCCGGCATCTCTCCGAAAAAATATGTCTCTGAAACTTTCGTTTCGGGAGTGCAAATATAGACATAATTTTTATTTCTGCGCATCTTCCGGCCGAAAAAAATGCGAAAACGCGAAAAATACCCTGCGGCACCCGACGGATCGCACAATTATTCGTATCTTTAACTTCGTTGAAAATACTCCTGCTCGGCAAAGCGCAAATAAATTTGGCATTGCCCTCGCTTATTCGTATCTTTGGCTTCGCCGAAGATACTCCCGCCTCAACAAAATTCAAACGAGTTTGGTTTTGTTTTCGGCTTATTCGTATCTTTGACCAACGGACCGGACGATGCCGCTTTCGGGCGGGATTGCACTATTTTTGCCGGGAAAGGACGGACCGACCGGACAGCGCAGAACGCAGTTCGGGCTTTCCGCCGGGCGAAACGGATACTAAAACCGAACCGGCATACGTTCGACGGATAAACAGATAACGTTAACAACAAGCGCGTTATGAAAAAGCGGATCACCATCATCGGAGCGGCTGTCGCCGCAGTAGCATTCGCGGGGTGCTCGTCATCCTATTTCACCTCGGCGGGATACGGAAACGACGACCTCTACGCCATTCACGACAAGGCCGAGATCGCCCGGCGCCAGCAGGCGGAGGCCGAGCGGAAAAAGGCCGAAGCCGAAGCGCGCAAAGCCGAATGGGAAGCGCGGCTGGCCGAAGCGGAGGCCGACGCCGTGCAGCGCCGCTACTACGAAACAACGTCGAATCCCTACGAGGAGGTGCTGGCCGACACCTACGAGAGCGCCTATGCCCGGCGCCTGCGGGGCTTCGAGTCGCCCACCTACCGCCTGCCGTCGAGCTACTACGATTTCCGCTACGGCAGTTCGTTCAACTACGTTTCGGCCTACGATCCGGCGTTCTACAACGTCATGGTCATGGGCGACGAGGTGTGGGTGGAACCCAAATACATCACCGCCATGTTCGGCACCTGGGGCCGCCCGTCGGTCTATGCCGACCCGTGGTACTACGGCTGGCGCTGGCGTTCCTATTCCGGCTGGAGCTTCTCGTTCGGCAGCTGGGGGTGGGGCTTCGGCGCGTGGTACGATCCGTGGTATTATCCCGGCTGGCGACCCGGTTGGGGGCCGGGCTGGGGACCGGGGCATCCGCACTGGAGCGGAGCAGGTCATCCTCATCGCCCCTATGCGTCGAACATCGTGCACCGGGCGGATCCCTACAACGCACCCGCGACCGGACGCCGCAACGGCTCCGACCCGCGTTTCGGCACCTCATCGAACCGCACGGGCAGCGGCATCGGCGGCCGCGGCACCTCGACGGTCAACCGGGGCACCGGCACGGCTTCCGACCGCAGCAACTCCTCGTCGTACCGCAACAACACGGGCGGCAACACCTACCACCGCGGTTCGTCGAACAACAATTCGGGCAGCTCGTACAACCGGGGAAACAGCAGCTCGAACAGCTACAACCGGGGCGGCGGCTCGGGAACGTCCTATAACCGCGGAAGTTCGTCGGGCAGCGGCTCGCGCAACGCCGGCGGCCGGTAACCTGCAAACACGAAAGCTATGAAACGCATAATCGCAACGCTGGCCGCAATCGGGCTCCTCGGCACCGCCGCCGCCCAGACCAGCACCGACCGCACGATGGGCGGCCTGCTGATCGACCGCGATATCATGACCCCGGCCGACCTGTTCGGCCTGTCGCAGACGCAGTTCAACTTCGGCACGGCGCGCTCCATGGCCATGGCCGGGGCCTTTACTTCGCTGGGCGCCGATATGTCGTCGATGTCGATCAATCCGGCCGGACTGGGCATGTACCGCAAAAACGAAATCGCCCTCACCCCGATGATGACCTTTGCGCGAAGCTCGACCCCCGCNACCTCCGCCTACGGCAAGAACGGCACCGGCCGGTTCTCCGTCTCCAACATCGGCGTGGTCATCAACGCCGTCAACAACACACGCGGNCTCGTCGGGCTGAGCCTCGGGTTCGGCTACAACCGCATCGCCGACTTCAACTACGACTACTCCTACCAGCGTACGGGGCAGGCAGCGAGCGTCGCCCACCTCTTCGCCCGNCAGATGGTGTGGAACNACATCTCGAAAGANAGTTTCTACGACAACGGCGGCAGCGGAGACTGGAACTGGGATCATATCGATCCTCAATTCTGGAACGCCGCCCTCGCCTACCGCGCCTACATGATCGACCAGACGGGCGAAGACGACTGGTGGCCCACATGGATCGGCGACAACGCCGATATCGGCCACTACACCACCGTCAAAAGCCGCGGGTCGGCCGGCGAATTCGCCCTGTCGGTCGGNGCCAANATCGANAACNTATTCTANATCGGCGCCACGCTCGGCATCCAGAGCATCCACCGGAAGCTCTATGTCGACTACGCCGAGGATTACGTCTATGCCGATCCCAGCCANGCCAATCCGCAATACGGNACCGACCCGTCGCTCGACTACCAGCTGCTCTACGCCAAGCTCAACCAAGCGATGATCGTGCAGGGGGCGGGCGTCAACTTCAAGATCGGCATGGTCCTGCGTCCGTTCGCCGGACTGCGGATCGGCGCGGCGTTCCACACGCCGACCTACTACTCCGTCGACCGCAAGTTCCAGAGCTCGGCCGCCTCGATGGCCTATGCCAACCGGAATACCGACCCCACGGTGACCCCCGACAAGGANGGCTACATCCCCTCGGGCACGGCGGGCATGACCTCGCCGCTGCTCTACGACGAAAGCCCCGACGGCTGGTCGTTCGCGTCGCCGGCCCGGCTGCTCCTCGGCGCATCGTATNCGTTCGGGAGCCGCGCCATTCTTTCGGTCGACTACGAACGCGACTGGTACAACGGCGTCCGCATGAANGAGAATCCGATCGGCACCGCGCTGAAAGACGATTACCGCACCTTCATGCGCGATACGTTCAAGGGATCGCACACCGTACGCATCGGTGCCGAATACAANGCGCTGCCGGGGCTGGCCCTGCGCGCCGGCTTCGGATACTGCGGGTCGATGCTGCGCGACGACGACTTCGTGCTNTCGCAGCCTGCGATCAAAAAGAGCGTATATTATAGCGGAGGTCTGGGCTTCGCCCTCTCGCGCACCTGCTCNATCGATCTGGCCTACCAATATANGCGCCACACCACGACCGACTACTACCTGTTCTACGTCTCCGAAAGGTTCGCCGGCAACGCCGAAGCGGATTTCGCCGAGAGNTCGCGCTACCGCACCCGCTTCGCGCGCCACAACGCCGCCCTCACCCTCGGCTTCCGGTTCTGAGCAGTCGGGGTATTCCTACGCAAAAGAGACGTCCGAAATCATTCGGGCGTCTCTTCGCTTGATCCCGCCTGCGGCGGACGGATGCNGCCTCAGGCCACCGGATTCCCCCACTTGTTGGTCTCTTTCTGCGAAGGCTGCGCCCACAGATAGAGGTTGTAGAAAGGAATCAGCATGAACCAGCCGCTCTTGCCGATGTCGTGCATACGGCGGGCACCGATACCCAGCATGGGGCAGAACATCGCCAACTCGAAGAGCGAGGTCAGGATCGTGAAGCCCAGCAGCGAAGCCAGCACCCGGTCGAGAATCGAAAGAACGATCCCCACGAGGATGTAGACCACCACGAACATCCAGAANTCCACGGTTTTCGTGCGGCCCTTGAAATCGAAATANTGGCCTTTTACGGCGTCGGCGAATACGCCGAATGCGGTTTTGAACCAGTTCATAAGATAAATGTTTGAGTTTGAATCGTGCCTACTCTGTTAAGGATTTTCGGCTTCCTCCGATCGTTCCATAGCGCATCGGCGGCATCCGTTCCGGAAAACAGAGAACGTGGATCATGCTTATTGTGAAGAAGGTACGACCAAGCACCCTGCAAACATAAGCACAACCCACGCCATGCGGCGAGGGCATTTCGAGTGCCTATTGTCCGTCTGCTGAAAATTCGGTCGTTTTACTTCACAGAACAATAGCCTGAATGCCATCGATAAACACCGTCCCGCGGGCGGTGCACGGCAAAGATAGTAAAAAATAACCGATCCTGTACTCGCAAACCGAAAAGGAGCCTATGAATTATGAATTAAATTTTCTAATTTTGCGGCACGAAAAAACACAAGCACTATGGCAAAGGAACTCAAGGACCTGACCAAGTCGGACGACAACTACTCGCAGTGGTACAACGACTTGGTCGTAAAGGCGGGGCTGGCCGAGAACTCGGCCGTACGCGGCTGCATGGTCATCAAACCCTACGGCTACGCCATCTGGGAGAAGATGCACGACGCGCTGGACGCGATGTTCAAGGAGACGGGGCACCAGAACGCCTACTTCCCGCTTTTCATACCCAAGTCGTTCTTCTCCAAGGAAGCCCACCACGTCGAGGGCTTCGCCAAGGAGTGCGCCGTGGTGACGCACTACCGTCTGAAAAACGACCCCGAGGGCAAAGGGGTCGTGGTCGATCCCGATGCCAAGCTCGAAGAGGAGCTGATCGTACGCCCCACCTCGGAGACGATCATCTGGAACACCTATAAGAACTGGATCCAGTCGTACCGCGACCTGCCGATCCTCTGCAACCAGTGGGCCAACGTGGTGCGCTGGGAGATGCGCACGCGCCTGTTCCTGCGCACGGCCGAGTTCCTCTGGCAGGAGGGCCACACGGCCCACGCCACGCGCGAAGAGGCGATCGAGGAGGCTACGAAGATGATCCACGTCTACGAGAAATTCGCGCAGGAGTGGATGGCCGTGCCGGTGGTCGTGGGTCACAAGTCGCCCAACGAACGCTTCGCCGGCGCCGAGGATACGCTCACGATCGAAGCGCTGATGCAGGACGGCAAGGCCCTGCAGAGCGGCACGTCGCACTTCCTCGGGCAGAACTTCGCCAAGGCGTTCGACGTGCAGTACGTCAACAAGGAGGGCAAGCTCGAATACGTATGGGCCACCTCGTGGGGCGTTTCGACCCGTCTGATGGGCGCCCTCATCATGGCCCACTCCGACAACAACGGTCTGGTGCTGCCGCCCAAGCTGGCGCCGATCCAGGTCGTCATGGTGCCGATCTACAAGACCGAGGAGCAGCTGGCCGAGATCGTCGCCCGCTTCGGGCAGATCGCCGCCGGGCTGCGCGCCAAGGGCATCAGCGTGAAGATCGACGACCGCGACAACGTGCGTCCGGGCTTCAAGTTCGCCGAATACGAGCTCAAGGGCGTGCCCGTGCGTCTGGCCATGGGCGGCCGCGACATGGAGAACGGCACCGTGGAACTCGTGCGCCGCGACACGCTCGAAAAGGAGACCCTTCCGCAGGAGGGGCTCGTGGAGCATATCGAAGGCTTGATGACGGCTATTCAGGAGAATATTTTCAAGAAAGCGCTCGATTTCCGCAACTCGATGATTACGCGCGTCGACACGTGGGAGGAGTTCAAGCGCGTGCTCGACGAAAAGGGCGGCTTCATCTCGGCCCACTGGGACGGCACGGTCGAGACCGAGGTGGCGATCAAGGATGCCACCAAGGCGACGATCCGCTGCATCCCGGTCGATGCCGAGGACGAGGAGGGCGTCTGCGTCTTCTCGGGCAAGCCGTCGCACCGCCGCGTGCTTTTCGCCCGGAGCTACTAAGCAAAGAATGGAAGCTGCCGAAAATCCGGCAGCAACAAGCGGGGCGCCAATCCCGAAGCCTGAGCGCTCCCGCAAGGTACCGAAAACTTCCGGCAAAACATTTTGCCGGAAGTTTTTTATGGCCGCCCTGCAACGCTCGGAGCACCCGCGGCATCCCGTCCGCAGCCGCTTCACGGCACGATCTTTGCGATTTTTCCGCTCGCAAAAGAGCCCCCGCGGGTTCGGACGGAGTGGAAGCCGTTTGGCTTTTTCGGGAAAAGTGCTTATCTTGCAGACACGAACGCTAAAAACGGATTGCCTATCGGGAAAGAATTCTACTCTTTGAAACCAATTACAGGAGAAGAGTATGAACGTGCAGTCAACCGACCGGGTATTGCTCGAGAGCTACCTTTCGGGGAACAAGAGCGCCATTTCGCAGCTCATCGAGCGCCACAGCCGCCGCGTGCGCGACTACATCCGGATGCTGGTCAAGGACCGCGATGCGGCCGAAGACATTTTCCAGGAGACCTTCATCAAAGCCGTCCGCGTCATCGACGAGGGCCGCTACACCCACAACGGGAAGTTCCTGTCGTGGATTCTGCGCATCGCCCACAATCAGGTGATCGACTACTTCCGTGCCCGGCGGCAGAACAAAGCCCTCACCGAAGCCGAAGCGGGCTACGACGTGCTGGGCTCGCTGCGCCTCTCCGAGCAGACGGTCGAGGACCGGATCGTGGCCCGGCAGATCGAAAGCGACATCCGCAGCCTGATCGAAGCCCTGCCGCCCGAGCAGCGCGAGGTGGTCTTCATGCGCTATTTCACCGGGCTGAGCTTCAAGGAGATCGCCGAGCAGACCGGCGTGAGCATCAACACCGCGCTGGGGCGCATGCGCTATGCGCTGATCAACCTGCGGCGCATGATCAAAGAAAAAAACATGGTTTTGTGCTGAGTTCCGCACAATATCCGCCCGCGTGCCGCCGTTATCGGCATATACGGCCGCCGAGGCGGGAAAACCGTATGAACGAACCTTAAAACGCCATGCCTATGGAGGATATCGACAAAAACGAAATTTCCGAAACCGCCGGCTCCGAAGAGGACGAACTGATGATGAAAGAGGTGTTCCAGGGAGAGCCCGATCTCTATTTCCTGCACCACTACCTGTCGGATGTTCTGCGCCCCGCAGAGGATTTCTGAGACGGATTCGATGAGAAAAGGAGCCGGGTCGTCCGGCTCCTTTCGTGTATGCGCCGAAACGCCTGCACACGAAAAACCGGAGAGAAGCGCACTTCTCTCCGGTCGTTTTTTCAGCGGCCGATTCAGCAGTCGCCGGCGGTCAGACAGCGGTGCGAGCTCCGCAGCTGGAACGACAGGGCCATGGCCGAAGCGCCCGCCACCAGGAGACCGATGCCGAGCCATGCCACCACGAACGCCGTGCCGAACACCAGCGGCCGGAACAGCATCCAGAGCGCGCACAGCATCATCACGACGCCGCCTGCGATCGTCCAGCCGGCACCGGCCACTCCCATGGCACGCATGTCGCCCCCGAGCCCGATGGTGCTGAAAGCCCGGAACAGCAGCCAGAATCCCAGCACGATCGGCAGCGTCACGGCCGACAGCGCCACGTTGAAGACCAGAATCAGACCCAGAATGATCTGGATGATTCCCCCGGCCAGCATCCAGCCCCGGCCCGTCACGAAATGGTCGTTCGAGGCCGACAGCACCACCTCCAGAATCCCGGAAGCGAGGATCACCCAGCCGAAGATCACCGCCAGACTTGCGTAGCTCTGAGCGGGATAGACGAACACGAGGATGCCGAGCACCAGCAGCGCGAGGCCGATCAGCAGCAGAAGCCACCAGTAGCGCACGGCCTGTTTCGACCGTTCGATCAATAAAGTCACGTTTTTCATCTTGCCTTGTTTTACATGGTTTTGGTCGGTCACGGACAATTTGCGTGCCGATTCCGATGCTGCGGACAGGCGCACCGGCAGCTTCGGATGCCAAGTTCCGGCGGCGGATAGCCGGAATTGCGAAAATTTTGTTACTTTTGCCCCCGATTCAAAACGGAAAACTTATGGCATCACAACTACTCAAAGGAAAGAAAGGTCTGATTTTCGGAGCGCTCAACGAGCAGTCCATCGCNTGGAAAGTGGCGGAACGCGCCGTCGAGGAGGGCGCCGAAATCGTCCTCACCAATACGGCCGTCTCGATCCGCATGGGCACCATCGGCGAGCTGGCCGAGAAGTGCAACACCGTGGTCATCCCGGCCGACGCCACGAGCGTCGAGGATCTGGAGAACCTCATCGACAAGACCATGGAGCACTTCGGGGGCCGCTTCGACTTCATGCTCCACTCGATCGGCATGTCGCCCAACGTCCGCAAGGGCCGCACCTACGACGATCTGGACTACGATTTCCTCTCCAAGACGCTCGACATCTCGGCCATTTCGTTCCACAAGGCCATTCAGGTCGCCCGCAAGAAGGACGCCATCAACGAGTGGGGTTCGATCGTAGCCCTCTCCTACATCGCTGCGCAGCGCACCCTCTACGGCTACAACGATATGGCCGACGCCAAGGCCCTCCTGGAGTCGATCGCCCGCAGCTTCGGCTACATCTACGGCCGCGAGAAGCACGTGCGCATCAACACCGTGTCGCAGTCGCCGACGGCCACCACGGCCGGCTCGGGCGTNCTGGGTCTGGGCGACCTGATGTCGTTCGCCGAGAGCATGTCGCCGCTGGGCAACGCCACGGCCGAGGACTGCGCCGACTACGTGCTGACGCTCTTCTCCGACTTCACGCGCAAGGTGACCATGCAGAACCTCTACCACGACGGCGGNTTCTCGTCGATGGGTATGTCGCGCCGCGCCATGCGCACCTACGAAAAGGGNATGCGCTTCGACGACGTGCACCAGAACCANTATCCTTTCGGCAAAAAGGAGGANTAATCCCCGGCCGCAAGGCACANCAAAGGCGGAACCCCGACCGGGGNTTCCGCCTTTTT
This sequence comes from Alistipes sp., assembly GCA_014796635.1. Taxonomy (GTDB): domain Bacteria; phylum Bacteroidota; class Bacteroidia; order Bacteroidales; family Rikenellaceae; genus Alistipes. Next base: position 236,660 of record JAAVIK010000002.1, read on the forward strand.
GTCTCTCTTACGCNGCGCCCGGCTCGCATCGGAGAGNCNACCGCCCCAGCCGGACCCGCGAATTTTTTAATATTGGTGTCCNCCCCCGCGAAGCTCCTCGCGCGTNAGCGGCGTGCGGCTGACGGCCCGCCAGGCNTACCAGATGTAGGCCGCGACGAACGGAATCAGGAGCGACACATAGGCCATCGTGCGCAGCGTAAAGAGGCTCGACGATGAGTTGCGGATCGTCAGCGACGACTGCATGTCGGCCAGCGAGGGATAGTAGGCCGTATCGTTCCAGCCNGCGCAGAGCAGCAGCGCCAGCACGGTCAGCACCGTCCCGCTGCCGCCGAACCAGATCGCCCGGCGGCTGCCGCGCCAGCCTATATAAATACTCCACAGCACCAGCAGCACACCCGCCAGCAGAACGGCCGCCACACCGGGCATCGCCAGCAGATTGTGCAGGTATTTATAGGGTTCCGCCGCGATCGCTCCCGTCGCCGGATCGGCCGCATAGCCCACCGCCAGGAGCAGCCGCACCAACCACGCCGCGAACAGCAGCACGAAGCCCAGCGCCAAGGGAACCATCCATTTGCGGGCCCGGCCGAAAAGAGCCGCGTCGCCGACGCTGTTCATCAGATACTGGCAGCCCAGCATCATGGCCAGCAGAGCCACCGCCGCGCCCAGCACCGGATTCCATACGTCGGCCAGCGCATCGAGCCCGTGCCACGGCGTCGCCCACTGCGAGATGACGGCGCTGCCGCTGCCGCCCGCATAGGCCAGATTGAGCCGGTCGACCGTAAAGGGCGCCCCCGTAAAGAGGGTCGAGACGGCCGTACCGAGGAGCAGCGGACCCAATATGCCGTTGATGAGCAGAAACGCGTCGAACGTCTTTTTACCCAGCACGTTGGCCGGCTTGCGGCGGTATTCGTAGGCCACGGCCTGCACCACGAAGCAAAAGAGAATCAGCATCCATACATAGCACGCCCCGCCGAACGACGTCGAGTAAAACAGCGGGAACGACGCGAAAAAGGCGCCGCCGAACGTCACGAGCGTCGTGAAGGTGAACTCCCATTTGCGGCCCAGCGCATTGACCGCAAGGCTGCGCTCCTCGTCGCTGCGGCCGAGTACATAGAGCAGCGCCTGCCCGCCCTGCACGAAAAGCAGGAAGACCAGCAGCGCCCCGAGGAGCGAAATCAAGAACCACCAGTAGTTCTGCAAGAAAGTCAGCGTATCCATAGTCTCAGAGTTTTTCCGGTCCGGATTGTTCGTCCCCCTCGGGACCCAGCTTGATCTGCCGCAGCAGGATGCTTATCTCGGCCGCGAACAGCGCCGTAAAGAGCACGAGGAAAAGGAAGAATGTCACGCTCACCGAGCCGCTCGGAATCTTCGACGCGGCGACGCCCACAGGCATCATATCCTGAATGGCCCACGGCTGGCGTCCCACCTCGGCCAGCACCCAGCCCGCCTGCGAAGCGAGGTAGGCCGCCGGAATCATCCACACGCAGAGCCATAGCAGCCAGCGTTTTCCGGCCAGCCGGTCGCGGCGGTTGAGCCACCACACTGCGGCCAGCAGCAGGATGAAGAACATCCCCGCACCCACCATCACGCGGAACGAGTAGAACAGCAGCGGCACGTCGGGCACCAGCTGTTCCGGCCGGTCGAGGTAACCGTAGCCGAAATAGGCGAAGTATTCGCGCAGGAACTCCTCGCCCTCGGGGGTCGCGGGATCGAACTTGCGCTCGATCGCGGCCATCGTCTCAAGGTCGCCGGCCTCGCGGGCTGCGCGGTAGCGGCCCAGTTCGGCAACGGCCGCACGGCCGCGCTCCATCTTCTCGGCGGCCGGCATGATCCCCTGCTCCGGATCGCCCGCCAGCAGGTCGCGGATGCCGGGCACATAGGCGTCGGGGTCGCGGAAGCTCATCAACGACAGCATCTTGGGAATATCTACCTTATAGCGGACGAGTTCGCCGTTGACAGCCCGGCCGCCGGGCTGCACCAGCCCGATGACCGTGAGCGGAGCGCCCTGTCCGCCCTCGTAGAGCCCCTCCATGGCGGCCAGCTTCATGGGCTGCACGCGGGCGACGACGGCCCCCGACCTGTCGCCCGTCGCGGCCGTAATCAAGGCGAAGACGAAGCCGAACGCCGACGCGATAGCGATGCTTCTGCGGGCCATTTTCTCCTCGCGGCGGCGCAGCAGGTACCACGCACTCACCCCCACGACGAAAAGCGCCGCCAAGGTGAACGACGAAGTCACCGTATGGAAAAACTTGTTGACCGCCACGGGCGACAGAACCACGTCCCCGAACGAGGTCATCTCGTTGCGCACGGTCTGCAGGTTGAACGTGCACCCCACGGGATGCTGCATCCACGCATTGGCGACCAGAATCCACAGCGCCGANAGGTTGGCGCCCACGGCCGTGAGCCATGTCGAGGCGAGGTGGAAGCCGCGGCTCACCTTATCCCAGCCGAAGAACATCACGGCGATGAAGGTGCTCTCCATGAAGAACGCCATGATCCCCTCGACGGCCAGCGGCGCCCCGAAAATATCGCCCACGAAGTGGGAGTAGTTCGACCAGTTGGTGCCGAACTCGAATTCGAGGATGATGCCCGTGGCCACGCCTATGGCGAAGTTGATGCCGAACAGACGCATCCAGAAGCGGGTCGTCCGCCGCCAGAACGGGTCGCCCGTGCGGTAGTAACGGGTCTCCATGATCGCCACCAGCACGCTCAGGCCGAGCGTCAGCGGCACGAAAAGCCAGTGGTAGATAGCCGTCAGGGCGAACTGCGCCCGCGACCAGTCGACGGTTTGCAGGTAATCCGAAATCATCTTTATCTATTTTGTCAGTTCTTCCAATACGCATGCGGCCCGCTCGCCGTCGCTCTTGCCGGCCAGCANGTCGGGAAAGAAAAAGAGCCTCAGCACGGCGAACAGGACGAACAGCTTCACCAGAATGATCGNCCACAGGGTCCGGCCCACGGTCATGCTGCGGAAACCCTCGGCGTAGAANCGTACGATACGGCGAATCATCGGAAACATCGGCTGCACACGTTGTACTCCAAAGTTAAGCAAATTTTCGGAAAAGGACAANCTTGCGGCTTTTTTACTACTTTTGTCCCGGTCAGGTTAAATTAGGTCGAAATGGAAATCCCTGCTTCCCGAACTCCCTCCGCGTGGGTGTCGGTCATCCCCCTCGCGGTCCTCACGCTGCTGCTCTGCATCGTCATCCGCTGCTTCGGCGCCGGAGCCATCGACGGGGGCAGCCAGATCGCCCTGCTCTCGGCCGCCTCGGTCTGCGCCATGCTCTCGATCGGATTCTACCGATGCCGCTGGGCCGTGCTGGAGGAGGCCGTCGTCGACAACATCCGCGCCTCGGCGTCGGCTATCATCATCCTGCTGCTCATCGGCGCCATCGCCGGGTCGTGGATGGTCAGCGGCGTCGTTCCCACCATGATCTGCTACGGGCTCAAAATCCTGCACCCCTCGTTCTTTCCGGTCGCCACGGCCCTCATCTGCGCCGGCGTGTCGCTCATGACCGGCAGTTCGTGGACCACCATCGCCACCATCGGCGTCGCGCTGATGGGCATCGGGCGGGCCATGGAGTTTCCCGAGGGGTGGATCGCCGGGGCGATCATCTCGGGCGCCTACTTCGGCGACAAGCTCTCGCTGCTCTCCGACACCACCGTGCTGGCGTCGTCGACCTCGGGGGTCGGGATCTTCACCCACNTCCGCTACATGCTCTTCACCACCGTGCCGTCGATGCTCCTCGCCCTGACCGTCTTCACCGTCGCCGGCTTCTCGCTCGACCACGCCGCCGGCACCCACGTGCAGCTCTACACCCAAACGCTGCAGGCTTCGTTCCNTATCTCGCCATGGCTGCTGCTCGTGCCGCTGGCTACGGGCATCCTCATCGCCCGCCGGCTCCCCGCGTTGGTCACGCTTTTCGCNGCCGTGGTCTTCGCCTGCATCGCCATGCTCNTCGCGCAGCCCGAAGCCGTCGCCCGCATCGCCGGCACGGACCACCTCGGCTTCATGTCGGGATTCAAAGGGGTGCTGATGACCTGCTTCGGCCCCACGGCCCTCGAGACCGGAAATCCCCAGCTCGACGAGCTGGTCTCNACGCGCGGCATGNGCGGCATGCTCAANACCGTGTGGCTCATCGTCTGCGCCATGTGCTTCGGCGGCGTCATGACCGGCAGCGGCATGCTGCGGTCGCTCACCGGCATCTTCCTGCGCTTCGTGCGGCGNCCGTTCCCGGCCGTCGCNTCGACCGTCGGCGCNGGCATNTTCTTCAACCTCTGCACCGCCGACCAGTATATTTCGATCATCCTCTCGGGACGNCTGTTCCGCGACCTCTACGCCCAGCGGGGGCTCGAAGCGCGGCTGCTGAGCCGCTCGGTCGAGGATTCGGCCACGGTCTGCTCGGTGCTNATCCCGTGGAACTCGTGCGGCATGACCCAGGCCACGGTCCTCGGNGTGTCGACTTTCGTCTACTTCCCNTANTGCATCTTCAACNTCGTNAGTCCGCTCATGTCGCTTTTAGTGGCGGCCCTCGGCTGGCGCATCGTCCGCAGATCATGAATACCGAACTGGCCGTTTTCGACCTCGACGGCACGCTGCTCCACACGATCGGCGATCTGGCCGTAGCCTGCAACNCGGCGCTCGCGCTGCGCGGNCTTCCGCAGCACTCCTACGACGAGTATTGCGGNTTCGTCGGCAGCGGCATCATGCGGCTGGTCGAGCGGGCCCTGCCCGAACCCCTGCGGTCGCCCGAAAACGTAGCGCTCATGCGGGCCGATTTCGTGCGCTACTACACCGCCCATATCGACGTCTANACNAAACCCTACGACGGCATCCCCGAGTTGCTGGCCGAGCTCGCGCAGCGGGGCGTGCGGCTCGCCGTCGCCTCGAACAAGTTCCAGGCCGGCACCGAGCGGCTGATCGCGCGCTTCTTTCCCGATATTCCGTTCGGCCCGGTACTCGGGCAGCGCGAGGGAGTGTCCCTGAAGCCCGACCCCGCCGNCGTCGAGGAGATTCTCGCCGCCACCGGCGCCGCCCGCGAGCGGACGGTCTTCGTCGGCGATTCGGGCATCGATATCCTCACCGCCAAGGCCGCCGGCGTGCGCTCCNTAGGCGTTTCGTGGGGCTTCCGCACCCGCNCCGAACTCGAGCAGGCCGGAGCCGACCATATCGTCGACCGGGCCGGCGAGCTCATCGNGNTGCTCTAACAATAGGCCGCCACATCCTCGGCCGTGATCCGCTCCTCGCTCAGAATCAGCANCCGCTCGATCGCATTGCGCAGCTCGCGGATGTTGCCCGTCCACGGNCGGGCCTGCAGGGCGGCCATCGCCTCGGGATCGACCGGCTTGGGCGGCAGGCCGTACTCCTCCGAGACCATGCGGATGAAGTGGCCGACCAGCAGGGGGATATCCTCCGCCCGGTCGCGCAGCGCCGGCACCCGCACGACCACCACNCCTATGCGGTGGTAGAGGTCCTCGCGGAAGTTGCCTTTGGCGATCTCCTCGCGCAGGTTCTTGTTGGTGGCCGCGATCACGCGCACGTCGACCTCTATATCCTTGTCGCTGCCCACNCGGCTCACCTTGTTCTCCTGCAGGGCCCGCAGCACCTTGGCCTGCGCCGCCAGCGACATATCGCCTATTTCGTCCATGAACAGCGTCCCGCCGTCGGCCTGCTCGAACTTGCCCTTGCGCTGTTTGATCGCCGAGGTGAANGCGCCCCGCTCGTGGCCGAACAGCTCGCTTTCGATCAGCTCCGAGGGGATGGCCGCGCAGTTGACCTCCACGAACGGCGCCGCGGCCCGCGGGCTCTTGGCATGGAGCCAGCGCGCCACCAGCTCCTTGCCCGTGCCGTTCTCGCCCGTGATGAGCACGCGGGCGTCGCACGGCGCCACCTTGTCGATNAGCCGGCGCACCTGTTCGATCCGCTCCGACGCGCCGATGATCTCCTGCGCGTGCGCGGCATGGGCCCGNCGGGCGCGCCGCACGGGAGCCGCAGCGACGGGCTCCGGCGACGGATCGTCGAGGGTCCGGTGGATCGACTGCAGCAGGCGGTTCATATCGACGGGCTTGGGCAGGTANTCGCGGGCGCCGCTCCGCACCGCCTCCACCGCCGAATCGATCGACACCTCGGCCGACAGCACGATGAACGGAATCCCCGTATCGGGCACCCTGCAGCCCCGGTCGGAGAGGATCACNTCGAAAGGTATCCGCCGGCACATCTCCAGCGCCGCCGCCTCGTCCTCGGCCGCCTCGGTCGAGAAACCCTCGTACTCGAGCCGCTCGCGCAGCGTGTTTCGCATACTTTTTGATCGGTCCAGAATTAAAACCTTTGCCATAACTTGTTTTTTCTGAAATTTTATCTACTTTTGCCCATGCCGAATCCTTTCCGCGAGGAGCCCTCCGCCTCCGACAGGGGCGCGCTTCCGACCCAAAGTTAGGGCTTTCCGCCGCGTAAAACCAATTCCGGGAGGTTTCCCGGCCCGCCGGCCGGCACCGCCGGAAGTTTCTCGATCGCGCTATTGCAAAGGGCCTGCCGGAGCTTCCCGGCGCCCGTACGCAGCAGAGGGCGCGACTGCAACGACAACCATGAAAAAGAACTACAATTACACACGACGCAAGNTGCATCTGCCCGAATACGGGCGCCACATCCAGGAGATGATCGACTCCCTGTCGCTCATCGAAGACCGCCGCGAGCGCAACCGGCAGGCCCGGGCNGTCATCGCCGTCATGGGCAACCTGTTCCCGCTGCTGCGCGACACGGCCGACTACACCCACAAGCTNTGGGACCACATGTTCATCATGTCTGATTTCCAGCTCGATGTCGATTCGCCCTACCCCCGGCCGTCGCGGCAGGAGCTCACCGCGCCGCCCAAGCGGATGGCCTACACCCAGAGCCGTCTGACCCACAAACACTACGGCAAGTACGTCGGTCAGATGCTCCGCAGGCTGGGCGACGTGCACGACGATGCCGTCGCCGCCCAAGGCGTCGACCGGCTGGCGCGTTTCATGCGTGCCAAGAGCTACGAATACAACCAGGAACACCCCAACAACGAAGTAATCATAAAGGACCTCAAACAGATGTCCGCAGGTGCCGTGAGAATNGACGAAGCGGCCTTGAATAATCTCCGAAGCGACTACAAACAGCACTTTTCGGCACGTCCNCCGAAAAGCGGCGCGCAGCGCCAGCAGCGGCAGCAGCGGGGGCGCGGCCCGCAGCACGGAGCCCCGCACGGCCGCGGATTCCAGAAAAACGGCGGAGCCCGCCGCCGCCCGCAGAAATAGTCCCCGCCGCCGCTCCGGTCCCCTGTCGGGATGCGCGCCGGGCGTCTCGCANCGGCCGCAGCCAAATAAATTTGGCAGTGCACCCGACTTTTCCTATCTTTGTTGAAGCCAAATTCAGCGCCATGAACAAACTCACGCTTTGCGCATGCTTCGCCGCCGCCCTGCTCGCGGGCGGCTGCCGCTCCTCGAAAGCCACCCTTTCGGGACGCTTNGCAGGCAGCGAAACCCCGAACGTCTACCTCGAACAGGTCACGCCGCTGGCCCAGACCCTCATCGATTCGGCCGTGCTCGGCCCGCAGGGCGACTACCGGTTCCGTCTCGCCGACCTCGCCGCCACGCCCGCGCTCTACAACCTCGTCCACAACGGCGAACGGATTCCGCTGCTCATCGCCGGGGGCGACCGCCTGACGGTCAACGCCGTCGGCAGCGTCGTGCGCAACTACACCGTCGAGGGCTCCGAGGAGACGGAGCTGCTGCGGCAGTTCTACCANGCCTACGTCGCCGGNGCGCGGAAGCTCGACGCCATCGCCGCCCGGTTCGCCAAAACGAACCTCTCCGAGGAGGAACGCAAGGCGCTGAGCAAGGAGTANACNGCCGAATATTTCCGCATCCGCCGCGAGCAGCTGCGCTTCATCATCGAACACAAGTCGTCGCTGGCCGCCGTCTACGCCCTCTACCAGCGGCTGCCGGGCGACACCTACCTNTTCAACGGCGACAGCGACGTGGTCTACTTCCGCACCGTGGCCGACGCGATCGANAANCGCTATCCCGAATCGCCCTACCTGCAGCCCCTGCTGGGCGAGATCGCGCGCATGGACGCCCGCATAAGCCTCACGTCCAAAGTCTCCGAGACCGGCTACCCCGATCTGGAGCTCCACGATATCTACGGCAAGAANATCCGGCTCTCGTCGCTCACGGGCAAGGTCGTGCTGCTCGACTTCTGGTCGGCCGAATTGGGCAACAGCAACACGCTCAACGCCGAGCTGAAAGAGGTCTACCGCAAATATGCCGACGCCCCCACCTCGTTCGAGGTCTACCAGGTCGCCATCGACACCTCGAAAGCGGCGTGGATCACNGCCGTGCAGGAACAGCGCCTGCCGTGGATTTCGGTCAGCGACCTGCGCGGGCGCGCCTCCCAGGCGCTCGGGCTCTACAACGTGCAGAAGCTCCCCGCCAACTTCCTCATCGACAAGAGCGGCAACCTCGTCGCCAAGGACATCTACGGCAAAAGCCTCGAGCAGAAGCTCGACGAGNTGACACGATAGCCCCATGGCCGTCTATTTCGCATCCGACGTCCACCTCGGCAGCGGCGATCCGGCGACGGCCCGGGCCGTCGAACGCCGGTTCGCGGCGTGGCTCGATGCCGTGAGCGGCGACGCCGAAGCGATCTTCCTCGTGGGCGACATCTTCGATTTCTGGTTCGAGTACCGGCGCGTCATCCCCNCNGGCTNCGTCCGCATCTTGGGCAAGCTGGCCGAGCTGACCGACCGCGGCATACGGATCGTCCTGTTCACGGGCAACCACGACATGTGGACGGGCGACTGCCTCGCCCGCGAATGCGGCGTGGANATNTACACCTCGCCGCAGGTCATGGANCTCCATGGCAGGCGGCTTTTCATCGCCCACGGCGACAACATGCAGATCGACGGNCAGCCGGTCCTGAAGTTCCTCAACCGCGTGTTCCGCTCGCGGGTGCTGCGNNGGNTCNTCTCGNGGNTNNTNCATCCCGANCTNTTCGTCCGCTTCGGACGCTGGTGGAGCGGCCGGTCGCGCAAGTCGAACCACGCCGGGGGNGCGCCCGTCGAAGCGATGACCGAACCGCTGATCGCCTANGCCCGGGAGTATGCCGCAGGACACAAGATCGACCACTTCGTTTTCGGACACGTCCATTTCGCCCGCGANTTCCNCGACGNCGGCCTGCATACCGTCCACCTCGGATGNTGGGAGCAGACCCCGACCTACGCCGTGCTCGACGATGCCGGCGANCTGACCCTCAAACGATTCGAGCCATGAAACAATACCTCGACCTGCTNCGCCGCATCCNANGCTGAGGGCGTCNTNCGGGGCGACCGCACGGGCACNGGGACGAAAAGCGTCTTCGGCCACCAGATGCGTTTCGACCTGNGCGAGGGATTTCCGCTGCTGACGACCAAGAAAGTCTTTCTCAANGGGGTCATCCACGANCTGCTGTGGTTCCTGCGCGGCGACACCAACATCGCCTACTTGGTCGAAAACGGCGTGCATATCTGGGANAACGACGCTTACCGCTACTACGGCGANCTGTGCGCCGCNCNCGGNNTNCNNCCGCTNGANCGCGANNCNTTTCTNGCCNNAGCNGGCACCCCCTCGCCCNTCGAGGGCTANCGCTACGGCGACCTCAACCATGTCTACGGCTACCAGTGGCGTTCGTGGCCGCGGCCCGACGGCGGCACGATCGACCAGATCGCCCAGGCNGCNGAGCTGATNCGCCGCAACCCCGAATCGCGNCGNATCCTCGTCTCGGCNTGGAACGTCGCCGAAGTCGANCANATGGCCCTGCCGCCCTGCCACGTGCTGTTNCAGTTCTANGTGGCCGAGGGNCGGCTCTCGTGCCAGCTCTACCANCGCAGCGCCGACACNTTCCTCGGCGTGCCGTTCAATATCGCCTCCTACGCGCTGCTCACTCTCATGATGGCCCANNTCTGCGGCNTGCAGCCCGGCGAGTTCATCCATACGNTGGGCGATACGCACCTCTACCTCAACCACATGGAGCANGTCGACGANCAGCTCGCCCGCACNCCGCGCCCGCTGCCCGTCATGCGGCTGAACCCCGCCGTGCAGTCTATCTTCGACTTCCGCTACGACGACTTCACNCTCTCCGGCTACGACCCCTGGCCNGCGATCAAGGCGCCCATGTCNTTCTGAAANNTGNCGAATCCCATGATTTCCATCATAGTAGCCGTAGCCGAAAACGGCGTGATAGGCGATAAGAACAAGCTGCTGTGGCATATCCGCGAGGACCTGCAGCACTTCAAGGCCGTGACTACGGGTCATCCGGTCGTCATGGGCCGCAAGACCTACGAATCGCTGGGCCGCCCGCTGCCCGGCCGCCGCAATGTGGTAATCTCGCGACAGGAACTCGAAATCGAGGGTTGCGAAACCGTACACTCTTTGGACGAAGCGTTGGCCTTGTTCGACCCCGACGAGGAGGTTTTCATCATCGGCGGCGCACAAATCTACGCTGCGGCGCTCCCGTTGGCCGACCGCTTCTACCTCACGCGCGTAGGACACTCCTACGAGGGCGACACCCGTTTCCCCGACTGGGACCCCGCAGCATGGCGGCTCGTCGCCTCCGAGCGCTTCGAGCACGGCGCCGACTACCCCTATCCTTTCGCATTCGAGACCTACGAACGGCGGTAACCGCCCCCCGATTAAAACGTTTTAGCACCGGTGCTAAAACGTTTCAACACCCGGATTCGCAGAGCTCCGGCCCGGCGAAATACGCATTTATACCACCCTGCAATCCGGCAGGAACGAGTACCTTTGCAACTGCAAAGGTATCGAACGCTATGGCCAAGTATTTCGACATGCTGATGGAGGACGTGCGGTTCCGCGAGGGGCTCAACTCCTGCATGAACTGCGGCGTCTGCACGGGCGTGTGCCCCGCGGCGGAGTTCTACAACTACGACCCGCGGCAGATCGTCTCGATCGTGCAGACGCGCGACGAGGAGGCGATCGAACGCCTGCTCAAGAGCGACACGATCTGGTACTGCGGCGAGTGCATGTCGTGCCGCCCGCGCTGTCCGCGCGGCAACACGCCGGGCTACGTCATCCAGGCCCTACGCACCCTTTCCCAAAAACTGGGCTTCTTCACCGAGAGCGAGAAAGGCCGCCAGCAGCTGGCCCTCAAACGCATCATCGGCGACAACATCCTGCGCACGGGCTACTGCATCGTGCCGCGCTTGGTGAAGCCCGAACTGCACCCCGAACAGGGAACGGTGTGGAAATGGGTCTTCGACCACGACAAGGAGATATTCCCGCAGTTCACACCCGTCTACATGCGCCACGGCGCCGGCGCCCTGCGCCGCTTGGACGAGGAGTCGCTCGCCGAAATCGACCGCATCTTCGAGGTGAGCGGCGGCAAGGCGATGTTCGACGCCATCGAGGAGCACTCCGACCGCAAGGCCCGCGAGATGGGCTATGCCGACGGCGCGACGCAGGAGTACATGATGGATGTCTTTCTGAACAACAGCAACGAGCACTATTAGACCATGATACGACGCAACAGCTGGAAAGAGTACCAGAAACAGATAGCCGACGACCGCTACTACTACGCCCGCAGCTGCATCCGCCAGAATTTCTTCCCGGGCAGCGAAAAGGCGTTCATCGACATCCTGCAGAACGACCTGGGCCGCGACCTCTTGGACGACCCCAAGCACTCGTCGTGCACAGGCATCGGCTACCACTCGGACATCGTGCCTTTGGAGACGATCATGACCGTCGTGGCGCGGCAGTTCGCACTGATGACCGAGGCGGGCTACGAACACTTCGTGGCTTCGTGCATCACCTCGTTCGGCGTCTACTCCGAGATTCTGGCCACATGGGAGGAGTTCCCCGAAATGGAGGAGAAGACGCGCGAGAACCTGCTGAAAGCCACAGGCCGGGAGTTCCGCAAGCCGACGAGCCTAGCCCACACGTCGGACATCGTCTTCCACTTCCGCGAGGAGATCGCCCGCAAGGCCAAGCACAAGCTGATCAACACCCTGACAGGCGAACCTCTGCGCGTAGTGGAGCATATCGGCTGCCACTACGCCAAGATATTCCCCAAGTCGGGTATCGGCGGTTCGGAGTTCCCCTACGTGCTGGCCGGCATGATCGAATCGTGGGGCGGCGAATGCGTCGACTACCCCGAGCGGCGCCACTGCTGCGGCTTCGGGTTCCGCAACTACCTGGTGCAGGCCAACCGCGGCTACTCGATCGCCAACTCGCACAAGAAGCTGGAGAGCATGGCCCCCTACAAGCCCGACTTCATCGTGGCCAACTGCCCGGGCTGCGCCATGTTCCTCGACAAGTGGCAGTACACCATCGCCGAAATGGAGGGTACGACCTACGGCGAGAACGGGCACGGCATTCCGGTGCTGACCTACGAGGAGATGGCCGGATTGGTCTTGGGTTACGACCCTTGGGAGTTGGGAATGCAGATGCACCAAGTCGACGTCGAACCGCTGCTGGACAAAATGGGCGTGGAGTACGACCCTGCGGCGAAGTACTTGGGACGCAACGGGAAATTCATCGGCAAACCCGATACGGCGGCCGTCAACTGCGGCCAGTCGGAACTGCTATACGACATAAAAGAATGAAAAAGGCAATCGTCATAGGCGGCGGCCCTGCGGGGATGCAAACGGCCCTGCAACTGGCCCGACGGGGCGTGGAACCGGTCATCGTGGAGCGCGAAAACGCCTTGGGCGGCAAACTGCGCAACTGGCATCGGTTGTTCCCGACGTTCACGCCCGCAACCGATGTGTTGGCCGAATTGCGCCGCCGCGTCGATGAAAAAGGCATCGAAGTGCATTTGTCGACCGACGTCGAAAGTTTCACCGCCAAGTCGGTGAAGTTGTCCGACGGTCGGACGATGCCGTGCGATGCGGTGGTCGTCACGACGGGTTTTACGTTGTTCGATGCCCGCATCAAGGAGGAGTACGGTTACGGCATTTACGACAACGTCGTTACGTCGGCCGACCTCGAACGGATGTTCAACGAAGGGCGGGTCGTCAAGGCCGACGGCTCGCAGCCGCGCCGCATCGCGTTTCTGCATTGCGTGGGTTCGCGCGACGAAAAAGTTTGCCA
>JAAVIK010000003.1:0-167841 GCA_014796635.1 Alistipes sp.
GTCTCCGGGCTTCCAGCAGGCCCGGATGATGCAAAGATACAAAAATTCCCCCCCCCGCAAATTTTAGACCAAAAGAATAATCAATTAATCTTATTGCGTTATTTTTATAACAGAAACGGGCGGATCGATAGCGGTAAGAGGTGAAAGAGCCGAAGTCGGGCAGGGTAGGTATGCCGAAAACCTGCTAATATCGCCGGCGGGGGGAAGCCCGCGTGGTCCCGATGTCGTTTTCTAATGATTCCGGCGGGGAAGACGCGGAAACAACCGGCGGAAATGGGTAAGCGTGGGGGAGAGGTTGTTTCCTGCGATAATAAGCATGACGGCGACGATGATAAGCACGATGCCGCAGCCGATGCGCAAGGTGAGGGTTTCGCCGAAGACCGCAACGCCGAAGAACACGGCGGTGACCGGTTCCAGCGCCCCGAGGATTGCCGTCGGCGTGGACCCGATAAGGTTTATGGCGCGCGTGGTGCAGAGGAACGAGATAGCCGTGGGGAAGAGTGCCAGAGCCAGCAGATTGCCCCACAAGTGCCACCGGTCGGGGAGAATGAGCGCCTGTCCGAAATCGACGCGGAACACGAATAGCAGCAGACCGAATAGCAGTACGTAGAATGTGACGGCGAGGGTGGGAATCTCGCGCAGGCGCGACACCCGGACGGCGACGATATAGATGGCGTAGGAGAGGGCCGAGACGAAGACCAGGAGGGTGCCGGCGAGACTGAGCGTGGAGCCGTCGCCGGACCGGTAGAGCAGACCGATGCCGCCGCAGGCCAGCAGGATGCAGAGGCCCGTCGTGAGCGTGAATCGCTCCTTGAATCCGACCGCCATGATGAGCGCGACGAGGATCGGATAGACGAAAAGCAGCGTCGATGCGATTCCGGCGTCCATGTAGTTATAACTCAGAAAGAGCGTCAGCGACGAGAGCGCCACGAGGATGCCCATGGCGAAAAGCAGCGGAACGTCGCGTCGCGGGACCCGCAGGCTGCGGCCCCGGAACCACAGCATCGCCCCGAGGAGCGGAATGGCGAAAAGGTAGCGGAACAGCAGCACCGAGTCGGGGTCCATGCCGGCGTCGTAGAGCGGCAGGGCGAACAGCGGATTGGTGCCGTAAGCCGCGGCGGCGAGGGCGCCGATGAGATAACCTTGGGCTTTCGGATTCAAAGCAGGTGAAAGGTTGAAAGTGAAAAGGTGGATGCTTCGCAAAAAGAACCTTTTTTTGAGCTATGCGGTCGGGCGAAGACGAAAGAGCGAGAAAAGTGCGCGAAATCGAAAGTAAAAAAGCGAAAGGCGAATCGTCTTCTTCGGAACAACTTTCCACCTTTCGCTTTTTCCTCTTGTCCGACGGTTACTTCGTCATATAACCCTTGATGTAGTGGTGGTGCGAACCCCAGCGCTCGAAAGCGGCGCGGTCGAGCTCCTCCTGCGCCGAGGGGTGGGCGATGGAGATCAGCAGCCGGGCGCGCTCCTGCATGGTCTTGCCGTAGAGGTCGACGGCGCCGTACTCGGTCACGAACCAGTGGATGTGGTTGCGCGTGGTGACGACGCCGGCGCCGTCCAGAAGCGTGGGGCAGATCTTCGACACGCCCTTGTTGGTGATCGAGGGCATGGCGATGATGGCCTTGCCGCCCTTGGAGAGCGACGCACCGTAGACGAAGTCGATCTGACCGCCGACGCCCGACCAGAACTTGGTGCCGAGCGAATCGGCCGACACCTGGCCCGTGAGGTCGATCTGCAGCGCCGAGTTGATCGCTACGAAGCGGTCGTTCTGCGAGATGATGTAGGGATCGTTGGTATAGCCCACGTCCATCATCAGCACGCCGGGGTTGTCGTCGATGAAGTCGTAGACNGCCTTGGAACCCATGAGGAACGTNGANACCATNTTGCCGGGGTCGGTCTTCTTGGCTTCGCCGTTGACNACGCCCTTGGCGACGAGNGGCAGCACGCCGTCGGCGAACATCTCGGTGTGGATACCCAAGTTCTTATGGCCGCCTAACTGNCTCAGCACGGCGTTGGGAATGGCGCCGATGCCCATCTGGAGCGTAGCGCCGTCCTCGATNAGNGCNGCGCAGTGCTTGCCGATCGCCGTCTCGACCTCGTTGGGCTCGGAGAACTTGGCCTCGATNAGNGGNGTGTCGTCCTCGACGAACATATCGATCTTGGACATGGGGATCATGGCCTGACCGAANGNNCGGGGNACGTTNTTGTTGACCACGGCGATGACGTGCTCGGCGCANTCCACGGCCGCCAGCGTNGCGTCGACCGAGGTGCCGAGCGACACGTAGCCGTGCTTGTCGGGCGGGCAGACTTGGATCATGGCCACGTTGCACGGCACGGCGCCGCAGCGGTAGAGCTTCTGCGTCTCGCTCAGAAAGATAGGAATNTAGTCGGCATGNCCGCTCTGCGTGACCTTGCGGACGTTGGCGCCGACGAAGAACGAATCGAGCTGGAAGATGCCCTCGAACTTGGGGTCGGCATAGGGCGCCGGNCCCTCGGTGTGGAGATGGTGGACGTGGACGTTCTTCAGCTCNCCGGCCTCGCCGCGGGCGCACATGGCGTTGATGAGGCACTGCGGAGCCGAAGCGACGGAACTCAGGTGGACNTGGTCGCCCGACTTGATGACCTTGACCGCCTCCTCGGGGGTGATNAAATGAATCGGAGTATTCATGTTCTGTGGTTTGAGATTAGTATTCGGNTTGTTTTATTTGCGCTTGACTTCGACCTGCTCGTAGCCCTCGACGATATCGCCGATGCGGATATCGTTGAACGATTCGATGTTCAGACCGCAGTCCTGACCCGAGGTCACCTCCTTGACATCGTCCTTGAAGCGTTTGAGCGAACCCAGCTTGCCGGTGTAGATGACGATGCCGTCGCGGATGACGCGGATGGGGGTCGACCGCTGGAGCTTGCCNTCGCGGACCATACATCCGGCNACNGTGCCGACCTTGGAAATCTTGAANATCTCCAGCACCTCGACCGAGGCGACGATCTCCTCTTTCATGACGGGTTCCAGCATGCCCTCGATAGCGTCCTTGATATCGTTGACNGCGTCGTAGATGATCGAGTAGAGACGGATTTCGATCTCCTCTTTCTCGGCGACGCGCCGTGCGGCGGCCGAGGGGCGCACCTGGAAGCCCACGATGATCGCGTTCGACGCGGCGGCCAGCAGGACGTCGGANTCGGAAATCTGACCCACGGCGGCGTGGATGACGTTGACCTGNACGCTCTCCTTGGAGAGTTTGATGAGCGAACCCGACATGGCCTCCACGGAGCCGTCGACNTCGCCCTTGACGATGATGTTGAGCTCCTTGAACGAGCCGATGGCGATGCGGCGGCCGATCTCGTCGAGGGTCACGTGCTTCTGGGTCATGATGCCCTGCATGCGCTGCAGCTGCTCGCGCTTGTTGGCGATTTCGCGGGCCGAGCGGTCGTCTTCCATGACNTTGAANGTGTCGCCGGCCTGCGGTGCNCCGTTGAGACCCANNACNTGTACGGGCGTCGAGGGCCCGGCTTCGGCGACTTTCTTGCCGTCCTCGTTGAACATNGCCTTGACGCGGCCGGTGTAGGTGCCCGAGAGCACGACGTCGCCGANNNGNAGCGTGCCGCTCTGCACGAGGATCGTNGAGACGTAGCCGCGGCCCTTGTCGAGCGTCGANTCGATGACCGTNCCCACGGCTTTCTTGTCGGGGTTGGCCTTGAGNTCGAGCATCTCGGCTTCGAGCAGCACCTTTTCGAGGAGCTTGTCGAGGTTNAGNCCNTNCTTGGCCGAAATCTCCTGATCCTGGTANTTGCCGCCCCACGANTCGACNANGTAGTTCATCTGCGAAAGCTGCTCCTTGATGTGGTCGGNGTTGGCNTTGGGCTTGTCGATCTTGTTGATNGCGAANACCATNGGCACGCCGGCGGCCTGNGCGTGGTTGATCGCCTCGANNGTCTGCGGCATGACGTNGTCGTCGGCCGCGACGATGATGANCGCCACGTCGGTGATCTTGGCGCCGCGGGCGCGCATGGCCGTGAAGGCTTCGTGGCCCGGCGTNTCGAGGAACGTGATCTTCTGGCCGTTGAGCTCGACGCTGTAGGCGCCGATGTGCTGGGTGATGCCGCCGGCCTCGCCCTCGATGACGTTGGTCTTGCGGATGTTGTCCAGCAGCGAGGTCTTACCGTGGTCGACGTGGCCCATGACCGTGACGATCGGGGGACGCGGCACGAGGTTCTCCTCGTTGTCGACGCTCTCCTCGGCGATCGCTTCCTGTATCTCCACCGAGACGAACTCGACCTTGAAGCCGAACTCCTCGGCGACGACGGCCAGCGCCTCGGCGTCGAGCCGCTGGTTGATCGAAACCATGAGACCGAGGTTCATGCAGGCCGTGATGACTTCGGTGGGCGAGACGTCCATCATCGTCGCCAGCTCGCTGACGGTGACGAACTCGGTGACCTTGAGCGTCGAACGCTCCTGTACCGAACGTTCCATCTCCTCGTTCATGCGCTCGGCGGCCGCTTCGCGCTTGTCGCGGCGGTGCTTGGCGCCCGTATTCTTGGCACCTTTGGCCGTCAGACGGGCCAGCGTGTCCTTGATCTGCTTCGATACCTCCTCGTCGCTCACCTCGGGGCGGACGACGGCCTGGCTGTTTTTCTTCTTGTTGCGGCGTCCCTCGCCCGGACGGGGCTGGTTGGGGGCCGGCTTGCCGCCCTGCGCGCCGCCGCGGTTCGGGCCGCCCGGTGCGCCGTGGCCGCTCTGTCCGGCGGGTGCGGCACCCTTCTGGGCCTTGGTGACGTCGACTTTCTCCTTGGAAAGACGCTTGCGCTTGTGCTTGCCGCCGGGCACGAACCCGGAGACGTCCATGGTGCCCAGAACCTGCGGGCCGCTGAGCGTGGCGATCTCGGGCCGGAAGACGTTGTCGCCGGCCGGGGCCTTGGGCTCCTCGGCCTTGGCGGGTTCGGCTTTCTCGGCCGGTTTTTCGGCCTCCGGCTTTGCAGCGGGTGCGGCCGGCGCCTTGGCCGGTGCGGGCTGCGGAGCCGGAGCGGCGGCCTTGGGCTCGGCGGGCCGGGCTTCGGGCGCAGCCTTGGGTGCGGGCGTCTCTGCCTTGGGAGCAGGGGCCGCGGCCTTGGGCTTGGCCTCGAGGTCGATCTTGCCGAGGAATTTGGGCTGCCGGATTTCGTCGCGCACGCTGATGACGTTGCTCTTGATGACGACCTCGCGCTCCTCTTCCTCCTGCTTCTTACCGCCCTCGATGGTGATGGTGGTCTGCTTGAGCGAGATACGCTCGCGGATCGAGTCGCGCGCACCCGAAGCGGCGCGGTTGGCGCCGAACTCCTTTTCGAGGATGGCGTAGGTGTCGGGATCGACCTGCGTATTGGGCGATCCGTCGCTCTTGATGCCCTTCTTGTGCAAGAAGTCGGTGATGGTGTTGATACCCACGTTGAACTCCTTGGCCACCTGAATGAGCCTTAATTTTCTTTCGTTCCCCATATTGTGTGTTCTTCGTTCTTAGCGGTAAAATTATTCAAACTCGGCCTTGAGAATCTCGACGACCTTCTGCGCCTGCTCCAGCTCGAGGTCGGCGCGGGCGGCGATCTCCTCGACGGGGAGCTCCAGCACGCTCTTGGCGGTGTCGCAGCCGACGTTCTTCAGAGCCTGGATGATCCACGGGTCGATCTCGTCGGCGAACTCGGTCAGGGCGACGTCCTCCTCCTCGACNTCGCGGTAGACGTCGATGTCGTAGCCGGTGAGCATCTTCGAGAGGCGGATGTTCAGACCACCNTTGCCGATAGCNAGCGACACCTGGTCGGGTTTGAGGTAGACGGCGGCCGTCTGNTTCTCCTCGTCGAGGGTGATGGACGAAATCTTGGCGGGGTTCAGCGCGCGCTGGATCATCAGCTGCGTGTTGGCCGTGTAGTTCACCACGTCGATGTTCTCGTTGCGCAGCTCCTTGACGATGGAGTAGATGCGCGAACCCTTCATGCCGACGCAGGCGCCGACGGGNTCGATGCGGTCGTCGTAGGATTCGACGGCCACCTTGGCCCGCTCGCCGGGGATGCGGACGATCTTCTTGATGGTGATCAGNCCGTCGGAAATCTCGGGAACCTCCTGCTCGAAAAGCCGCTCGAGGAACTGTCCGGCGGTGCGCGAGAGGATGATACGGGGTTGGTTGTTGTTCATCTCCACGGACTTGACGATAGCCTTGATCGTGTCGCCCTTGCGGTAGAAGTCGTTGGGAATCTGCTCGCTCTTGGGCAGGATCAGCTCGTTCTCGTCGTCGTCGAGGATCAGCACCTCTTTTTTCCATACTTGGTAGACCTCGCCGGTGATGATCTCGCCCACCTTGTCGGAGTACTTCTCGTAGAGGTTGGCTTTTTCGAGGTCGAGGATGCGCGAAGCGAGGTTCTGCCGCAGCGACAGGACGGTGCGGCGGCCGAACGACGAGAGCTTGAGCTCATCGACGTAGTCGTCGCCGACTTCGTAGCTGTCGTCGATCTTGCGCATCTCCGAGAGGGCGATCTGCGTGTTGGGATTCTCGACGGCGCCGTCCTCGACCACCGTGCGCGTGCGCCAGATNTCGAGGTCGCCCTTTTCGGGGTTGATGATGACGTCGAANTTCTCGTCGGTCTCGTACTGCTTCTGNAGGGCGTGGCGGAAGAC
Organism: Alistipes sp.; assembly: GCA_014796635.1. Lineage (GTDB taxonomy): Bacteria > Bacteroidota > Bacteroidia > Bacteroidales > Rikenellaceae > Alistipes. The sequence goes on from JAAVIK010000003.1 coordinate 6,638, forward strand.
GTCCTCCAGCACGCCGATCATCGTAGGTTTGTCGATGTTCTTCAGCTCCTTGAACTCCGCGAAGTTGCTGATGAGATTGAGATTGTCCATGGGAAGATATTTTTTTATTATTTGAATTGCGGTCGTTTCGAGGTGAAAAGTTAAAAGTTAAATGTGAAATGTTCCATACGGATATCGATTGAAGCACCTCTCACTTTTAACCTTTCACTTTTCACCTTANTTGAAGTCCAGAAATTCGCGTGTCGACTTGATCTCGGCGAAAGGGTAGGTGCGGGTGACGGTGACCGTCTGCTTGCGCTTCTTGCCCTCGACGGTCTGCTTCTCCTCGTAGGAGAGGGTCACGCCCTGNTCGTCCGCCGCGTCGAGCCGGGCCGTGATCTTGATGCCGCTCGTGAGCAGCACCTCGACGGGTCTGCCGACGAGNTTGCGGTACTGGCGCAGACACCGCAGCTCCGAGCCGATGCCGGCCGAAGCGACCGTGAGCGAGAAATCCTCCGCATCGCGGTCGAACTCCTCCTCGATGGCGCGGCTCAGCTCCGCGCAGGCGTCGATCGAAACCGACGTGTCGCTGTCGATCAAGAGCTCTATTTCGTTGCCGGGGGCGCAGGTGCACCCGACGACGAACATCTCCGATCCCGCCAGCCGGCGCTCGGCGATTCCGATGATTTTTTTCGTGTCGATCATCCTTGAACTATGCTAACTTGGTGTACGACTATGAAATAAGGGGACTGAAGCGTCCCCTTATTCCGTGCGTCGGCCTTTCGGCACTGCAAATATAAACAAAAATTCCGATTATACCATATTTANAGGAATTTTTTTACTCCTCGCGGTGAGCCGAAGCGTAGGGCTTGATGATGCCGCGCTTCGACGTGCGGATGAACTCCANGAGGCTGTCGCGCTCGGGGCTCTGCGGCACCGTGCGCTCGACCTCGTCGCAGCCGTTGATGTAGTTGAGCCCGCTCTGGAACAGGATGCGGCAGGCTTCGTGGATCTCGGCGATGCGCTCGGGCGTGAAGCCGCGGCGCGAAAGTCCCACCTTGTTGATCCCGGCGAAGCGGAGCGTGTCGTTGCGGACGATGACGAACGGCGGCAGGTCCTGCCCCAGGAGGGCGCCGCCCTGGATCATGGAGTGGGCGCCGATGCGGGTCCACTGGTGGATCGCGGCGTGGCCCCCGATGACGGCCCAGTCGTCGACATGGACTTCGCCGGCGAGCGAAACGCGGTTGGCGATGACGCAGTGGCTGCCCACGACGCAGTCGTGACCCACATGGACGTAGGCCATCAGCAGGTTGCCGCTGCCGACGATCGTCGTGCCGGTCGACTTGGTGCCGCGGCTGATCGTNACGTACTCGCGGATATCGTTGTCGTCGCCGATCTGGCAGGTCGTCGTCTCGCCCGCGAACTTGAGGTCCTGCGGCAGGCAGGAGACCGAGGCGGCGGTGTGTATCTTGCAGCGTTTGCCGATGCGGGCGCCGTCGTGGATGACGGCCCCGGGGCCGATCCAGCAGCCGTCGCCGATGACCGTGTCGCCGGCGATGCAGGCGAACGGCTCGACGGTGACATCCGCGCCGATCTTGGCGTCGGGATGTACGTATGCGAGGGGGCTTATCATCTTACTGTCTGTTTTTAACGACCTGGGCCATGAGCACCGCCTCGCAGGCGAGGGTCTCGCCGACGAATGCCTTGGCCTCGACCAGCGCGACGCCGCGGCGGATAGGCTCGAGCAGGTGTATCTCGAACTGGAGCGTATCGCCCGGCACGACCTTGCGCTTGAACTTCACGCCGTCGATCTTCATGAAATAGGTCGAGTAGTTCTCGGGGTCCTCGACGGTGTTGAGCACCATGATGCCGCTGCACTGGGCCATGGCCTCGACGATCAGCACGCCCGGCATGACGGGCTCCTCGGGGAAGTGGCCCACGAAGAAGGGTTCGTTCATCGTCACGTTCTTGATGCCGGCGACCGACGTGGCGTCGCAGTGGAAAATGCGGTCGACCAGGAGGAACGGCGGACGGTGGGGCAGCATGCGGCGGATGGCATTGATATCGTAGAGCGCCGGCTTGCGGCAGTCGTAGGTGTAGCGGGGTTTCTCGCCGGCCTTGCGGAGCGACCGCTTGACCTGCTTCATGAACTCGGTGTTGGCGAAGTGGCCCGGGCGGGTGGCCCACACGCGGCCCTTGATGCGCACGCCCAGGAGGGCGAAGTCGCCCAGAAGGTCCAGCAGCTTGTGCTGGGCGATCTCGTTGGTGTAGCGCAGCTCGAGGTTGTTGAGATAGCCCGGCTTGATCTCGACGCCCGGCTTGTTGAAGAGCTTCTTGAGAGCGGTCTGCTCCTCGTCCGAAACGGGATTCTCGACGACGACGATGGCGTTGTCGAGATCGCCGCCCTTGATGAGGTTCATCTTGATGAGCGGTTCGAGCTCGTGCAGGAAGACGAACGTGCGGCACGGAGCGATTTTCGAGGTGTAGTCGTCGTCCGCATCGAACGTGGCATATTGGTTGCCGACGATGCGGGAGTTGTAGTCGACGTGCAGCGAGACGGAGAACTCCTCGTCGGGATAGAGGATGATGGCCACGCCCTTTTCGGGGATCGAGTAGACCATCTTCTCGGTGACGTGGAAGAACTTGCGCTCGGCCTCCTGCTCGACCGTGCCCGTGCGGACGATGGCCTCGGCGTATTCGCGGGCCGAACCGTCCATGATGGGGGTCTCGGGGGCGTCGATATCGATGATCGCATTGTCCACGCCCAAGGTCCAGAGCGCCGAGACGATATGCTCGATGGTGCTGACGCGGTGGCCGCCGGCCTCGATGGTGGTGCCGCGCGAAGTATCCGTTACGTTGTCGCAGAGAGCGGGAATTATGGGCTGTCCCTCGAGGTCGACGCGCCGGAACACGATGCCCGTGTCGGCGTCGGCGGGATGGACGGTCATGGTCACTTTTACGCCCGTGTGCAGCCCCTTGCCCGAGAAGGTGAGGGCTCCCTGGAGCGTTTGCTGTTTGGTTGACATAAGCGTTGGTCTGAATATTTTTGTGCCCCAAAGATATAAAAAATCGCTAAAAAAAACTATTTTTGCCTGAAAATCCGCCTGCAAGTCATGACAGAGAAGCCTATCGACAACAGGGAGCGGCCCGCTGCGCGTCCGCGTCTGAGACTGCCGTTCGACGACCGGCACGAGGATGCGGGGACGTGGGCCTACGACCACCGCGCGGGGCTGTGCATCACGCTGGCGGCCTATTTAGTGCTGATGATCGTCTTCGTGTCGTCGAAGATCGTGGTGGGGCGCCGGGCTTCGACGCAGGGCATGTACATCGATCTGCAGTCGCTGGCCGAGCTCGAACGCGAGCGCGACCGGCTGGCCGAGGAGGTGCGGCGCCGGCAGGAGGAGCAGCCCCTCGACTGGAAAAGCATCCGCAATGCGGCGTCGAACGAAAATGCGCTCAACGAGGAGCTCAAGGACGACCGCGGCACCGATGCCGCGGCGATCAACGAGGCCGCTTCGGAGGCCGCCGACCGGATGCGGGCCAACCGCGAGGCCTACGAACAGGGACTGGCCGAGGAGCAGGCGATCCGCCAGCGCTCCGGCACCGAGGAGGGGACCGAGCACCGCGACCGCAAGATGAAAGGCCGCGTGACGGTGTCGTTCTCGCTGACCGATCCGGTGCGCACGTCGCGGCATCTGGTGGTTCCGGCCTACCAGTGCGAGGGCGGCGGCGACGTCGAGGTGGCGATCGCGGTCGACCGCTCGGGGCAGGTGACCTCGGCCCATGTGGCGGCGGGCGGCGACGAGTGCATGCGNGAAACGGCGCTCCGTGCGGCCCGGGCATCGCTTTTCAANATCGACCCCTCGGCTCCGGCCCGCCAGCAGGGGACGATCACCTACATATTCATTCCGCAATAAAAACCGTTCGATATGATATCCGACCTCACCAATGAAAACATAGTCCTCGTCTTCGCCCTGCTGCTCTTCGTGTCGGTGATCGCGGGCAAGGCCGCCTATCGTTTCGGAACCCCGGCCCTGCTGCTGTTCCTCGGCGTGGGCATGCTTTTCGGGCTGGACCTCATCTCGTTCCGGTCGGTGGAGATGACCCATTTTCTGGGCATGGTGGCGCTCTGCATCATCCTCTTCACGGGCGGCATGGACACCAAATTCGCGCAGATACGCCCCGTCATCGGGCCGGGGGCCGTGCTGGCGACCATGGGCGTAGCCATTACGGCCTTGATCCTCGGCACGTTCGTCTGGCTCATCATGCCTTTGGCCGGCATCGAGCTGCCTTTCGCGGCCGCGCTGCTGCTGGCCGCGACCATGTCTTCGACCGACTCGGCGTCGGTCTTCTCGATCCTGCGTACCAAGAAGCGGGGCCTGAGCGAGAACCTGCGTCCGCTGCTGGAGTTGGAGAGCGGCTCGAACGACCCGATGGCCTATATGCTGACGATTCTGCTGGTGGGCATGCTGTCGCACTCGTCGGAGAATCTGGGCTTGGGGCTCGGGATCGTGCTGTTCATCATCCAGATGGTCGTCGGCGCCCTGTCGGGTTATTTCATCGGGCGGCTGGCCGTCTGGACGATCAACCGCATCAATCTGGCCAACAAGTCGCTCTACTCGGTGCTGCTGCTGGCTTTCATCTTCTTCGCGTTCGCCTTCACCGATCTGATCCGCGGCAACGGCTATCTGGCCGTCTACCTCGCGGGCTTGGTTGTCGGCAATCATAAGATCACGCAGAAGCAGCCCATGACCGTCTTTTTCGACGGTTTCACGTGGCTCATGCAGATCATCATGTTCCTCAAGCTGGGTCTTTACGTCGATGTCGACCAGCTGCTCGCGCCGCGGGTGGTGGCGCTGGGTCTCGCGGTCGGGTTCTTCATGATTCTGGTGGCCCGCCCCGTGTCGGTCTTCACGTGTCTGGCCCCTTTCCGCCAGTTCTCGAGCAAGGCGCGGCTCTACGTTTCGTGGGTCGGACTGCGCGGTGCGGTGCCGATTCTCTTTGCGCTCTATCCCGTCATGGCGGGCATCGAACATGCCGAGCTGCTGTTCAACGTGGCGTTCTTCTCGACGATCATCTCGCTGTCGGTGCAGGGCACGACCGTCAGCTCCATGGCCAACCTGCTGGGGCTCGCCTACGAGGAGCGCGAATCGGCTTTCAACATCAANATGCACGAGGATATGAAATCCGCGCTGACGGAGGTGGAGGTCAACGAAAGCATGCTCGAGCGNGGCCGGACGCTGCGGGAGATCACGCTGCCCGAAAATACGCTGGTGATGATGGTCTGCCGCTACGGCGATTACTTCGTGCCCAAGGGCAATACGGAGCTGCTGCTGGGCGACAAGCTGCTGGTCATCTCCGACCGCGGCGAGGAGCTGGACGAATCCTACAAGTATATGGGTATCTCCGAGGTGCGGAAGCTGTAGACGGGCGATTCCCGTGCGATGAAAAAGCAACCGGTGTTTTCCGGTTGCTTTTTTTTGCGGGCGCCGCCGTGGGGGATATGCGTGACTATGTGCGGATGCGGGGCCGCCGAGGTGCGGCTACATCTTCTGCAGGAATGCGGTCAGACTGGTTCCCTCTTCCAGCCCGAGTTTCTTGCGGAGCCGGTAGCGGCTGATNTCGACGCCGCGGACCGAGATGTTGAGCAGGGGCGCGATNTCCTTGGAGAGCATGCCGATGCGGATGTAGGCGCACAGCATCTTCTCCTGCTTGCTGAGCGTGGGTCCGCATTCGTCGAGGTGCCTGAAGAAGTCGTGGTGGACCGAATCGAACGTCTCCTCGAAATGTTTGATGTCGTTGTCGTGTTCGAGGTTGGTGTCGATGTTGTCGATCAGNCGGGCCGTGCTGCGGCGGATGTGGACCATGTCCTCCTCTTTGGCGGCGCGCAGGATGTTGCCGGCCTCCTTGCGGATTTTTTGCAGAATCTCGTTCTTGCGTACGATGTTCAGCGTCGTGCGGGCCAGTTCCTCGGTCTTGTGCCGCAGTTCGGCGCGGATGCTCTCTTCTTCGAGGTGCTTGATCTCCTGATTCTTCCGCTTCATCTCCTGCTGCTGGCGGCGGACGATGGCCCGCTGACGGCCGTAGACGTATCGGTAGAGACAGCCCGTCGCAGCNACGAGGAGCAGGAAATAGACTGCGTACATGACCGGCGACCGATACCAGGGCGGCAGCACCCGGAACGCGAGCGATGCCACGATCGGCTGGCCCGAGGCATCGGATTCGGGAACCCGCACCTCGAACAGGTAGCTGCCCTCGTTGAGGTCGGTGTACTCCTTGCTGTTGTTTTCGCCGTATTCGGTCCAGATGCCGGCATCGCCGCCGCTGACCAGGCGATAGGAGTAGAGCCTGCGCTGCGGGGCGGCGTAGTTGTCGGCGCTGCAGACGAAGCGCAGCGAATTTTTCGAGTGGGGGATGCGCAGGGATGTTCCGTCGTAGCGGCAGCTGCGTCCGTAGACCAGCGAATCGTTCTTGCCGCGGAAAAACAGCTGGCGGATCTGCACGTTCATCGCTGTGCGGAGNGGGGNANGGAGCGCCGGGACATGCAGCGACACGAAGCCGTCTTCGGTCCCGACGACGAGCCGGCCNTCGTCGAGCGGATCGATATGCTCGAAGCCGCTTATCAGGGCATTGCGCAGGTAGAGGCGGTTTCGGCCGTCGTGCAGCCGGTAGAGCGATTCGTCGACGGCATACCAGATGCTGCCGTCGCCGGTCTGCCGCAGGAGCCGGTAGGANNCCTTGCCTTTCAGCTGCCGCTCCAGCTCGGGAAAAGGTTCGAGCTCGTCCTTGATCTGGTTGTAGCGGAACAGGCCGTTGGGGGTCGCCAGNACGAAATCGGAGCCTATGCGCGAGAACGCCACTCCTTTGTCGCGGGGGATCGCCGCGCTGTTGTAGTTCTTCTCGCTGAGGATCGTCGCGAGGTCGTCGGAGAGGGTGAGGCGGTGGAGACCGTCGCCCTTGCTGGAGGCCCAGACTACCGTGCCGCCCTCGACGAACAGGTTTTTGCAGGAGTAGTTCGCGCCCTTCAATTTGTGCGAAATCCGCCAGCGGCCCTTTTCCCGCTTCAGCAGGTAGAGCCCGACGTAGGTGCCGGCCAGCAGCCGGTCGGGGCGGTTGGTCGCGACGACCGTCCAGACGCCCCGGATGCCGGGCAGCTGCTCGATGCCCTCCGGCGAGACGATGAAAAGCCCTGCGTCGGCCGAGCAGAAAAGCCGGTCGCCGTGTACGCTCAGGTTCCAGATCTGTCCGCCGAGCGCCTCGATCTGCTCCATGCGGATGTCGGTGCCGGGATCGACGGCGACGGCGGAGCGATAGAGCCCTTGGTTGGTGCCGTAGTAGATGCGGTTGTCGTAGAGACAGGAGGCGTAGCCCGAACCGATGACGGGCTTGCCGCCGTAGAGATCGGCCCGCACGGAGTTCAGGCGCACGTAGTCGATGCCGTTGTCGAGCCCGAGCCAGAGGTCGCCGTTGCGGTCGAAGGCGACCGAAAGAACGGTCTTGTTCTGCAGGCCGTTGTGGGTCGAGATGTTCTCGGTGCGGTTCCGTTCCAGATCGACGAGCTGCACGCCGTTCTGAATCGATCCCAAGGCCAGTGTCTGTCCGTCGATGGCGGCGCAGAAAAGCCGGTTGCGGGCAAGAAACGGATCGGCGGCGGTGGCGAAGCGCGCGAGCGTGTGTCCGTCGTAGACGAAAAGGCCGTTCTTCTCGGTTGCGACCAGCACTTTACCCCCCCCCTCGAGCGGCAGCAGCCCTACGATCTTGCACTCTCCGATAGCCTTCGTATCGGGCAGCGGCAGGAAGCGCTCGCCGTTGAGCATGGAGAGACCCTCTCCGTCGGCGATGTAGAGCCTGCCGCCGATCAGGGCCGAGCGCTTGATGTTGCGGTGGGCCGGAACGGTGCGCACCGAATCCCCCGATTTGTAGTAGCAGTAAATCTCCCAGTCGCTCTGGAAATAGACGCGGTCGTCCGTAGCGAGAATGTTCCAGATGACGTTGAAGCGTCCCTGCTCCGTCAGGCTGTCCGAGAGCCGCCGGTAGTCGAGGCCGCCTAAGCGGTTGGGCTCGAAACGGCCGAACTGCCGCATGCCGCCGATGTAGATCGTGCTGTCGGCGTCGATGCAGAGGGCCCGGGTCTTCTCGCCGTCCATGGGGTAGGTGCTCCACAGCTCGCCGTCGAACTCCAGCAGCCCCTTGTTGTTGGCGAAGTAGAGCCAGCCGGCGGGGTGCTGGGCGACCATCCAGTTCTGGCCGCCCGACGCATACTGGGTGCGGGTGTAGTTGATCGTCGGCCGCTGCCAGTCGGCGCGGAGCGGCAGGCAGACGCAGAGAGCGAGGAGCGAGAGGGTCGAACGGAGATTCATGGGCGACGCTGTGTTTTTCTTCTCTTTTTACAAAAGTACGACTTTTCCGAATATCTACTGCATCAGGCGTAGGAAAAATACGAGGGCCGAAAAATCGGTTTTNAGATGTTATNCGATTGATTNTGATATGGATATATTTTCATTGAGAAATCGTTGATGTATTCGGAATCGTTTTCATGTTGAGTTCTTGTAGTAGNNGCGGCGGCTTTTCCCCGTACGGGAATGTCTAATTTCATTCTCGCAATTTTAACCCAAAAACTACAAACTGATGAAAAAACAAGTACCCGTTCCAAAGGCGAAGCATTGGCTTCTCGCTTGTTTCGTGCTGCTTCTCACGGTCGCGACGGCCGGAGCGCAGACCCGCGTCGTTCAGGGACGCGTGTTCGACACCTCGAACAACCCGCTTTTGGGCGTAACCGTCGTCGAAAAGGGCGGTACGGCCGGTACCACGACCGACGCCGACGGCAATTTCCGCCTGTCGGTTCCGGCCGATGCCACGCTTNTCTTTACTTATATAGGATACGTGGCGCAGGAGTTCCCCGCATCGTCCGTTCCTACGATGGTGACGATGCAGGAGGATGCCCAGTCGCTCGAAGAGGTGGTCGTCGTCGGCTACGGCACGCAGAAGAAAGCCAACCTCTCGGGTGCCGTGGCCTCGATCGACGGCGATGCCATTGCGGCCAAGCCGGCGACCGACGTGCTGTCGGCCCTGCAGGGCGAGNTGCCCGGTGTCACGGTGCTCCGCAGCGGCGGCGAGCCGGGCGCCGAGACCAGCGGTCTGCGCATCCGCGGCTTCTCGTCGGCCAACAGCACCGCGACCCTCGTGCTCATCGACGGCGTGGAGGGCGACATGACGCTGGTCAACCCCAACGACATCGCATCGATTTCGGTGCTGAAAGATGCTGCCGCCTGNGCNATCTACGGTGCCCGCGCCGCTTCGGGCGTCGTGCTCATCACGACCAAGAACGGCACCAAGGACAAGGTCCGCGTCTCCTACAACGGCTTCTTCTCGTTCAACACCCCCGGCAACATGCCCGAGCGTCTGCCCGCGTGGGAGGAGCAGGCCATGATCAACGAGGGCCGCGTCAACGCNGGCGGTTCGCCCGAGTGGAGCCCNGAGCAGGCCTCGTGGGTCGGCAACCCCAACTTCAACTATCGGCCCAACAACACCAACGGCCGCTGGGACCTCTTCGAGGCGACGAACTGGGTNGCCGAGGGCACCAAGAAGTACACCACCTCGCAGAGCCACAACGTCTCGGTATCGGGCGGCGGCGAGAAGTACGACTANCTNCTNTCGGCCGGCTACTACACGAANGACGGTCTGCTNAANTACGGNCCCGACGGCAACGACCGCTACAATNTNCGNCTGAAGACCAACGCCNNNCTCAACGACCACATCGACCTGAGCGTGCAGGCCAGCTACGAGGGTCAGTTCAAGGAGCAGAACCCCTACGGCTCGAAGAACGTCCTGGCCCGTCTCTACCGCGTGCGCGGCCGTCAGCCGATCTTCAATCCCGAGGAGGATATCAACGACAGCCCCTACAACGGCGACCTGCAGGTGAANGCCATCGACCTGATGAAGAACGGCGGCATCACCAAGACCCGCTTCGAGNCNTTCACCGGCAAGGGCGAGCTGACGATCAAGGACTACGTCCCGGGTCTCGCCCTCAAGCTGAGCGCCAGCCGCCGGGCCGGGTTCTACCATGAGGCCAAGAACATCCGCACGCTGATCTGGTACGACCGTCTGGGANNGGCGATCCGCAACCAGAACGGCAANCCCAACTCGATGGAGCGCAAGAAGAACTTCGACTACCACGACAACTTCGAGGCNCTGCTGACCTATCATCTGGAGAAGAAGCGCCACAACCTCGACGTGCTGGCGGGCGTCTCCTACGAGCGTTACCGCAAGGACGAGATGACGGGTTGGGCGCAGAAACTCATCTCCAACGACTTCTTCTCGTTCAATTACCACGACACCTCGTCGGTCGACAATACCAAAGTTACCGACAACATCGAGACGTGGGGCATGATGTCCTACTTCGGACGCGTGAACTACAACTTCGACAACCGCTACCTCGTCGAGGCCAACATCCGCTACGACGGTTCGTCGCGGCTGGCTCCGGGCTACCGTTGGCATGCCTTCCCCTCGTTCTCGGCCGCCTGGCGTCTGAGCGAGGAGAAGTGGTTCGACGTGCCGGTCATCAACAACCTCAAGCTCCGCGCTTCGTGGGGCCAGTTGGGCAACGGCGCCGTGCTGGGTCTCTACGACTACATCGCCCTGATTCAGAGCAACGTGGCGATGGGTACGACCAACTATTACCAGAGTGCGATGGCTTCGCGCAGCAAAACGTGGGAGATCATCTCNTCGACGAACATAGGCCTCGACCTCGGTCTGTGGGACAACAAGCTGACGCTGAGCGCCGACTACTACTGGAAGAAGAACGACAACATGCTCGCCGACCTCGAGCTGCCGAATCTGGTGGGTATCTCCGTGCCGCAGTCCAACGTGGGTCTGCTGAAGACCTGGGGCTGGGAGTTCGAGATCGCCTATAAGAACCGGTGGCGCGACCTGACCTACCAGGTCAGCTTCAACCTCAGCGACAGCGACAACAAGGTCGAGCGCTACGACGGCCGTTCGACGATCTCGGCCGGTTCGGTCGACATCGTCGAGGGCTATCCGCTCAACAGCATCTGGGGCTACCGCACCGACGGCTTCTGGAGCAGCCGCGAGGAGTACCTCGCCTACAAGGAGGCGCACCCGGGCTACCAGTCGTTCAGCGACGCCAAAGTCTCGGGCGGCGACGTGAAGTATCTGGCGCAGGGCGAGGCCGACCACACGCTGGGCGAGGGCGGCGGCACGCCCGAAAATCCGGGCGACCTGGTCTACCTCGGCAGCTCGAACGCCCGCTACGTCTTCGGTCTGACGGTGGCCCTGCAGTGGAAAGGCTTCGACTTCTCGATGATGTTCCAGGGCGTGGGCAAGCGCAACGTGCTGATCGAAGCCGGGCAGATCGCTCCGTTCGCCGTCACCTACGACATGCCGTGGACGATCCACCGCGACTACTGGACCGAGGAGAATCAGAATGCTTTCTGGCCCCGCCTCTACAACTACAACGGCGACCAGTTCAACTTCAAGCCCTCGGACCGCTGGGTGCAGGACGCGTCGTTCATCCGTCTGAAGAACATCACGCTGGGTTACACCGTGCCCATCCGCAAGTCGTGCATCGAGAAGCTGCGCGTCTACGTCTCGGGCAGCGACGTCTGGGAGTACAGCAACCTGCTCAAGGTCTTCGACCCCGAGGTGGGCAACAAGCCGACGGCGGGCAACACCTATCCTTTCTTCCGCACCTGGACGGTGGGCATCAACTTCACCCTTTAATCTAAAGCGATTACGAACATGAAAACGAACAAGATATTCCGTCTGATTCTGGCGGGGTTCGCTGTCGCGGGTCTGGCTGCGTGCGACCTCGACATGTATCCCGAAACGACGCTCACGGACTCCTCTTTCTGGAATTCCGAGGGCGACCTGCGCGGCGCCTGCAACCGCTTCTACCAGCAGATGAACGGCAACAACGACCTCGGCGACGGCTTCCGCCACGACTACCGCTCCGACGAGCTGCGCAACAACGGCTCGGCCAACAGCACCTCCGACGGCAGCCGCACGGTTCCGTCGACTGCGGGCAGCTGGACCGACGCCTACTGGCGCATCTTCATCGCCAACAACATCCTCGAAAAGGGCCTGCGCGTCAACATCGCGGAGGAGGTGCGCAATCCCTACTTCGCCGAGGCGCGTTTCTTCCGGGCCTACTACTACTTCGAGTTGGTCAAGAAGTACGGCGACGTGCCCTACGTGACGAAAGCGTTCGACGATACGAAGGACCCGCGGCTCGATACGCCCCGCACGCCCCGCGAGGAGGTGATCGGGCATTGCTACGACGACCTGCAGTTCGCCCTCGAGTGGCTGCCGTCGGTCGATAGGCTGAGCGCTGCCGACTGGGGCAACGTCACCCGCGAAGCCGCCTTGGCGCTCATCGTGCGCATCGGTCTCTACGAGGGTACGTTCGGCAAGTACCACGCTCTGGCGGGCGACTGCCGCGCCCACCTCAAAAAGAGCATCGACGCGGCCGAGGAGCTCATCGCCTCGGGCAAGCACGACCTCTATCCCGACTTCGAGAAGCTCTTCCAGTTCGCCGGCGAGGGCCGTCAGAACAAGGAGGCGATCTTCGTCAAGGTCTACGGCCCCAACGGCAGCGGCNCCTCGANCNNTCACGGCAACTGCCGCCAGATGGAGAACGCCGTGACGCTGACCCGCAACATGGTCGACCTGTTCCTCTACACCGACGGTCTGCCGCGCGAGAAGTCGCCGCTGAAAGTCTCGCCCGAAACGGGCCACGACGACGTCTTCACCGACCGCGACCCGCGCCTCGGCATGACGATCTANAAGACCAAAGAGGANGCCTACAANGGNCCNTTCNATCCGTTCGGNTTCAACANCGGNTACAACCTCAAGAAAGGTTTCGACCTGAGCGAGTGGACGACCAACAGCAAGGAGACCATCGACAAGATGGTGATCCGCTATGCCGAGGTGCTGATCTCCTACGCCGAGGCGCTCTACGAGTACAACGGCAGCATCACCGACGCACAGCTCGATGCCACGGTCAACCGCCTGCGCGAGCGCGTCGGCATGCCGGCCAAGCTCTCCAACGCNTTCGCCGCGGCCAACGGCCTCGACNTGCGCGACGAGATCCGNCGCGAGCGCACCGTGGAGTTCANCGACGAGAACAAGCGCTACGACGACATCATCCGCTGGAAGATNGCCGAGGAGGTGCTGCCNGTCGANCTCATCGGCGCCAANTACAATTCGGACGAGACNGNGAAGCAGCGCGACGATCTGGCCCGCTTCCTCACCGATGCCGAGGGCAAGGTCGACGGCAAGGTGCGTTACGACGCGGAGGATATTTATGTGCTCGAATTTGCCGAAAACCGTCGATTCGATCCGGAAAAAGACTATCTTTACCCCATCCCGCTGAAAGAAATTTCGCTTTCGGGCGGCAAGGTTACTCAGAATCCGGGTTGGGAGTGATCCCTCCGGCTTGTAGAATCCGTTAAAAAACATCGATTATGAAATTGCTGAAATATATCCTGCCGGCCCTCGCCTGCGCATTCGCGGCCACGGCCTGCAACGACGACTGGGGCAACGACAACTCCGCCATGGAGCACGTCTATTACTACGGCCCGGAAGTGTGGGGCTACGACGACATCAAGATAGGCAACAACAACGTGGTGCACTACGAGGTCGCCCAGGGCGAAACCGTGGCCGTTCCCATGCAGTTCTGGTGCGAGTTCGTGCGCAAGTACGACGTGGCGACCTATTACTACGTCGCTCCCAAGCCTGCGGGCGAGAAGTACTATCCCAATGCGACGGCGACGGCCGCCGTGGCCTACGACGGTCCCGAGCTGGTATGCGGCACGGACTACGAAGTGGTCGACGCGCAGGGCAACAAGCTCGAGCCCAATGCCGACGGAGCCTACGAGATGCTGTGGCCCAACGCCAAGAAAGGGGTGCAGAACATCTACATCAAGGCGCTGAACGGGCAGAAAGGTTCGTTCAACCTGCAGACTTTCGACCCGGCGTCCGACGTGGAGCTCACCAACCAGGACGTCGAGACCACGATCCAGCACAAGACTTCCGACTACGAGGTGCGCATCTTCACGCAGAACTACCGCGTGACGGTGACCATCGAGTAACCGCTTCCGAACGGCGGGAATGATTTCGTTCCCGCCGTTCTTTTTATTGTTCCGAAACTCATGAACCGAATCTTCACCGCTTTTTTCCGCATCGTCCTGCCGCTTCCGCTGCTGCTCGCCGCTACGGCGGCACTGGCCCAGCGCGAGGTGCGGACGCTCGACGACGGTTGGGAATTCTGCCTCGGCGATGCTCCCGCAGCGGCCGCTCCGGCGTTCGACGCCGGGGAGTGGCGGCCCGTGCATCTGCCCCATACGTGGAACGCCGACGCCTATACGGTCAAGGAGTACTTCCGCGGGGCCGGGTGGTACCGCCGGACGCTGCGTCTGCCGCAGGAGTGGCAGGGGCGGCGGATCGTGCTCCGGGTCGATGCGGCTTCCAAGGCCGCGACGCTTTTCGTCAACGGCCGCGAGGCCGGCAGCCATGAGGGCGGTTATACGGCGTTCGCGTTCGACATCACCCCCTACCTCGACTTCGGCGCCGACAATGCGCTGGTCTTCCGCGTCGACAATGCGCGGGAGGATATCCCGCCCATATCGGGCGACTTCACCTTTTTCGGGGGCATCTACCGCGATGCGTGGCTTCTGGCCCTCTCTCCCTGCCGTTTCGAGGGCGAATACGCCACCGACGGCGTGCGGGTCTCGACGCCCCAAGTCTCCGACGAGAGCGGCACCGTGGCCGTGCGGCTGCGGGTGCGCAACGATGCTTCGCAGAGCGCTTCGCTCGAAGTGCGCACCTCGCTCTACGACCCCGACGGCGGGTTGGTGCAGTCTCTCCGGAAGAGAGTGCGCGTGCCGGGCGGTGCCGCGGCCGACGTCGGCTTCGAGAGCGCCCCGGTGGCGCATCCGCAGCTGTGGACGCCCGAGACGCCCCGGCTCTATCGGGTGGAGACCGAGTTGAAAGATACGCGCAGCGGCCGGATTCTCGACCGCGCGAGCCATCCGGTGGGTTTCCGCTGGTTCCGCTTCGACGGCCGCGAGGGCTTCTTTCTGAACGGCCGTCCCTACAAGCTGCGCGGCGTCTGCCGCCACCAGGACCGGAAGCCCCTCGGCCCGGCCCTGACCGACGAGATGCACCGGCGCGACTTCCGTCTCATGAAGGAGATGGGCGCCAACTTCATCCGCATCTCCCACTATCCGCAGGACGACGCTCTGCTGGAGATGTGCGACCGCGAGGGGATGCTGGCCTGGGAGGAGATTCCTGTCATCGACATCGTCCCCGACACGCCGGGCTATGCCGAGTGCTGCGAGCGCAACCTGCGCGAAATGATCCGCCAGCACGGCAACCACCCCTCGGTTATCCTGTGGGGGTATATGAACGAAATCCTGCTCGTCGCCCAGCGGCGCCACCGCACGCCGGAGGAACTCGATCCCGTCGTGGAGCGTACCCTGCAGCTGGCCCGGCGGCTGGAATGCGTGCTCAAAGATGAGGACACCACCCGGCTCAGCACCATGGCGTTCCACGGCTCCGAAGCCTACAACGAGACCGGCCTGAGCGCCATTACCGACGTCGTGGGCTGGAACCTCTATCAAGGGTGGTACGGCGGCGACCTCTCCGGATTCGACCGCTATTTAGAAAAGCAGCAGCGCGACTGGCCCGACCATCCGCTGCTGGTCAGCGAGTACGGCGCCGGCTCCGACCGGCGGCTGCACACCGCGGCGCCGCGGCCGTTCGATTTCAGCATCGAGTACCAGCAGCGCTACCTCGAGCATTACCTGCCCGTCTTGGAGCACACGCCCTATGTCTGCGGCGGCACCTACTGGAACTTCATCGACTTCTCCTCCGCGCTGCGCGACGAGTCGATGCCCCGCATCAATAACAAGGGGCTCCTCTACGCCGACCGCACGCCCAAAGATGCCTACTATTATTATAAGGCGGCTTGGCGGTCGGATATCCCGGTGCTGCACATCGCCGCCCGCGACTGGCCCGACCGCTGCGGCATCCGCCGGGGCGCCGGACCGGTTCTGCAGCCGGTCAAGGTCTATAGCAACCTGCCCGAAGTCGAATTGTTCATCGACGGCCGTTCGCTCGGCACCCGGCCGGTCGAGAATTTCCATGCCGTTTTCGAGGTGCCGTTCTGCGACGGCGAACCTTATCTCTCGGCCCGCGGAACGTTCCGCGGTGCGGAGGTGCACGACGGTCTCCGCATCCGTTTCGCGTCGGTGCCGGCCTGCACGGCTGCGGAGGGTCTCGGCACCGCGGAGCTTGCCGTAAACGTGGGCAGCGACTGTTTCTTCACTTCCGACGAAAGCGGCCTGACGTGGGTGCCCGACCGGCCCTACGAAGCGGGCGGCTGGGGTTATGTGGGCGGCCGGGCGCGGAGTACGCAGACCCAAATCGCCCTCACGGCCGACGGCCCGCTCTTCCAGACCATGCGCGAGGGGGCGGAGGGCTACCGCTTCGATGTCCCGCCGGGCGACTATGAGCTGGAGCTGCTTTTCGCCGATCCCGATCTCCCGACCGAGGGCCCGGCCTACCTGCTGGGCAAGGGCGATGACGTGGCCGCCGCCCCGACCGGCAACCGCTTCGCCATCCGCATCGACGGCCGGACGGCGGAACCCGATTTCTTCCCGGCCCGCGACAGCGGCTGCTGCCGCGCGATCCGCCGGCGCTATCCCGTGCGCTGCGAGACGGGCCGCATCGTCGTCGAACTGGAAGCCCTGCAGGGACGCACGTTCCTCTCGGCCGTCAAACTCCGAAAAATGTAAAACCGCAAAAAACGATCACCGACCGTGAAAAAACGCACCTTTCTGCTTCTCTCCGCCCTGCTCCTCGGCCTTTCGGGCAGCCTGCGGGCGCAATCCGTCTGGGACGCCGACCATCTGGAGCGGGTCCGGGCATCGCTCGACGCTCCTTATTATGCCGCGGCTTACCGGCATCTGCTCGCCGAGGCCGATGCGCTGTTGGATGCCGAGCCCCTCTCCGTCATGATGAAGGCGAAGACGCCGGCCAGCGGCGACAAGCACGACTACATGAGCCAGGCCCGCTACTTCTGGCCCGACCCCTCGCAGCCCGACGGCCTGCCCTACATCAACCGCGACGGGGTATCGAATCCCGAGCTCGAAACCCTCGACCGCGTGCGGCTGGGGCGGATGACCGAGCGGGTCGGGACCCTTGCGCTGGCATGGTACTTCAGCGGCGACGAGAAGTACGCCCGCAAGGCCGTCGAGCAGCTCCGGACGTGGTTCCTCGACAAAAAGACGCGCATGAACCCCCACTTGGAGTATGCCCAGGTGGTGTGGGGCCGCTACGGCAACAAGGGCCGCAGCTACGGCGTGCTGGACGGCTATTCGTTCATCGAAATGCTCGATGCCGCGGCGCTGCTGGAGCGGTCGGAAAGTTTCCCGGCCAAGGACGTCCGGGCGCTCAAAGCGTGGTTCTCCCGACTGCTCGACTGGATACTGACCAGCCCGCAGGGGCGCGGCGAGATCGCGGCCGAAAACAACCACGGCACGGCCTGCGACGCTCAGATCGTGGCCTACGCCCTCTACACGGGCCGCACGGCGGTCGCCCGCGAGTACCTCGAGACGCTGCCCGAACGCCGCATCTTCGCTCAGATCGAACCCGACGGCCGCCAGCCTCAGGAACTGCGCCGCACGCTGGCTTTCGGCTATTCGCAATACAACCTCACGCACTTCATCGACCTTTTCCGCATGGCCCGCAAGTTGGGCATCGCGGTCGACGGCGCCACCTCCGACGACGGCCGCAGCTTCTACAAGGCGATGGATTTTCTGGCCGCCTACGTCGGCAAGCCGGTCGGGGAGTGGCCCTACCGGCAAATCAGCGAATGGGACTACAAGCAGCAGCTTTTCTGCAAGGATTTGTACAAGGCCTATCTGCTCGATCCCGCGCGCAAGGATTATCTGCGGCTCTACAAGGCTCACCGCATCGTCGACTTCGCCGACCGCTTCAACCTGCTCTACGTCGACGCCACCGAGACNGACAACGCCTACGCTTTCGCCGCCGAACANCTGAAATANGCCATGACCTGCNCCGACAAGGCCAAGNAGGAGGAGGCGAACGCCGCCAANCGCANGGTCAGCCCCTGCACCGTCGNCANGGACGGNTCGCTNACGCTGGTNCACCCCCACGACTGGCGTTCGGGCTTCTTTCCGGGNACGCTGTGGCAGGTCTACGCCTATACGCACGACGACTTCTGGCGCGAGCGCGCCATCAGCTACACCTGGCCCATCGAGGAGGCCAAGCGGCACCGCGGCACNCACGATCTGGGNTTCATGATGAACTGCAGCTTCGGCAAGGCCTACGAGCTCACGGGCGAACGCTCCTACCGCGACGTCGTGCTGCAAAGCGCCCGCACGCTCATCACCCGNTACAGCGATCGGGTGAAGTCNATCCGNTCGTGGGANCATAACCGCGACCGCTGGAAATACCCCGTCATCATCGACAACATGATGAACCTCGAAATGCTCTTCCGCGCCACGGAGCTGACGGGCGACTCGACGTTCTGCCGCGTGGCCGTGAACCACGCCAATACCACCATGAAGAACCACTTCCGCCCCGACTTTTCGTCGTACCACGTGGTCGACTACGACCCCGCGACGGGCGAGGTGCGGATGAAATGCACGCACCAGGGCCATGCCGACGATTCGTTCTGGAGCCGCGGCCAGGGGTGGGGCGTCTACGGCTATGCCATGTGCTACCGCTTCACGCACGACCCCGCCTACCTCGCGCAGGCCGTGGGCATCGCCGACTTCATCCTCGGCTGGCCCAACATGCCCGAAGACTTGGTTCCCTATTGGGATATGAAGGAGCCGCGCGTGGCNGGCCGGACCGATTCCGCGCCGGTGGCCGATGTGCCGCGCGACGCTTCGGCCGCCGCACTGATCGCTTCGGGGCTCTACGAGCTCTCCGCCTATGTCGATGCGGAGCGGGCCGCCCGTTACCGGGCCGCCGCCGACCGGATGCTGGAGAGCCTGAACCGCCGTTATCGGGCCGAAACNGGCACGAACCACGGCTTCCTGCTGCTCCACTCTACGGGCAACCTGCCGGCCGGTTCGGAAATCGACGTGCCGCTCTGCTATGCCGACTACTACTACTTGGAGGCTGCGGCCCGCAAAGAGGCGCTGGACAATGAATAGATTCGCAGGTCTTCTCCTTTCGGCGCTGCTGGCCGTTTCGNCGGTGTCGGCGTCGTCGCGGATGCCGGCCGATGCGCGGCAGCGCCTGACTTCCGGCTGGGAGTTCATCCGCCGGGACGTGGGCGGNGTCTGGGAGGCGATGCGCCCCGTCGAAGCGGGCAAACCCGAANCNGTGCCCCTGTGGCAGCCGGTNACGCTTCCGCATTGCTTCAANGCCGAGGATGCCGTCGATCCCGATNTCGANTACTACCAGGGGCCGGGCTGGTACCGGACGCTGCTCGACGTGGCGAATCCCTATGCCGACGGCCGCACATGGNTGGAGTTCGGGGGCGCCGGACANAAGAGCGAGGTCTACGTCTATCTCGCCCGNGTCGGCTCCCATACGGGCGGCTACGACGGCTGGCNGGTCGATATCACCGATGCCGTCGCCGCTTTTCGGCGCGATACGGCCGCCTGCCGGCGCTTCGGAGGGAAAGTTCCCNTCGCCGTGCGCTGCGACAACGGCCGCGANCCGGAGATGATCCCCTCGGATATGTCCGACTTCAACCTCTACGGCGGTTTGTACCGCCCGGTCGATCTCGTCTATACGCCCGCATGCTATTTCGGACAGGTGCGCATCGACGCCGCGGTCGACGAGCGCGGCAGAACGGGCAGCCTCTCCGTCCGGGCTTCGGTCGACGGAGAGGCCGGCGATGCGCACTTCTCGTTGCGCGTCGCGGCACCCGACGGCAGGGTAGTCTGCCGGGCCGAGGGGCCGGTGGGGGAGGCCGTCGAACGCGACTTCGCATTGAAGCGTCCGGCGCTGTGGAGCCCCGATGCGCCGCAGCTCTACACCTGTTCGCTGGAATTGGTCTGCGGCCGCGATACGCTGCGCACGAGCGAGCGCTTCGGATTCCGCCATTTCCGCTTCGGGGAGCACGGGCCTTTCTACCTCAACGGCGAACGGCTGCTGCTGCGGGGCACCCACCGCCACGAGGACCACGCCGGGGTCGGCGCCGCCATGACCGAGGAGATGATCCGCCGCGAAATGGCGCAGATCAAGGCCATGGGGGCCAACTTCATCCGGCTGGGCCACTACCAGCAGTCGGAACTCGTGCTCGACCTCTGCGACGAGCTCGGCCTGCTGGTCTGGGAGGAGATTCCGTGGTGCCGNGGCGGCTTGGGCGGCGACGGCTACCGGGAGCAGGCGCGGCGGATGCTNGCGAACATGATCGGGCAGCACCGCAACCATCCCGCCGTCATCCTGTGGGGCCTGGGCAACGAGAACGACTGGCCCGGCGACTTCCCCGAATTCGACCGGGAGGCGATCCGCGCGTTCATGTCCGAACTCAATGATCTGTCCCACCGTCTCGACCCCTCGCGTGCGACCTGCATCCGCCGCTGCGACTTCTGCAAGGATATCGTCGACGTCTATTCGCCCAGCATCTGGGCCGGGTGGTACAGCCGCCGCTTCCGCGACTATCGCGCCATGACGGAGAGCGCCATGCGCTCCGTGCCCCGCTTTCTCCATGCCGAGTGGGGCGGCGACAGCCATGCCGGGCGCCACGCCGAGGGTCCGTTCGACGGCATCGCCGCCGCCGACCGCACGGGCGACTGGAGCGAGAGCTACATCGTGCGCCTTTTCGACTGGCACCTCAAGGAGCAGGAGACGATGCCCGACCTGACCGGGTCGCTGTTCTGGACGTTCAAGGATTTTTCGACCCCGCTGCGGCCGCGCAATCCGATCCCCTATGTCAACCAGAAAGGCGTCGTCCAGCGCGACGGCACCCCCAAGGAGAGTTACTACGTCTTCCGGTCTTATTGGAGCCGCGAGCCGATGGTCCATATCTACGACCGGCCCGTGCGCTGGGGCCGGCCCGGCGAGGCGAAAGAGATATTGGTCTACTCCAACTGTCCGGAGGTCGAACTTTTCGTCGACGGACGCTCCTGCGGTCGGCGCAAGCGCGATCCGCAGGATTTCCCGGCCGCGGGGTTCCACTGGAACGTCGTGTTGCGGGAGGGCCCGAACCGCATCGAAGCCGTCGCCCGCGGAAAGGGCTGCGAGCTGCGCGATTCGGTGGTGCAGGAGTATACCTCCGTGCCGTGGGGCGCTCCGGCGCAGCTGCGGCTGACCCTGACAGACGAGGATGCTGAAACCCTCCTCGTGGAGGCCGAGCTGCTCGATGCCGCCGGGCGCCGCTGCCTGGATGCGGCCGACTTCATCCGCTTCACCTCCACCGATCCGACGGCTCTGCTCCGCAATCGAGGCACGGCCCGCGGCTCGGCCTATATCCAAGCGGCCAACGGCCGCGCCGTCATCCGCGTAAGAAAGAGCGCCGCCCCGCATGTCGTCTGCGCCCGCTGCGACCGGGAATCGGTGGCGCCCGCATTCATCACGCTGCAACAATCCGAAAAACCATACTTATGAAAAGAATCCTTTTGACCTTGCTGCTCGCTGCCTTGGCGGGCTCCTGCACCTGCCGCAAACACGCCGCACCCGAAGATTTCGTGCGCATCGCAGGCTGCGACCTGATTCGCCCCGACGGCGAAAAACTCTTCATCCGCGGCACCAACCTCGGCAACTGGCTCAATCCCGAGGGCTACATGTTCGGCTTCGGCCGGACCAACTCCGCCCGCCACATCGACGAGATGCTGCGCCAGCTGGCCGGCCCCGACTTCGCGGATGCTTTCTGGCAGCAGTTCAAGGACAGCTACATCACCCGCGCCGACATCGAGTTCATCGCCTCGACGGGCGCCAACACCATCCGCCTGCCGTTCCACTACAAGCTCTTTACCGACGAGGACTACATGGGGCTGACCTCGGCGCAGGACGGCTTCGCCCGTGTCGACAGCGTGGTGCGGTGGTGCCGCGACTGCGGGCTCTATCTGATCCTCGACATGCACGACGTTCCGGGCGGTCAGACCGGCGACAACATCGACGACAGCTACGGCTATCCTTGGGTCTTCGAGAGCGAACGGAGCCGCCGGCTTTTCTGCGACATCTGGCGCAAGATCGCAGCCTATTACCGCGACGAGCCCGTGATCCTCGGCTACGAACTCATGAACGAACCCATCGCGCCCTATTTCGACAACATGGCCGAGCTCAACGCGGCGCTCGAGCCGCTCTATAAGGAGGCCGTGGCCGCGATCCGCGAGGTCGACGCCAACCACCTCGTGCTGCTCGGCGGCGCCCAGTGGAACGGCAATTTCGAGCCTTTCGCCGACTGGACGTTCGACGACAAGATTTTCTACACCTGCCACCGCTACGGCGGCGCACCCACGCCCGAAGCCATCGCTTCGATCATCGCTTTCCGCGACCGCACGGGACTGCCCATGTACATGGGCGAAATCGGCCACAACACCGACGAGTGGCAGGCCGCATTCTGCCGCACGATGCAGGAGAACAACATCGGCTATACGTTCTGGCCCTACAAGAAGCTGGGCGCTTCGTCGTTCGTCGGCTTCCCCGCGCCCGAGGGCTGGGATGCGGTGGTCGCCTTCGCCGAGGCGCCCCGCGGCAGCTACGCCGAGATCCGCGCCGCACGCCCCGACCGGCAGAAAGCCCGCGAAGCCCTGACCGGCTTCCTCGAAAACTGCCGTTTCGAGCACTGCGTTCCTCAGAAAGGTTACATCCGTTCGTTGGGTTTGGAAATCGAATAAAACATCGCCATATGAAAAAGTCTGTTTCAATCTTGTGCGCCCTGCTTTGCGCCGTCGGTACGCTGCGGGCGCAGGAGCTGCCGGTTTATCACGATGCTTCCCGCTCCGTGGAGGAGCGGGTCGAAGCGGCCCTTTCGCGCATGACCCTGCGCGAGAAGATCGCCATGCTCCATGCCCAGTCCAAGTTCAGTTCGCCGGGCGTGCCCCGGTTGGGCATCCCCGAAATCTGGACCACCGACGGCCCCCACGGCATCCGTCCCGAGGTGCTGTGGGACGAGTGGAACCAGGCCGGCTGGAGCAACGATTCCTGCACGGCCTTTCCGGCGCTGACCTGTCTGGCCGCCACGTGGAATCCCGACATGGCGGCGCTCTACGGCCGCTCGATCGGCGAGGAGGCCCGCTACCGCAAGAAAGACATGCTGCTGGGCCCCGGCGTCAACATCTACCGCACGCCCCTGAACGGCCGCAATTTCGAGTATATGGGCGAGGACCCCTGTCTGGCCGCCCGCATGGTCGTTCCCTACGTGCAGGGCGTGCAGCAGAACGGCGTGGCCGCCTGCGTCAAGCACTTCGCGCTCAACAACCAGGAGCTCAACCGCAACACGACCAACGTCATCGTCGACGACCGCACCCTCTATGAAATCTACCTGCCGGCTTTCAGGGCCGCCGTCGAGGAGGGCGGTGCATGGGCTATCATGGGCTCCTACAACCTCTACAAGAACCAGCATGCCTGCCACAACCGCTACCTGCTGAACGACATTCTGAAAGGGGAGTGGGGCTTCGACGGCGTGGTCGTTTCCGACTGGGGCGGCACGCACGACACGGCGGAGGCCGTCCATAACGGGCTCGACATGGAGTTCGGCACTTGGACCAACGGCCTCTCGCAGGGCACGAGCAACGCCTACGACAATTATTATCTGGCCGCTCCCTATCTTCGGATGATCGAGCAGGGCGAGATCGGCACCGAGGAGCTGGACGACAAGGTGCGCCGCATCCTGCGGCTGGCCTGCCGCACGGTGCTGAATCCCGCACGTCCCTACGGTTCGCTCGGTTCCGAGGCGCATGCCGAGGCCGCCCGCCGCATCGGCGGAGAGGGCGTCGTGCTGCTCAAAAACGATCGTGCGACGCTGCCCGTCGACCTGCGGCAGGTGCGCAAGATCGCCGTCGTGGGCGAGAATGCCGTCAAGATGATGACCGTGGGCGGCGGCTCCTCGTCGCTCAAGGCNCGCTACGAGCTNTCGCCGCTCGACGGCATCCGCCGCTATGTCGGCGACCGGGCCGAGGTGGTCTACGCCCGCGGTTATGTGGGCGATGCCAGCGGCGAATACAACGGCGTCCGCACGGGCCAGCAGCTCGACGACGCCCGTACGCCCGNGGAGCTGATCGCCGAAGCCGTCGAGGCGGCCCGCAGTGCCGACTATGTGATTTTCTTCGGCGGTCTCAACAAGAGCGCNCACCAGGACTGCGAGGACAGCGACCGGGCCGGACTGGAACTNCCCTACGGGCAGGACGAGGTGATCCGGGCGCTGGCGCAGGTCAACCCCAATTTCGTCGTCGTCAACATCTCGGGCAACGCCGTCGCCATGCCGTGGATCGCCCGGGTGCCGGCCGTCGTGCANGGGTGGTACCTCGGCTCGGAGACGGGCAACATCCTCGCGTCGGTGCTTTTCGGCGAGGTCAACCCCTCCGGCAAGCTGCCTTTCACGTTCCCCGCCAAGCTGGAGAACGTCGGCGCCCACCGCGAGGGCCAGTATCCCGGCGTCGCCCGCAACGACGGCAGCGGCATCACCNACCAGCGCTACGACGAGGGGCTGTTCGTCGGTTACCGCTATGCCGACAAAAACCGGCTGACGCCGCTCTTTGCGTTCGGTCANGGNNTGAGCTANACGACTTTCCGCTACGGCANGCCNGTCGCCGACCGGACGACGATGACGGCCGACGGGAAGCTCCGCATCGTCGTTCCCGTTACCAATACCGGTGCGCGCGAGGGNGCCGAGGTCGTGCAGCTCTACATCCGCGACCTCAANTCGTCGCTGCCCCGGCCGGTNAAGGAGCTCAAGGCGTTCCGCAAGGTGACGCTGGCTCCGGGCGAGACCGCGGATGTGGAGTTCGAGATCGGNCGNGAAGCGCTCAGCTTCTTCGACGACGCGCGCCATGCGTGGGTCGCCGAGCCGGGGCGTTTCGAGGCGCTGGTGGCCGCCTCGGCCGCCGACATCCGGGGCAAAGTGGTTTTTGAACTGAAATAANGATCTTATAGTATGGAAAAAACTTGGAGATGGTTCGGGCGCAAGGATAAGATCACGCTCGACATGCTGCGGCAAATCGGCGTCGAGGGCATCGTTACGGCGCTGCACGACGTGCCCAACGGCGAAATATGGACCGAGGAGGCGATTCTCGACCTCAAATCCTATATCGAAAGCTACGGCCTGCGCTGGTCGGTGGTCGAGTCGCTGCCCGTGTGCGAGGCGATCAAATACGCCGGNCCCGAGCGCGACGAGCTGATCGAGAAATACAAGGTCAGCCTCGCCAACCTCGGCAAGTGCGGCATCCGGACGGTCTGCTACAACTTCATGCCCGTCATCGACTGGATCCGCACCGACCTCTATCATCCGTGGGCCGACGGCTCCTCGTCGCTCTANTTCGACCGGGTGCGCTTCGCNTATTTCGACCTCNNGATTNTGGCCCGCGAGGGTGCCGAGGCCGANTATTCGNCCGAGGTGCTGGCCAANGTCGAGGNNCTCGNCCGNACGATCACCGACGCCGAAAAGGACGAGNTGATCGATTCGATCATCGTCAAGACGCAGGGTTTCGTCAACGGCAACATCCGCGAGGGCGACAAGGCCCCCGTCTCGATTTTCCGCCGCCTGCTGGCGCAGTACGAGGGCATCGACCGCGNGCNNCTGCGCGAGAACATGCGTTACTTCCTCGCGGCCGTCATGCCCGNCTGCGAGCAGTANGGCGTCNANNTGTGCGTGCATCCCGACGANCCGCCGTTCCAGGTGCTCGGCCTGCCGCGCATCGTNACCTCGGAGGAGGANATCGCNTGGTTCCTCGATGCCGTCGACAANCCNCANAACGGNCTNACGTTCTGNGCCGGNTCGCTTTCGGCCGGGGCGCACAACGACGTCGTCGGCATGGCCCGGCGCTTCGCTTCCCGCACCCGTTTCGTGCACCTGCGCAGNTGCGAGATTCTGCCCGNCGGCAACTTCATCGAGGCTTCGCACCTCGGCGGCCGCGCCAACCTCGTCGANCTCNTCCGCATTTTCGAGCGCGAAAATCCGGCGCTNCCNATGCGCGTCGACCACGGCCGCACGATGCTCGGCGACGAGAAAATGGGCTACAACGCCGGTTATTCGTTCCACGGGCGCATGCTCGCACTGGGACAGGTCGACGGCATGATGGCCGTCGTGAAAGACGAACTTCAAAAATAGTTTCTCCGATGAAAAATCTTTTCGACATTGCCGGCAAAGTCGTCGTCGTCACGGGCGGCGCCGGTATCTTGGGNCAGTCCATCTGNCTCTACCTCGCCCGGCAGGGCGCTAAGGTCGTCGTCCTCGACCGCGANGAAAANNCNGGCGGNGANCTCGTCGCNGCTATTCGCAAGGAGGGCGGCGAGGCGCTGTTCCTCACCACCGACGTNCTGAATCGCGAGGTNCTCGTACAGAACAGGGCCGACATCCTCGCCGCTTACGGGTGTATCGACATCTTGCTCAACGCCGCCGGCGGNAACATGGGCGGCGCNACGATCGCTCCCGACAANTCGTTCCTCGACCTCGAANTCGANGCTTTCCGCAAGGTCGTCGACNTNAACCTCTTCGGCACCGTGCTTCCTACGACGGTCTTCGGCGAGGCCATGACCGAGCGTAAGCAGGGNGTNATCGTCAACTTCTGTTCCGAGTCCGCTCTGCGTCCGCTTACCCGCGTCGTCGGCTACGGCGCCGCCAAGGCCGCGATCGCCAATTACACCAAGTATATGGCCGCCGAGTTGGCTACGAAGTTCAGCCCCAAGATGCGCGTCAACGCCATCGTTCCCGGCTTCCTGCTTACCAACCAGAACCGGGCCTTGCTCACCAANCCCGACGGCTCCTATACCGACCGGGCCCGAACGATCATCGCCCATACTCCNGCCGGNCGNTTCGCCGAGCCGGAGGAGCTCCTCGGTACGATCCACTACCTCATCAGCGACGCTTCGTCGTTCGTGACGGGTGCCTTGGCCGTCGTCGACGGCGGGTTCGATGCGTTCTCGATNTGACCCCGTCTTTTNGAAAGNCGAACCCACCCGAAATTTCGGGTGGGTTTTCTGTTATCTTTNTCAGGTACACGGNCGAAAGGCGCCGATAAAAAAACGGCAGAACAAGCGTTCTGCCGTCGNAATCTTCGAGTAGTGGAGAATACGAGATTCGAACTCGTGACCTCTTGCATGCCATGCAAGCGCTCTAGCCAGCTGAGCTAATCCCCCGTTGCGGTTGCAAAGGTAAGACGAATTTTTGAAAATCCAAACAAAGAGCCGAAATCTTTGCCTTTCCGGGGTGAAAATCCCCGAAAAAACGCCGCGGCCCGTCAGGACCGCGGCGTCGGTTTCGGCGGAAGCGTCNTATACTTCCCACGTGGCGCCGGAGCGCAGCAGGTCGTCGACGCAGCGTATCTTGGACGAGGCCTTGACCTCCTCGACCTGCTTCTCTACNGCCCGGTCGTAAACCGCATCGTCCTCCACGGCGCGGATGACGCCTACGGCAACGGGGTAGTCGGGGTACTTCATGGCCGCCAGCATCNNGTGCAGCGTCGTGTCGCGCTCGTGGGCGTCGTGCGTCAGCACATCNTCGAGCGTGTAGCCGTCNTGGCCGACCGTCACGACCTTGAGCTTCATGTTCTCGAAGACGAGGCCTTTTTCGTTATCGGTTCCGAACAGCATCTTNTCNCCGTGGCGCAGCGTGATCGTNNGNTCGGCGCGCGTGGCCTTGTCGGCGGCGAATGCNGCGTGGGTCTTGTCGTTGAAGATCACGCAGTTCTGCAGTACTTCGACCACCGACATGCCTTTGTGGAGCGCGGCNGCCACCATGCACTCTTTCGACAGGTTCNCTTCCATATCGATCGAGCGGGCGAAGAACGTGCCCTTGGCGCCGATGACNAGTTCGCCCGGGTTGAACGGCTTCTCGACCGTGCCGTAGGGCGAGGTCTTCGTTATCTTGCCCAACTTCGACGTCGGCGAGTACTGCCCCTTGGTCAGACCGTAAATCTCGTTGTTGAACAGAATCACGTTGAGGTCGACATTGCGGCGGATGGCGTGGATGAAGTGGTTGCCGCCGATGGCCAGCGAGTCGCCGTCGCCCGTGGTCACCCACACCGCCAGCCGCGGATTGGCNACNTTGACGCCCGTCGCCACAGCGTTGGCGCGCCCGTGTACGGAGTGGAAGCCGAAAGTCTTCATGTAGTAGATGAAGCGCGACGAGCAGCCGATGCCCGAGATGAAAGTGAACAGGTTGTGCGGCGTGTCGGTAAGGTCCGCCACCTCGGGCAGGGCGCGCTGCACGGCGTTGAGTATGGCGTGGTCGCCGCAGCCGGGGCACCAGCGCACTTCCTGGTCGCTCTTGAAGTCGGCGGGGGTATATTTGTAGTCTGCCATGGTTTACTGCAATAAGGATCCGAATTTCTGTTTGAGCTCCGCCACCGTGAAAGGCTGGCCCTCGCATTTGTTGAACTGNTCGTAGCTGAAGCGCTGGAAGCTCTGCCGCAGGTAGGCGGCGAACTGTCCCTCGTTGAGCTCGCACACCACGATGCGGCGGAACTTCGCGAAGATATCTTCCACGCCGCGGGGCAGCGGGTTGATGTAGTTGAAGTGGCAGAGCGACACGCGCTTGCCCTCGCGGCGCATCTCGTCGACGGCGTTCTGCAGGTGGCCGCGCGTGCCGCCCCAGCCGACGACCANNAGGTCGCCCTCCGCATCGCCGTAGACCTGCTGCGCGGGGATGTAGTCGGCGACCTTGGCGACTTTGGCCGCNCGGGTCGTCACCATCTTCTGGTGGTTGGCCGCATCATGCGAAATCGAGCCCTTGATGCTGTCNTTNTCCANNCCGCCCACGCGGTGCTCCANCCCCGGNTTGCCGGGGAACGCCCAGCCGCGGGCCAGCTTCTCGTTGCGCACGTAGGGCATGAACCCGCCCTCGGGCGCCTTGTCGACGATCGGCGGGCAGATCGCGGGGTAGTCTTTCATCTGCGGAATGCGCCACGGCTCCGAACCGTTGGCAATGAAGCCGTCCGAGAGCAGCACCACGGGGGTCATGTGTTCCATNGCCAAACGTCCGGCCTCGAANGCGTAGTGGAAGCAGTCGCTCGGCGACGAGGCGGCGACCACGATGACGGGACANTCGCCGTTGCGGCCGTAGAGCGCCTGCGCGAGGTCGCTCTGCTCGGTCTTGGTGGGCAGACCCGTCGAGGGTCCGCCGCGCTGTACGTCGACGACCACCAAGGGCAGCTCGGTCATGACGGCCAGACCCAGCGCCTCGCTCTTGAGCGAAAGCCCCGGTCCCGAGGTNGTCGTCACGGCGAAGTTGCCCGCAAAGGCGGCGCCTATGGCGGTGCAGATGCCGGCGATCTCGTCTTCGGCCTGCACGGTCTTCACCCCGAGGTCCTTGCGCTTGGCCAGTTCTTCGAGGATGACCGTCGCGGGCGTAATGGGGTAGGAGCCGCAGAAAAGCGGCAGCCCGGCTTTCTCGGCAGCGGCGCACAANCCCCATGCCGTGGCGACGTTGCCGTTGATCGAACGGTAGGTGCCNTTCTCCANCTGAGCGGGTGCCACGCGGTAGTTGTTGGCGAACTGGTGGGTGTTGGCNGCGTAGTCGTAGCCGGCCNTGATCGCCAGTTTGTTGGCTTCGGCGACGGCGGGGTTCTTCTTGGCGAATTTGCCGTCGAGGTATGCGTAGGCATGATCTTCGGGCCGGTCGAAAAGCCAGAAGCAGATGCCCAGTGCGAACATGTTCTTGCACTTGACCACNGCCTTGTTATCCAGCCCCGTATCCTTGAGCGCNTCGCGGGTCATCGACGTGATGTCGGGCACCACGNCGTTGTANTCGTCCAGCTNCAGTTCCGCGAGNGGGTCGAGCGTCGCGAATCCGGCCTTGCGGATGTGNTCCTCGGTGAGCGAATCGCCGTCGAGNATGACCGTNGCCCCCGGNTTGAGCCATTTGCGGTTGGCCTTGAGNGCCGCGGGGTTCATCGCCACCAGCACGTCGCAGTAGTCGCCGGGGTTCAGCTGGCGCCGGTCGCCGAAGTGTACCTGGAAGCCCGAGACGCCCGCCACCGTGCCCTGCGGGGCGCGTATCTCGGCCGGGTAGTCGGGAAAGGTCGAGATGCCGTTGCCCATGAGCGCCGAGGTGTCGGAAAAGAGCGTGCCCGTGAGCTGCATGCCGTCGCCCGAGTCGCCCGAAAAACGAATCACGACGTCCTGCAGTTCGCGCACAGNNNNTTGTTCCATGTTTTATAAAGTAAGGTTAGATTTCATTCATACAAATATAGAAATTTATTGTCAGATTCTCCGCTGTTCCGAAAAATTTCGGCATCCGGCACGATTCATAAAAAAGCCCGGGAAATTTTCCCGGGCTGCGCACTGAAAGCGGTTCGTCTTACTTCGGCTGCTTGCCGATGTAGGCGAGGATGCCGCCGTCGACGTAGAGGACGTGGCCGTTGACGAAGTTCGAGGCNTCGGACGCGAGGAACACGGCNGGGCCCATCAGGTCTTCGGGCGTGCCCCAGCGTGCGGCGGGCGTCTTGGCNACGATGAACGCATCGAACGGGTGGCGCGATCCGTCGGGCTGCTTCTCGCGCAGGGGCGCCGTCTGCGGCGTGGCGATGTAGCCCGGGCCGATGCCGTTGCACTGGATGTTGTACTCGCCGTACTCCGAGGCGATGTTGCGCGTGAGCATCTTCAGACCGCCCTTGGCGGCAGCGTAGGCCGANACGGTCTCGCGGCCCAGNTCCGACATCATCGAGCAGATGTTGATGATCTTGCCGTGGCCTTTCTTGATCATCGAGGGGATNACGGCCTTCGATACGATGAACGGGCCGTTGAGGTCGATATCGATCACNTGGCGGAACTCGGCGGCCGTCATCTCGTGCATGGGNATGCGCTTGATGATGCCGGCGTTGTTCACCAGAATGTCGATCGTGCCGACCTCTTTCTCGATCTGCGCNACGAGGGCGTTGACCTGCTCCTCGTCGGTCACGTCGCAGACGTAGCCGTGGGCTTCGATGCCCTCGGCCTTGTAGGCGGCCAGACCCTTGTCGACGAGCTCCTGNTTGATGTCGTTGAAGACGATTTTGGCGCCCTGGCGCGCAAATGCCGTNGCCAGCGCGAAGCCGATGCCGTAGGAGGCACCCGTCACGAGTGCGACCTTACCTTCCAAAGAAAAGTTTACCATTTTTATAAGGTGAAAAGTTAAAAAACGAATACTGATTAGAATTTGACNCCGAATGCCAGACCGCCATGGGAGTAGTTCCAATGATACCTGCCGCCCGCAAACATCGTTTTGATGTTATAGAACGCATAGAACTCGAACCGCCGGCTGTCGATCAGATAGGCCCGGATCGGGAAATCGATGCCCCAATAATCGGCCGCATGCTGCATGTGCTTCACGACCGGTTGCTCGTCCTCATCTTGAACACGAACGCCGTAGAGATACTTGCAGCGATCGTACGTCGCNCCGANNCCGACCTTGATCCATCGGAATTTCTTGGGAAACGGGGTGACCATGCCGCGCAGNCCGATNCCTGCCCCGTACAAATCGGACGCTGCGCCGTTTTTGCACATATCGGTATGTATTTCGGCCGCGACCGAGAAATAGGCGTTGATCGTTCGNCCATACTCTACCGACAGCGACGGNCCGACNNNGAGCCGGTCGTCGTCGACACTGCTGCGGACATTGACGCCGGCACCTACGCGGATCGTGTTTCCGTTCTGCGCNGAGAGGNTCCAAGAAAAAAGCAATGGAAANAGCAGGAAGAACAACTTCGTTGCTTTCATGATNGTCGACTATCAGCCAGAAAATTTAAGGCATCCGGACCCCGAAGTNTTNCGGGCCGCTCTATTTCAGATCGGTGATCTTCGAGAAGTCCTGATCGCCGTAGTCGAGGTTCTCGCCGCCCATGCCCCAGATGAAGGTGTAGTTGTGCGTAGCGGCAGCGCTGTGGATCGACCACTCGGGCGAGAGTACGGCCTGGTCGCCTTTCATCCAGATGTGGCGCGTCTCCTCGACTTCGCCCATCAGGTGGCAGACGGCGTGCTCCTCGGGTACCTCGAAGTAGAAGTAGGCTTCCATGCGGCGCGAGTGCACGTGGGCCGGCATCGTGTTCCAGACGCTGCCCGGCAGCAGTTCGGTCATGCCCATCTGCAGCTGGCACGTCGGCAGCACCTGGTTGACCAGCATCTTGTTGATGTTGCGGTCGTTCGAGCCNTCGAGCGATCCCATGTGCGCCACCACGGCGTCGGCCTTGGTGACTTTCTTGTCGGGGTAGGTGCAGTGGGCCGTCGTCGAGTTGAAGTAGAACTTGGCCGGGTGCTGCGGNTCGNNGCTCTCGAANGTCACCTCGCGGTCGCCGGCGCCCAAGTAGAGGGCTTCCTTGAAGTCGAGCTCGAATACCGCGTCGCCCGCTTTCACACGGCCCTTGCCGCCCACGTTGAAGATGCCGATCTCGCGGCGCGTGAGGAAGTGGGGCGCCTTGAGCGGGTCGATGGCTTCGAGCCGGAGCGCTTCGTGCACCGGCATCGCGCCGCCCACGATCATGCGGTCGTACATCGAGTAGACCATGTTCACTTCGTCGGCNGCGAAGACCTTTTCGATCAGAAAGTCGCGGCGCAGACGCGCGGTGTCGTAGTGCCTGGCATCNTCGGGATGNGCGGCATAGCGGATTTCGTAGTTGGTTTTCATAGCGTTATGTGTTTCGTTCTGTTTCTGTTCCGGTTCGCAGCGGCCGGCCCCGAAATTGGCTGACCAATTTTTNCGATCCTATGCAAAGATAGAAAAAATTATCGGTATTTCATAATCCGGGGCCGCAGCTTCTTTATAATATCGGCNGCCTACCGGATCGAGTTCATGCGGATCGACGCCTTGACGAGCGCAAGGGCGCGGATGCGCTCCATGGCCACCTCTTTGTCGGCATGGTGGGGGTTCTGGCTCACGAGCCNGACGAATCCCTCGCGGTCCGACTTCTGGATGTATTTGACGGTGACGTACTCCTCGCCGTCGATGTCGATCGANAGCAGGTACATGTCGCCCCAGAAGATGTCGTTGAGGTCGTGGAGNTGTTTGTAGAGTACGATGTCGCCGCTCTTGAGCAGGGGGTACATCGAATCTCCTACTATATATATGGCCCCGTCGCACTTGGGCAGGTTGGGTATGTGGATGTAGTTGACGGGCTTGGCCTGCGCGCGGTCGGCGAANAGCGGCACCAGCCCCGCCGTCCCCTCGATCGAGTAGAGGGGTACGCTCTGCATGGGCAGCGAGTTGTCCGTGCGGTGCATGTAGGCCGTCAGGTCGGGTTCGGCGTTGAACATNTCGCCGGTTCCGCTTTCGAGCCACTCGGGATTGACGTTCAAATCCTGAACCAGTATGTTGCGGTTGCGCGCCGACAGCCCGGCCTTGCCCGTCTCGATCATCGAAAGGGCCGCCTTGCCGATGCCAAGTCGCTGNGCCAGCTGCTCTTGGGTCATTCCGAGTTGTTTGCGTATCAATTTTACCCGTTCGTTCATAGCTGTTCTATCGGAAAATATTATAATAAAAAATTGTATTNCGGNGTANTAAAATTCAATTATTGAATATATCTTTGTCCTGCAAAGTTAAGCAATTTATTTCTTTGCGCCAACTTTTTTCCGTAAAATCCATTCATTATCCGTTATGTATCGAGTTTCATCCGAACTTTACCGACAGGTCGCCGAGCGGCTTTCGGAAGCCGTCGGGAGCAGGGGTTATTTCTCCGGATCGGTCGAGGGCGAAACCGCNGGCGCCGCATGGCGGCTGACCGCTTCGCTGATCGTCTACCGCAGCCGCCGGTCGCTGCCCGAGGGGGTGCAGGAGCCGATCGCCGACTTCGTNCCCGTGTGGTGGGAGTTCCATACCTTTGCGCCCGACGGCTCCGAAACGCTCAACGACTTTTCGTTCTCGGAAATAAGGGACCTTTTCCGCAGTTTATGATGCGGAACGGCCTTTCGCTTTTTGGGGGTTCCGGCCCTTTCCCGCCTTCGGACGCGGCGCCGTCCGCCGGAACCCTTTTCGTTGAGCCGAGTGCAAAGCCGTGCTTGCACGAGCTATGCCGAGGCGAGAAAAGGTGCATGAAAATGAATTTTTTACCGAACCCGCCCGCCGCGGCGCCGCGCATCGGGTTCAGAAAAGAATCCCTATGAATCTGCCGAACGATTCTTCCTCTGCGGGAGCACCTCCCGCAGAGGTTTTTGTTCCCGCCCCGCAGCCCGACGGCGGCTGCCCCGCATCTGCGTCCGGGAACATTTCCGCCGCCGACAAGCGGCCCCTCGCCGAACACCCCGCCGGGGTCCCGTCATTCGTCGATTTCGCCTCGGAGGTCTATCCGTTTCTGGAGCTGCAGCCTTTCCACCTCGCNTATTACCGCGTGCTCGATGCTTTCGCCCGCGGCNGGGTGCGGCGTCTGATCGTCACCATGCCGCCCCAGCACGGCAAGAGCGTCGGGGCCACCACCTTGCTGCCGGCCTACGTGCTGGGGCTCGACCCCGACTGCCGGGTGGCGATCGCTTCCTATTCGGGGGCGCTGGCCTCGAAGTTCAACCGCCGCGTGCAGCGCATTCTNGAGTCGNCCGAGTACGGCGCCTTTTTTCCGGCGACGACCATCAAGCGCGGTACCCGGCCGCCCAACTACATCCGCACGGCCGACGAGGCGGAGATCATCGGCCGCCGGGGCGGGCTGCTCTCGGTCGGGCGCGAGGGTTCGCTCACCGGCAACCGCGTCGACTGCTTCATCCTCGACGACCTCTACAAGGATGCCCTCGAGGCCAATTCGCCGCTCATCCGGGCCAACTGCTGGGAGTGGTACACCTCGGTGGTGCGCACGCGCATGCACAACACCTCGCGCGAGCTGATCGTCTTCACCCGCTGGCACGAGGAGGACCTGATCGGCACCCTCATGGAGCGTGAGCCCGTGGTCGCCTTTACGCGGTGGTCGCAGCTCGGGGAGCTGCGCTCCGACGAGTGGCTCCACCTCAATTTCGAGGCGCTGAAAACGTCGGCCCCCACCGAGATCGACCCCCGCCGCCCGGGCGAGGCCCTCTGGGAGACGCAGCACGGCGCGGCCCTGCTGGAGGCCAAACGGCGGCTCGATCCCCTGCAGTTCGAGGCCATGTACCAAGGTCGGCCGTCGGTCCGCGAGGGGTTGCTCTACGGCGAGGGGTTCGCCGAGTACGACGCGCTGCCCCGCGAGATCGTCCGCTACGGCAACTATACCGACACGGCCGATACGGGCGACGACTACCTCTGCTCGCTCTCCTATGCCGTCGATGCCGACGGGATCGTCTATGTGACCGACGCCGTTTATTCGCGCGAGCCGATGGAGGTCACCGAGACGCTGGTCGCCGGGATGCTCGTGCGTTCGGGTACGCGGCAGGCGGCGGTCGAGAGCAACAACGGGGGCCGCGGTTTCGCGCGGGCCGTGCAGCGGCTGGCGCCCGACGTGCGCGTGGAGTGGTTCCACCAGCACGGCAACAAGGAGGCGCGCATCCTCTCCAATGCCGCTACGGTGTTGCATCTGCTGCGTTTCCCCCGGGGCTGGAATCTCCGCTGGCCCGAGCTCTACGGTCATCTGACTACCTACCGGCGGCAGTTCCGCGCCAACCGCTGGCACGATGCGGCCGACGTCGTAACCGGCATCGTCGAGCGCGAGACGGCCGACGGCTCCCGCCGCCGGATGCGCGGCGTGAGGTTTTTGTAAAATTGTTCCGAAATTCCGAATTTCTCGCCCGAAATGCCTATCTTTGCCCGTTGTTCCAACAAACGAAAACGCATGAAAACACTCAAAATCGGAAATCTGTGCGCCGCCGTCCCTATCGTGCAGGGCGGCATGGGCGTGGGCATATCCCTTTCGGGGCTGGCGTCGGCCGTGGCGGCCGAGGGCGGCATCGGGGTCATCTCGTCGGCCGGGCTGGGCGCGATCTACAACGACTACTCGAAAGACTACCGCGAAGCCTCCGTATGGGGCCTGAAAGAGGAGCTGCGCAAGGCCCGCGAAGCCACGCGCGGCATCATCGGCGTCAACGTCATGGTCGCCATGACCAACTTCGCCGACATGGTCCGCACGGCCGTCGCCGAAAAGGCCGACATCATCTTCTCGGGCGCCGGGCTGCCGCTGAACCTGCCCGCCTTTCTGACAGAGGGGGCGAAAACGAAACTGGCGCCTATCGTCTCGTCGGCGCGGGCCGCGGCGCTGCTGTGCCGCAAGTGGTTCGAGGAGTACCGCTATGTGCCCGACGCCGTCGTGGTCGAGGGGCCCAAGGCGGGCGGTCATTTAGGTTACAAGCGCGACCAGATCGAGAGCGCCGACTACGCGCTGGAGAAGCTCGTGCCCGAGATCGTCGCCGAGGTGGAGAAGTTCGGCGCCGAGCACGACCGCCATATTCCGGTCATCGCCGGCGGCGGCATCTACACGGGCGAGGATATCTACCGCATCATGGAGCTGGGTGCCGAGGGGGTGCAGATGGGCACGCGCTTCGTCACCACCGACGAGTGCGACGCCGATCCGGCGTTCAAGCAGAGTTACATCGACGCCCGCCGCGAGGATATCGAGATCATCGAAAGTCCCGTCGGCATGCCGGGCCGGGCGCTGCACAGCTCGTTTTTGGAGCGGGTCAAGGCCGGTTTGAAGCGTCCCAAGGCCTGCCCGTTCGACTGCATCAAGACCTGCGACGTGACCCATAGCCCCTACTGCATCATGCTGGCGCTCTACAACGCCTTCAAGGGCAAGTTGCAGAACGGCTACGCTTTCTGCGGCGCCAACGCTTGGCGGGCCGAGAAAATCCAGTCGGTGCGCGAGCTCATCGCCTCGCTCCGCTCCGAGTACGACGACTTCGCCGCCCGCTGCGGCGGCGCTGCAGAGAAGTTCTTCGGCGGCCGGTAGCGGCTGCTCCGGTGCCTGTACGGAAAGTCCCGGTCATCGTTCGATGACCGGGACTTCGTCATTGTGAGGCCGGTGCGTTACTGCACGTCGTCGTAGGTCAGCGTCAGCCGGGCCATCTGTGCGTTTTTCGTGTTGACGATCGTCAGGCGGTAGCACTTGCCCGCTTCGGGAGTTACCGGCTCGAAGGTCTGNGTCAGTCCGTCGTCGCCGGGTAGGATCGACTGGTCGACCGTCGTGCCCTCGGTGTCGGTCAGTTCCAGATCGACTTCGCCGTTGGCCGAGGTCGTCGAGGTGTAGACCGCTTTCACGAGCGCTTTTCCTGTCAGCGCCGGCAGTTCGATGTAGGCGCCCAGCTTCGAGAAGTAGAGCCCTTTGTTGGGTTGCGGGATGCTGGTCGAGTATTGCGAGTTGTCGACCCAGAAATACTTGCCGTTCACCTCTTTGTCGGCATATACGGCGAATGGGTAGCCCGCCATGACATACTCCGTGCGGCCCGAGAGGCTCTCCGACGATGAGGCGGGCAGGGCCGGCGCGGCGATCTGAGGCCCCTCGGCGAAATCGAGGGCGATGACTACCTCTCCCGGTTCCGGATCGGTGCCGGGATCGGAGGGATCGGGTTGCGGATCGGTCTGTTCGGGGCCGTCGGTCGCCGGGGTGTCTTTGTCGTCGCAGGAAACGGTTGTTCCCGCAAGCAGCGCCGCCGCAAGCAGCAGCGCGAAGAATTGCGATTTTTTCATGATATGATCGGTTTGCGGTTATTTTCCGAGTTCGGCCAGCCGCGCTTCGGGGGCGACGTCGAGCGTCGAGAAGTCGCCGTTGCGGTAGCGGTAGTAGCCCGCCATGGCGATCATGGCGGCGTTGTCGGTCGTGAATTTGAATTCGGGCAGGAACGTCCGCCAGCCCCGTTTGCGGCCCTCGGCCACGATCCCGTCGCGCAGCCCCGAGTTGGCCGAGACGCCGCCCGCTATGGCTATGTCGCGGATGCCCGTCTGCTTCGAGACGCGGACGAGTTTGTCCAGAAGAATCGCGACGATCGTGTGCTGCAGCGAGGCGCAGAGGTCGGCTTTGTGCCGTTCGACGAACTCCGGGTCGGCGGCTACCCGGTCGCGCAGCGTGTAGAGGAACGAGGTCTTGAGCCCCGAGAACGAGTAGTCGTATCCCTCGACCCGCGGCCGCGCGAAGCGGAATGCTTCGGGGTCGCCCTCCTTGGCCAGCCGGTCGATGACCGGCCCGCCGGGGTAGGGCAGCCCCATCGCTTTGGCACACTTATCGAAGGCTTCGCCTGCGGCATCGTCGATCGTCGTGCCTACGATCTCCATCTCCAGCGGCGAGTCCACGCGTACGATCTGCGTGTGGCCGCCGCTCACCAGGAGACACAGGAACGGGAAGTCCGGATGCGGCAGTTCGCGGTCCGGCAGGTCGATGAAGTGCGAGAGGATGTGCCCCTGCAGGTGGTTGACTTCGACCAGCGGGATGTTGCCCGCGATCGAAAGGCCCTTGGCGAACGAGACGCCCACCAAGAGCGAGCCTACCAGCCCCGGGCCGCGCGTGAATGCAATGGCGTCCACGTCGCCGAGCGTCAGCCC
Source organism: Alistipes sp. (assembly GCA_014796635.1). Classification (GTDB taxonomy): domain Bacteria; phylum Bacteroidota; class Bacteroidia; order Bacteroidales; family Rikenellaceae; genus Alistipes. Next base: position 45,174 of record JAAVIK010000003.1, read on the forward strand.
CGCGTCCTTGAGCGCCGTGTCGACCACCGGTACGATGTTCTGCTGGTGGGCGCGCGACGCCAGTTCGGGGATCACGCCGCCGTACTTCATGTGTACGGCCTGCGAGGCGATGACGTTCGACAGCAGCACCCGGTTGCGCAGGACGGCGGCCGAGGTGTCGTCGCACGAGGATTCGATGCCCAGTATGGTAATATCCATCGGAAGTTTCGTTTTTTAACTATAAATAGTTAACTTTGCAAGTTATTACGGCTTATCGCAGCAGTTCGTGCACAAAGGTATAAAAATATTGGGAAAGGTGTTCTCGGCGATCGTTCTTGCGGTCGTCGTCCTGCCCCTCGCGTTGTCGTTGCTGCTGGGGCTCCCGGCCGTGCAGAACTTCGCGGTGCGGAAAGCCGCGCAGGTCGTCTCCGCCCGGCTCGGCACCACCGTCGCGATCCGCCGCGTCGATGCCGGCTTGTTCGGCAGGGCCCGCATCGAGGGTTTCTACGTCGAGGATTACCAGCACGATACGCTCCTCTACGTCGACCGGCTCGACGCCTACATCACCGGTCTGGGCATCTTCGGCGGCGGCCTTTCGCTGAGCCGCGGCGAGATCGTCGGGGCCCGGCTCTTCCTGCGCGAAACTCCCGAGGGCGAGATGAACATNAAGCAGATCGTCGGCCGCATCTCCGACCCCGACCGGCCCCGCAAGGGCAATTTCGGGCTCGTCCTGCATAAGGCCGTCATCTCCGGCATGGAGCTCTGCATCGAGCGGCAGCAGCACCGCGACCCGCCCTACGGCATCGACTTCGGCCATATGCACCTCTGCGACATGACCGCCAGCNTCGACGACTTTACGATCGACGGACAGACGATCTACGCCGATATCGCTTCTTTCTCGGCCCGCGAGCGCAGCGGCTTCGTCCTCGACCGCCTGTCGGGGCGGTTCTATTTAGTCAACGGATGCCTCGGCTTCGAGGAGGCCGCCATCCTCACCCCGCAGTCGCATCTCNCGATCCCCTATATNTCGCTCGTCGGCAATTCGTGGGCCGATTACAAGGACTTCGTCGGCGAGGTCCGCATCGACGGGGCCCTGCGCCGGTCGACGGTCTCCACCGACGATATCGCNTACTTCGCTCCCAAGCTGCGCGACTGGCATACGACTTTCAGCGAGCTCGACGCCGACGTGACGGGTACGGTCGCCGATTTCGAGACCAAGCTCCGGAGCCTGNGTCTCGCGGAGCATACGTCGCTGACCGCCACGGCCAAGGTCCGGGGGCTGCCCGATATCCGGCATACCCGTTTCGACGCGGATATTCCCCGTCTCACGACCACAGCCGCCGANATGGAGCTGCTGGCGCGCCGCGTGGCCCGGCAGCAGCTGCCCGACAACCTGACGGCCTTGCTCGGCAGGGCCGGGCAGGTGGGGTTGAAAGCCCGGTTCCGCGGGGCGNTNTCGTCGTTCGACCTCACGGCCGCCCTCGCCACNGCGGTGGGCGACGTCGATATGAACCTCGCCATGAAGCCCCTCGGCGGGGGCCGCAGCGCCTTGCAGGGCGATCTCGCGGCCGCCGGTTTCCGGCTGGGGCGGCTGCTCGACCGCGAGGGGCTGTTAGGCGACGCTTCGCTCACGGCCGCCCTCGACGGGTCGGTGGGGCAGGGCGTGACCGACGCCATGGTCTCCGGCAATATCTCGCAGCTCCAGTTCAAGGGCTATACCTACGATTCGCTCCGTCTCGACGGACGCCTGCGCAACCGCGGCTTCGACGGGCTCGTGACGGCGCGCGACCCCAACCTCGACTTCGACTTCTCGGGTGCCGTCGACTTCAACGGCGAGGTGCCGCACTACGACTTCACGCTCGATCTGCGGCGCGCCGATCTGGCGGCCCTGCATATCAACCCGCGCGATTCCGTCTCGGTGCTGGCCGCCCACGTCGAGGCCGACGCCGGGGGCCGTACGCTCGACGACCTGAACGGCGTCATCCGCATGACCGATGCTTCGTACCGCTACAACGACAAGCTCATCGAAACCCGCAGCGCCATGGTTACGGGCGAGAACTCGGCGCAGAGCAAGTTCGTCGAGCTGCGCTCCGACTTCGGCGACGTCACGTTCCGTTCCAAAACCAGTTACCGCACCGTCTTCCGCTATCTGCAGGAGAGCGCCTGGAAATACCTGCCCCTGCTCGGCACGGAGGGGCGGCAGGCCCGGTCCGCCGTCGCCGCGACGGCCGTCGCCGACGATTATTCGCTGCTCTCGGTCCGCATCCGCGATTTCAACCCCGTGGCCGACGCCGTCTTCTCGGGGCTTCAGATCGCCGACGGGTCGTCGCTGCAGCTGCTCTTCAACCCCGCCAGCGACCAGCTCTCGCTCAAGGCTTCTTCGGAATATATCGAGCGCAAGCGGCTGCTCGCTACGCGGCTCAGCGTCGACGCTTCCAACCGCGGCGATTCGCTCACGGTCTACGCCTCGGCCGAGGACCTCTACGCCGGAGCGCTCCACCTGCCCCATCTTTCGGTCGCCGGCGGCGCCAAGCAGAGCCGGATGCAGCTCTCCGCCGGATTCGAGGATTCCGTGCGGCGTTTCTCGGGCTTGCTGAGCCTGCGCGCCGAGGCCGACGACCGCAGCGTGGACCTGCGGATTCTCCCCTCGCACATCACCCGGGGCGATAAGCGGTGGCAGATTTTCGCCGACAAGATTCGCATCGACACGGCACGGATCGCCGTCGACCGTTTCCGGGTGGTCCACGGCGACCAGAACCTCATGCTCGACGGCATCGCTTCGCGCAGCCTCGGCGATTCGGTGACGCTCCGCCTGCGCAACTTCGACATCGCGCCCCTGTCGCAGACCGTCGAGCGCATGGGTTATTCGGTCGTGGGGCGCACCAACGGCGAGGCCACCATGAAGTCGGTGCTGCGGGGCGGCGAGTTCCGGGCCGATATCGCCCTCGATTCGCTCTCCGTCAACGGCATCCCCGGACCGCCGCTGCGGCTCGCGTCGCGCTGGGACTTCGCCCGCAGCCGGGCCGGCGTGGCGGTGCTCGACCGCGGGAAGCGCGACACCCTCATCCGGGGTTACTTCGCCCCCGATAGGATGCGTTACTACGCCCGCATGGACATCGACAGCCTCGATATGGGGCTGCTCGATCCGCTGCTCTCGGGGGTGATCTCCTCGACGCGGGGCCTCGCTTCGGCCCAGCTGGTGCTCCAGGGCGAGCGCCGCGAGGCCGAGCTCTCGGGACAGGTCCGCGTGCGCGACCTCTCCACCACGGTCGGCTTCACGCAGGTCGGCTACCGCATCCCCGAGGCGGTCCTCGACGTGCGCGACAGCCGTTTCCTCGCTTCCAACGTCGCCCTTTTCGACCCCGAGGGCAACCGCGGGCGGCTCGACTTCGACCTCAATCTGCAGCACCTCTCCAACATCGCCTACGACCTGCGCGTGGCCCCCAACGAGATGCTGGTGCTCGATACCACCGACGACGACAACGACTTCTTCTACGGCCGCGTCTACGCGTCGGGTCTGGCCCGCATCAAGGGCGACAAGGGCCAGGTCGATATGGATATCGCCGCCGTCACCGAGGACCGGTCGACTTTCTCCATGCCGCTCTCCAGCAAGTCCAATATCTCCTACGCCGATTTCGTGGTCTTCGAGCGCCCCGCTGCGGCCGATACGCTCGACAAGGTCATGCGCAAGAAGATGTCGTTCGAGCGGCGCCGCGACCGCAAGACCACGCAGGCCAACCGCATGAACATCGCGCTGGCGCTCGATGTGCGGCCCAACGTGGAGGTCGAGCTCGCCGTGTCGGGCAACTTCGTCAAGGCGCGCGGCGAGGGTTCGCTCAACCTGCANATNNANCCNCGCNCCAACNTCTTCGAGATGTACGGCGACTATACGATCCGCGAGGGCAGCTACCTCCTGTCGCTGCAGAATATCATCAACAAGCGCTTCACCATCGAGAACGGTTCCACGATCCAGTGGACCGGCGGCCCGATGGACGCCGTGCTCGATATCGATGCCGTCTACAAGGTCAAGGCGTCGCTCCAGCCCCTGCTGCAGGGTACTTCCGACAAGGTGTCTACCGACCGTTCGGTGCCCGTGGAGTGCGTCATCCACCTCGGCGACCGGCTGGCCAATCCGTCCGTCGGCTTCGAGGTCCACGTGCCCGCTTCCGACCCCGAGACGCAGGTGCTCATCGCCAATGCGCTCGCTACGCCCGAGTCGGTCAACATGCAGTTCCTCTACCTGCTGCTGTTCAACAGCTTCCTCGCCGAGAACAACGCCGCAGGTTCCAATATCGGCGCTTCGGTCTCCGCCGCCACCGGTCTGGAGTTCCTCTCCAACCAGCTGAGCAACTGGCTCTCCACGAGCGATTACAACCTCGTGATCCGCTACCGCCCCAAATCCGAGCTGACGGGCGAGGAGGTCGATTTCGGCCTCTCGAAAAGCCTCATCAACGACCGTCTTCTGGTGGAGGTCGAGGGCAACTACCTGATCGACAATAAGCAGGCCGTCAACAGTTCGATGTCCAACTTCATGGGCGAGGCCTACGTCACCTACCTCATCGACCGGGCAGGGGCTCTCAAGTCGAAAGCCTTTACGCAGACCATCGACCGCTTCGACGAGAACCAGGGTCTCCAGGAGACCGGCATCGGCATCTATTACAAGGAGGATTTCAACAACTTCCGCGACCTGCGGCGCCGGGTCCGCGAGCGTTTCACCAACAAGAAGCGGCAGGCAAGGCGCGCGGCCCGGCGGGCCGAAAAGCAGGCCGCCGAAGCCTCTCCCGAGAGCGATACGGATAACACAAAAAAACTTAAATAAACCAACGTTATGATCAATTTTTTGCAGGCTGCCGGCACGGCGGCCATGACTGAGGAGACCCGCATGGGACTTTGGACGCTTTTCATCAAGGGCGGTTGGCTCATGTGGCCGCTGCTGCTGCTGGGCGGCGTGACGATCTTCATCTTCGTCGAGCGTTTTCTGGCGATCCGGCGCGCTTCGGTCCTCGACATGAACTTCATGAACCGCATCCGCGACTACATCTCCGACGGCAAGATCGCCGTGGCCGTGAGCCTCTGCCGCAAGAACGACACCCCCATCGCCCGCATGATCGAGAAGGGCATCGGCCGCATCGGCCGTCCCATGAGCGACGTGCAGACGGCTATCGAGAACGTCGCCAACCTCGAGGTCTCGAAGCTCGAAAACGGCCTGCCTTTTCTGGCCACTATCGCCGGCGGCGCCCCGATGATCGGTTTCCTCGGCACGGTGCTGGGCATGGTCCAGACTTTCATGGATATGTCCGCCGCCGGAGGTACGGTCGACCTCGGGCTCCTCTCGAGCGGTATGTACGTCGCCATGGTCACCACGGTCATGGGTCTGTTGGTCGGCATTCCCGCTTACTTCGGTTACAACTACCTCGTCGCCCGCATCGAGAAGCTCGTCTTCCAGATGGAGGCCAATTCCATCGCGTTCATGGATATTCTCAACCAACCCGTTCAAAAGTAGTTCGCCATGGCTATCAAACACGGTTCCAAGGTCGACAAGTCGTTTTCGGCTTCGTCGATGACCGACCTGATGTTCCTGCTGCTGCTGTTTCTGTTGATCGCCACCACGCTCATCAACCCCAACGCCCTGAAGCTGATGTTGCCCAAAAGTTCCAACCAGCTCAAGGACAAGGCCGTCACCACGGTCTCGATCCAGCAGGCGGGCGCTTCCTATAATTACTACGTCGAGTTGGAGCGCGTCGACGGGCTCCGGGGGGTCGAGCAGGCGCTCCGCCAGCGGCTCGACGGCCAGAAGGAGCCTACCGTCTCGCTGCACTGCGACAAGACGGTGGCCATCGACGAGGTCGTCAAGGTCATGAATATCGTCAACGACAACGGTTACAAGCTCATCCTTGCAACCACACCCCATTAGCCCCATGCGTAGCTACGATCCGGACGACCGCAAACCCCGTTGCTGGGCGATCGCTGCTCTGGCGCTCTACGGCGCCTTGCTCGTCGGCGCTTTCCGGTGGCTGTCGTTCGACTTCTCCGCTGCGGTCGAAAAGCCCTCCGACACGATCTTCGTCGAGTTCGTCGAGCCGCCGCAGGAGCCCCAGCCCGTGAAGAGTTCGGTCGAGCCGCGGGTCCACGACATGCCCGACGAGCAGACGCCCGAGGAGGCCCCTGTCTCGGGCAGCGACGAGGTCACCCGGTCGCCCGACCCGCGGGCGTTGTTCAGCATGAGCAAGAGCAGCGGCGACGAGCCCGTGGAGACCGGCAATCCCCACGCCCGCGAGGGCCGTCAGCAGTCCGCCGGACAGGGTCCCGGGCTCAGCCCCGACGGGCTCGACCAGATCGACAAGGGGNTGCAGGGGCGCGGTCTGGTCGGCAATCTCCCGCAGCCCGCCTATCCCGGCAACAGAAGCGGCAAGGTCGTTGTGAGGGTGTCGGTAGGGCCCAAGGGCGACGTCACCAGCGCCGCGTTCGAGCCCAAGGGTTCGACCGTCAGCGATCCCCGGTTGATCGAGGCCGCCCTCGAGGCTGCGCGCAAGGCCCGCTTCACCGAGAGCCGCGCCGCCGTGCAGGGCGGTACGATCACTTATGTTTTCCGCATGAATTAGTCGTTATGAAATCGATTCGTTTTTTTCTCGCCGCCGTGTCGCTTTTCTGCTTCGCCGCCGTCCGGGCCCAGGAATCCCCGGCAGCNCAGAGCCGCAAGGAGGCCCGGTTGGTGCTGCCCGTCGCCACGCACAATTTCGGCGACGTGCCCCGCAAGGGGGGCGAGCTNACGCAGGAGTTCGCGTTCCGCAACGAGGGTACGGCTCCTTTGGTCATCGTGCGGGTCCTCACTTCCTGTTCGTGCTTCCGGGCNTCGTTTCCCAAGCGGCCCGTGCCGCCCGGCGGCGAGGGGGTGATCCGCGTCGTCTACGAGCCGCTCAAGAGCGAGCCCGGCGCTTTCAGCAAGGTGCTGCAAATCTATTCCAATTCCGCCACGGGCCGCGAGGTGATTACCGTGCAGGGCAATTCCATCGAATGATATGACCGCTTCACTGCTTTTTACCAANGCCGTTATCNTGCCCATGACGGGCNGCGGCGATACCATCCCCTGCGGCNGCGTGGGGATCGNCGNCAACCGCATNNCGTTCGTCTCCGCCGATCCCGGATGCGAGGCTGCTTTTCGCGCAGCCTGTCCCGAGGCCCGGGTCTTCGACTGCCGCGGNAAGCTCCTCATGCCGGGGTTGATCAATACCCATTGCCACGCCGCCATGACCCTGCAGCGCAGCTATGCCGACGACATCCCGCTCATGGAGTGGCTCCACGGGCGCATCTGGCCTTTCGAGGCGCGGCAGACGGCCGACGACGTGGTGCTCGGCATGACGCTCGGCATCGCCGAGATGCTCCTCGGGGGCGTGACGTCGTTCGTCGACATGTACTATTTCGAGAACCGCTGCGTCGAAACCGTCGACCGGTTGGGCATCCGCGCCATGCTCGGCTGCAACTACTTCGACAGCAACATCGACGAGGTCCTGCCCCANGTCGNNGAGGCCGTGCGGCTCGCCGAGGGCCGCGACCGCATCCGGATCGCCGTGGCGCCGCACTCGCCCTATACCGTCTCGCCCGAAAANCTGCAGCGCGGCAGGTCGCTGGCCGACAAGGAGGGTTTGCNTTTCATGACCCATATCGCCGAAACGCAGGACGAGGTCGATATCGTCCGCGAGCGCTACGGCAAGTCGCCCGTCCGGCACCTCGATTCGCTGCACCTGCTCGACGAGCGGACCATCGGGGCCCACTGCGTGTGGGTCGACGAGGAGGATATCGATATTCTGGCNCNNCGCGGGGTCACGGTGTCGCATAACCCGCAGAGCAACATGAANATATCTTCGGGCATCGCCCCCGTGGCCCGGATGCTCGNGCGGGGCGCCTTGGTGGCGGTGGGTACCGACGGCACCTGTTCCAACAACGACCTCGACATGTTCGAGGAGCTGCGCACGGCGGCTTTTCTCCAGAAGTCGGCGACCGCCGATCCGCTCGTGCTTCCGGCTTACGAGACGCTGCGCATGGCCACCGCCAACGGTGCCCGGGCCATGGGCCGCGAGGGCGAGCTGGGCATCCTGCGCGAGGGCGCGCTGGCCGATATGATCGTCGTCGACNTGCAGAAGCCCCATCTCCAGCCGATCCACGACGTGGTCTCCAATCTGGTCTACTGCGGCAAGGCCGCCGACGTCGAGACGGTCGTCGTCGACGGCCGGGTCGTCGTCGAGAACCGGCAGATCGCCGGGCTCGACCTGCCGCAGCTTTTCCGCGACGCCGAGGCCGCCGTCGCCCGNATCCTNGCCAAGTAGCCCCTGCCATGCAGATCGCCAAAGCCGAGTTCCGCTGCTCGTCCGAGCGCATTTCGCAGGTCCCGAAGGACGGCCTGCGCGATATCGCNTTCATCGGCCGCAGCAACGTGGGCAAGTCGTCGCTCATCAACATGCTGACCGGCCGTGCCGGGCTGGCCAAGGTGTCGGGCACCCCCGGCAAGACGCGCCTTATCAACCACTTCCGNATCGACGATGCGTGGTATNTNGTCGACCTGCCCGGCTACGGNTANGCCCGCACNTCCAAAAGCCAGCGCGGCGAGTTCTCCAAGCTGATTACCGATTACGTGCTGCGCTGCGAGAAGCTCCACTTCCTCTTCGTGCTGGTCGATATCCGGCTCGAGCCCCAGAAGATCGACCTGCGCTTCATCGGGATGCTGGGCGAGCAGGGCGTGCCTTTCGGCATCGTCTTCACCAAGGCCGATAAGCTCTCGCAGACCCAGGCGCGCCGCAGCGTCGAGCGTTACAAGGCCGCCTTGGCCGAGCAGTGGGAGGAGTTCCCCCCCATGTTCGTCTCCTCGTCGGCCAAGGGTGCGGGGCGCGACGAAATCCTCGGTTTCATCGGCGAGTGCCTGAAAGGTTGACCGATTGTTGATAAAACACGCCCCGCAGGGCGTGTTTTTTGTTTCGCTTGTACTATATTTGCAACATAAATCTACAACCCTGTTATGGCAATCCACAAAATCAAGATTTTCACGGGCGGCGCCTCGGAATATCTGGCCTCGAAGATCGCCGCCAGCTTCGGCACGACGCTCGGACAGTCGGAGGTGCTGCGCTTCAGCGACGGCGAGTTCCAGCCCTGCTTCAACGAGTCGATCCGCGGCTGCACGGTCTTCATCATCCAGTCGACCTTCCCGCCTACCGACAATCTGATGGAGTTGCTGATGATGATCGACGCCGCCAAGCGCGCTTCGGCCCACCAGGTCGTGGCCGTCATGCCTTATTTCGGCTGGGCGCGTCAGGACCGCAAGGACCGACCCCGCGTGCCGATCGGCGCCAAGCTCGTGGCCAACATGCTCAAGGCCGCGGGTGCCGACCGCATCATGACCATGGACCTGCATGCCGACCAGATACAGGGTTTCTTCGACGTGCCCGTGGATGCGCTCTACGCCAGCGGCATCTTCGTGCCCTACGTCCGCAGCCTCCATATCGAGGACCTCTCGATCGCCGCGCCCGACATGGGCGGTGCCAAACGCGCCAACACCTATGCCAAGCTCCTCGGCACGCCCATCATCATCTCGCATAAGGAGCGCGCCAAGGCCAACGTCGTCGGCAAGATGACCGCCATCGGCGACGTCGAGGGCCGCAACATCCTGATCGTCGACGACATGATCGATACGGCCGGCACCATCTGCATGGCCGCCGACATGCTCATGGCCCGCGGCGCCAGGAGCGTCCGCGCCGCCATCACCCACCCCGTGTTGTCGGGTCCCGCCTACGAGCGCATCAACGAGAGCGCCCTGCAGGAGGTGATCGTCACCGATACCATTCCGCTCAACCCCGACAAGGACCTGCACAAGTTCACGGTGCTGTCGGTCGCCGACCTCTTCGCCGACGTCATCGAGCGCGTACATAATTATAAGGAGATTTCCTCGATCTTCTCCAAGTAGAGGATTCGGAATCGTATAATCGGGGCGTTCGGCCATGATGCCGGGCGCCTTTTTCATCCATAGGCTTATGAAACTCGCTTTGAAATCGTTGTGGGCGGCGCTTCTGTTCGCCGCATCCGCTTCTCCCGCCGCCGCGGCCGCCGCTCCGTGGAGCCACGGCCGCCTGCAGACCTCGCCCGACGGCCATTATCTGATGCACGCCGACGGCACCCCGTTCTTCTGGCTCGCCGACACGGCGTGGCTCCTGCCCGAGCGGCTCGACCGCGACGAGACGGTTTTCTATCTCGACCGGTGCCGCGACGCGGAGTTCAACGTCATTCAGGTGCAGACCGTCGACGCCGTGCCCGCATTCAACCGCTACGGCGCCTCTTCCATGCCCTGCGGTTACGACTTCTCGGCCATCGACGAGCCGGGCGGCTACGGTTACTGGGACCACATGGATTTCATCGTCGACCAGGCAGCCCGCCGGGGCATCTACGTCGGCATGGTCTGCATCTGGGGCAGCCCAGTCGATGCCGGTGCCATGAACGAGGAGCAGGCCCGCGTCTACGGTACGTTCCTCGGCACGCGCTACCGCGACCGGCCCAATATCGTGTGGATCATCGGCGGCGATACGCGCGGCAGCGTCAAAGGCGAGGTGTGGGAGGCGCTCGCCCGGGCGATCCGGGACGCCGATCCCGATCACCTCATGACGTTCCACCCCCGGGGCCGCCACTGCTCGGCCGAGTGGTTCGCCGATGCCGGGTGGCTCGACTTCCACATGTTCCAGAGCGGACACCGCCGCTACGGCCAGCGCAACGGCGACAAGGAGTATCCCATTCCCGAGAATACCGAGGAGGACAACTGGCGCTACGTGGAGCGCTGCCGGGCTCTTTCGCCCGACAAGCCNGTGNTGGACGGCGAACCCTCNTACGAAGCCATTCCGCAGGGGCTCCACGACCCNTCGCAGAAGCGGTGGCAGGCCCACGACGTGCGGCGCTACGCCTACTGGTCNGTCTTCGCCGGNGCCTGCGGCCACACCTACGGCCACAATTCCATTATNCAGTTCTACCGGCCGGGCGTNGTGCCGGCCTACGGCGCGTCCGTCCCGTGGTACGAGGCGCTGCAGGCCGAGGGGCGCNGNCAGATGAAATACCTGCGTCGGCTGATCGANGCCTTTCCCTGCTTCGGGCGCTGCGGCGACCAGCAGNTGCTGNNCGGCNNNAACGGCGAGCGCTACGCCCGCGTCATCGCCACGCGCGGCGAGGATTACGCGCTTTTCTANTCCTGNACCGACGCNCCGTTCACCGTCGACCTGCGGCGCATCGGCGGCCTTGCGAAGCGGGCTTGGTGGTATTCGCCCCGCACGGGACGGCTCTATCCCATCGGCCGGCTGCGGGGTNCCGANGCCCGGTTCTTTCCGGACGATGCGCCCGCCGAATCGCTNGCAGACAAAAACAGCNTCGGCGACGATTGGGTAGTGATCGTCGCCGACGCGGAGAAAGAATACGCGAAGGCCTTGGAGTAGCCCNCGTTATTTGAACGGGCTGTCGGGTTCGCGGGCCATGACCATGTAGAACATGCGGTCGAGGAACGCGGGTGCGAACTTCTTCACGAAGTGCGTCGCGCGGCCCTCGGCTTCCATCAGGCAGAGCCGTCTGCGGCGCGCCACGCCCCGGGCGATGATCCGCGCCACCTCGGCGGCCGTCATCATCTTGGCTTCGTTGCGCGGGGTCTCGCCCTGCTGCGAGCCGTCGGCCGTGAGGGCCGCGAAGCGGACGTTCGAGGCCGTGAATCCCGGNCAGGCGATCATCACGTGGAGCCCCTTTTTGAGGTTCTCGATGCGCAGGGTCTCCAGAAAGCCCGTCATCGCATACTTCGAGGCCGAGTAGCCCGTGCGNCCCGGCAGGCCGTGGAGCCCCGCCACCGACGACACGCCNACGATCGAGCCTTTCGANGCCTGCAGGTAGGGCAGGGCATACTTGCAGCAGTTGACCGTGCCCCAGAAGTTGACATCCATCAGGCGGTGCAGTACGTCGAGTTCCACGTCGTCGAAGATNGCCCGCATCGAAAGCCCGGCGTTGCAGATCAANACGTCCACGCCGCCGAANTCGCGCACGGCCGTGTCGATAAGCTCGCGGCACTCCTCGGGTTTCGTTACGTCGACGCCGCAGTAGGCCGCCTGCCCGCCTTTTTCGCGGATTTCGCCCGCTATGAGCTGGAGTTTCTGCACGTTGCGCGCTCCCATGACCACCCGCGCGCCGCGCNCCGCGAATTCGCGGGCCAGCGCTTCGCCGATGCCGGAGGAGGCTCCGGTCACGANGACCGTCTTATTNTTGAAATTCTTCATAGTCAGTCGTTTATTTCGATCTGTAAGTTGTCGTAGGCCAAGTGCACCCCCTCGGGCAGCGCCGGGTCGGTCGCGGCGTGGAGCCCTATTTNGTGGGACANGTGCGTGAGGTAGGCTTCGCGCGGCCCCACGCGGCGGACGAGGGCCAGCGCCTCGTCGACGCAGAAGTGCGAATCGTGGGGCTGGAAGCGCAGGGCGTTGACCACCAGCACTTCCGTGCCGCGCAGCTTGTCGATCTCCGCTTCGCCGATCGTCTTGAAGTCGGTCAGATAGGCCAGCGGTCCGATGCGGTAGCCCGTCACCGCGAAGCGCTCCGAGTGGCGGCCCGAAATNGGNACGATCTCCACGCCCCCTGCCTCGAACGGTCGCGCCGGGTCGATCTCGTGGAGCTCGATCTCCGGCACGCCGCGGTACTTGTTCTGCGCGAATGCGTAGTCGAAGTCCTTGCGCACGACGGCCGCCGCGGTCGGTGCNGCGAAGATGTCGACCCGGTGCACGGTCGGGGGATAGTCCACGAAGTTGAACGCNCTCACGTCGTCCAGCCCGCCGATGTGGTCCTTGTGTTCGTGGGTCAGCAGGATCGCATCGATATGCCGCACCCCCGTGCGGAGCATCTGGTAGCGGAAGTCGGGNCCGGNGTCGATGACCAGCCGGCGGCCTNCCGTCTCGATCATCGCCGAGGTCCGCAGGCGCCGGTCGCGCCGGTCGGCCGACCGGCACACCTCGCAGCGGCACCCGATCACCGGNACTCCCTGCGACGTTCCCGTTCCCAGAAAGGTGAGCTTCATGGCCGCAAAGATAAGCAATTTGCACAAAAAAACGCGCTGCCGAAACAGCGCGTTGCAAAAGGATGCGGAAGATCCGATCCGTCGGACCGCCGCAGGAGAGAGCGACGGTCTTTCTCAGAATCCGCCCTCGATGTTCCAGTAGAAAGCCCGGGAGCCCTGCATCCTAGTCGCTTCNTCCATGGCCCGGAACGCCTCCATNAGGGGCGCCACCTGCGCATCGTCGACGATCGCCAGAATCGANGNGTTCATCGAGGGCCANGCATGGGTGCCGTAGTGGGGTTCGCCGTCCGCCGAGCCGCGGCCTTCGGTCAGGGCCCAGCGGGTGAAGCCGCGGATGCCCTGTTCGTCGAGTATGCGGTTCACCCGGTCGGTGAGCGCNTGGTTGTATGATAAGAATACTGCTTTCATAAACTTGTTTTTTAGGTTCTTACTGCTGTTCGGCAGCCNGCCGGGCCTGNTTCTCGCGTTCCTTGCGCTGGGCCCGGTTGACCATGATCGAGTAGAGGACCGGTACGATGAACAGCGTGAGGATCGTCGAGAAGGTCAGACCGCCGATCACGGCGATACCCATCGGCTGCCACGTCTCCGAGCCCGCTCCCGTGCCTATGGCCAGCGGCAGCATGCCCAGCACCGTCGTGAACGAGGTCATCAGCACCGGGCGCAGACGGCTCTTGCCGCCGGCGATCACCGCCTCGAAGACGCCCGAGCCGCGTTCGATCAGCAGGTTCATGTAGTCGACCATCACGATNCCGTTCTTCGTCACGATGCCCACCAGCATGATGGCTCCGATCAGCGCGATGAGCGACAGCGGGGTNGAGGTCATCCACAGCGCTACGAATACGCCCGTAAAGGCGAACGGAATGGTGAACATGATGATGAACGGGAACTTCAGCGACTCGAACTGCGTGGCCATGACGATGTAGACCAGAATGACGATCAGTGCAAAGAGCGTCAGCAGGTCGCGGAACGCGTCGCCCTGGTCCTCCACCGTACCGCCGATCTCGAGGTCCACACCGTCGGGCAGCGGATAGTCGGCGATGAGCTGTTGGATTTCGGCCACCACGTCGCCCAGCGCAACTCCGGCGCCCAAGGTCGACTGGACCGTGATGACACGCTGGCGGTTTTCGCGCTGAATCTCCGGCGCGGCGTATTCTTCCTGTACCTTGCCCACTTCCTTGAGCTTCACCGGCCGGCCCTGCATGTTGTAGAGCGTGATGTTCTCCACATCCTCCACCCGCGTGCGGAACGGTTCGGCATAGCGCACCACGATATCGTATTCGTCGCCGTCCTCACGGTATTTCGAGGCCGTCAGTCCGTCGATGCGGTTGCGCACGGCCATGGCCGCCGTCGCGCTGTTCATGCCGTAGTAGGAGAGCCGGTCGCGGTCGAACACCACATTGTATTCGGGCCGCAGGTCGTCGCGCGAAAGCTGTACGTCGCGCGTCCCCTGCAGTGCTGCCAGCTTCTCCTTCAGGTCGTTGGCTATGGCGTTGGTCTGGTCCATATCGTAGCCGAACACCTTGATGTTGGCCGTCGCCGAGCCGCTCATGCCGCCCGACATGCCGCCCGGGGTGACGGTGTACTGCCGCACTTCGGGTATGCGGTCCAGTTCCTGGCGCAGCAGGTCCGAGATATCGTAGATCGAGCGTTCGCGCTCCTCTACGTCGGTCAGACGCATGTTGTAGTTGATGATGTGCGAGCCCGTGGTCTGCATCGCCGCAAAGGCGTTGTCCGACGAGTTGGCGCCCGCCGATGCCGAGACGATGACCACTTCCGGATATTTCGCATAGATCACGCTGTCGATCCGGCGCGCTACCCGGGCCGTGTATTCCATCGAGAGGTTCTGTTCGAGCTTCACCGTCGCCGATATGCGGCTGTTGTCCGAGGGCGGGAAGAACTCGGTCGGCACCTGCGAGATCAGCCCCAGCGAGGCGATGAAGAGCAGCATCATGGCCCCGAACGTGATGCGGCGGTGGCCTACGACCCAGTGCAGCGCCTTGGCATAGGCGTTGTCGAGCCATGCCAGCGCCCGGTCGATCGGTTTGTAGACGATGCCGATGCCTTTGTAGTCGTGTACGCCGCCGTCGATCTTGAGCAGGTAGGCCGACATCATCGGCGTGAGCGAGATAGCCGCCGTCGTCGATACGCACACCACGATCGTCACGATCCAGCCCAGTTCGCGGAACAGAATGCCCGCCATGCCCGGCACCATCGTCAGCGGCAGGAACACGGCTACCACCACCAGCGTCGTCGCGATGACCGACAGCCATACTTCATTCGTCGCATAGATCGCCGCTTCCTTGGGGTTCGAGCCGCGTTCGATGTGGGTCGTGATGTTCTCGAGCACCACGATCGCGTCGTCGACCACCATGCCGATGGCGATCGAGAGCGACGACAGCGAGATGATGTTGAGCGTCGACCCCGTGGCGAACAGGTAGATGAACGAGCAGATCAGCGACACGGGAATCGTCATGCAGATGATGAAGGTCGCCCGCCAGCGTCCGAGGAAGATCATCACCACCAGCACCACGAAGATGAAGGCGTACATGATCGTCTCCGAGAGCGAGCCGATGGCGTCGGTGATCTCCTGCGAGGCTTCGTAGATCAGTTCCATCTTCACATCCTTGGGCAGCGAGCGCTGGATGTCGGGCAGGCGGCTCTGGATTTCATGGACTATGTCCACCGTGTTGGAACCCGACTGCTTCTGGAAGATCACGCGCACGCCGCGCTTGCCGTTCATGCGTTCGTCCATCGTCGCCTTTTCCAGCGTGTCGCGGATTTCGGCTACGTCGGTCAGCATGACCGTGCGGCCCCCGAGGTTCGAGACCACCACCTTGCGCAGTTCGTCCGAGAGTTTGAATTCGCCGTCCGACTTGATGTTGAAGGTGTTGTTGCCTATGTCGATCGTGCCGCTGGGGATGTTGACGTTCTCCGAGGCGATGATCTGTCCCAGCTGTTCCACCGACAGGCCGTAGGCGTCGAGTTTCGAGGGATCGACGTTCACCTGTATCTCGCGTTCCGGAGCGCCCACCACCGAGACGGCGCCTACGCCGTCCACCCGGTTCAGCACGTTCACTAATTTGTCGTCGAGTATCTTGTTGAGCGCCGGATAGCTCTCGTCGGCCGTTACGGCAAGCATCATCACCGGAATCATCGATGTCGAGAACTTGAAGATCGTGGGGTAGTCCACGTCGTCGGGCAGCATCGACTGCACGCGCGACACCACGTCGCGGATTTCGTTGGCCCCCTCGTTCAGGTCGGAGCCGTACTCGAATTCGACGGTGATCATCGAGACGTTGTCCTGCGACTTGGAGGTGAGTTTCTTCAGGTTGTTCACCGTGTTGAGGTTGTCCTCCAGTACACGCGTGATGTTGGTCTCGATGTCGGCGGCGTTGGCGCCCGGATACATCGTGATGACCGATATCTGGGGTATCTCTATCTCGGGATACTGGTCCACGGCCAGGTTCATCAGCGAGAACAGTCCGAAGACGATCACGCCCACGAACAGCAGGACCGTGGAGATCGGTTTGCGTACCGCGCTTTCGTAGATTTTCATGGGGCTGCGGTTTTAGTCTTGTTTGACGGTCGCCTTGGCTCCGTCGTAGAGTTTCGAGAGCGCCGTCACGGCTACCTGTTCGCCCGGTTCCACACCCGACAGGATGTCGATTCGGTCGCCGACCTGACGGCCGAGTTTCACGGCGCGGCGTTCGGCCACCGAGTCCGCCGTAATTACATAGAGGTAGCGTTCGGCCGTGCCCACCTGCTTCTGTATGGCGATGTCGGGCACCATCACGCCCTGCTTCTCGCCCAGATCGAAGATCGTGCGGGCGAACATGCCCGGGCGCAGCGTGCGCTTGGCATTGGGTACGCGCACCTCCACCTTGAACGTGCGGGTCGCCGGGTCGAGTGCCGGATAGATCAGCGACACGGTCCCCTCGAACGTCCGGTCGGGGAAGATGTCCACTTTCAGATCGACGGGCATGCCCACTTTCACATGGGAGAAATACTGCTCCGAGATGTTGACGATCACCTTCAGCGGGTCGATCTGCATCACATGCAGAATCGGCTGCGACGCGAACAGGTCGCCCGATTCGTAGTTGCGGGCCGTCACCACGCCCGTTATCGGCGAGCGTACTTCGATGTTCTTCTTGAGGTTGGCCACCGCTTCGCGCTGTACGTCGAGCTGGGCCTTGGCCTGCTGGATCTGCTGGGCCGAGATGCCGCCCGCTTCGTAGACCGGCAGCAGCCGGTTGTAGTCGTCCTCTACGGTCTTGAGCTGTACGCGGGCCTGCGTGTACTGCGTCGGGTCGAGCGTCACGAGGAGTTGTCCTTTCTGCACTTCGTCGCCCACGTCTACCAGTATGCGGTTGATGTGAACCCCCGCCGCCGCCGGCGTGATGTCGTTTTCCTTGTAGGGTTCGATCTCGGAGGTGAACTCCTCGGTCAGCCGCACTACGGCGGTTTCGGCCGCGGCGGTTCTGGTCAGCACGCCTTCGTCGGCCGCTGCGTTCTGCGTCTTCTTCTCTCCCGTGCAGGCGGCGAGTGCCGACGCTGCCAGCAGCATGATCGCTAATCTTTTCATATCTCTTTCCGTTTTGTAATTTGCTCGTTCCGTTGGGTTATTTCTCCCGGCCCGCGATCCGGTCGTATTCGGCCTTGGCCGACAGGTAGTCGTAGATCGCCTGCGAGAAGTTGAGCTGCGCCTGCGTGCGGGCGAGCTGGGCGCTGTTGAGTTCGAGGATCGTCCCCGCTCCGGCCCGGTAGCGGGTGTCGGAGATCGCGTAGGCCTTGCGGGCCTGTTCCACGGTGCGTTCCTGCGCGAACATCTTCTCGCGGGCCGTCAGCAGGTCGTTGAGCGCCGACTGCATCTGTACGCTGATCTGCTGCTCGGCATAGGTGCGCTGCAGCGAGAGCTGCGAAATCTGGTTCTTGATCTCACGCGACTTGTTCATGCGGGTCAGTCCCGCGAAGATCGGCACCGAGAGCTGCACCCCTACCGTGATCGGGTGGGTCCAGAAATATTTCGACGCATCTTCGCCGCCGATGCCCATGAACGGCGCCATGTCGTTGCCCGAGTAGGTCGCGCTGCCGAACGCTCCGAGGCTCGGCAGACGGCCGGCGTTGGCCACCTTCAGCTGGCGGCGCAGCAGTTCCTGCTGGAGGTCGAGCGTCCGCAGGTCGGAGTTCTCCGTCAGGTCGGCCGTCAGCCCGTCGGTTCCCGCCAGCACCTGGTCGCGCATCGCGTCCAGTTGGCCCTCGATGTCGATCTCCACCTCTTCGGGGATCGAAAGATACATCTTCAGCAGCAGCTTGGCCAGCTTGATCGAGGTCTCGGTCTGGATGATCGTGGGCTGCAGATTGCTCAGCTGCACCTGCGCCGTCAGCAGGTCGTACTCCGACGCCAGCCCGTGGCGGTACTGCAGGTCGGTGTCGTCGACCGTCCGCTGCACCGTGGCCTGCGATTCGCGCAGCACGTCGAGCGACTGCTCGGCCAGCAGGATGTTGTAGAACGCCTTTTTCACTTCGGATACCAGAGCGATGCGCGACGAGCGGGCCGCTTCCACGGCCGCTGCCATCTGCGTGTTGTTGAGCTTCATCGTCCGGTAGACCTGCGGTGCGAAAAGCGGCAGCGTGAGGTCGCCCTGTACGGCGAACGTGTTGTCGGCGCCGAACGAAATGCCGCCCCGCATTTCCGACTTGACGATCGAGCGCTGGTAGCTGCCCGACGCCGAGAGCTGCGGCAGCAGGTTGCCCCACGTCTGGCGTTTCACGTAGTCGAAGCGCTGCACTTCCAGCTCCGCCACCTTGATGGTGGGGTTCTCGCTCAGCGCCAGATCGATCGCCTCCGCGAGCGTCAGCCGCATCTGCGCCGAGGCGCCGAAGCAGGCCGCCCAGAGGAGGCCGAGTGTCAGAATCGTTCTTTTCATCTTATCTGTCGTGTTTGTTGTTTCGGTCCGTCGGCCGGTGTTCTTCGCGGAGCCGGTCGATGATCTCCAGCCCCTTGACCGTGGCGATGCCGCGGAAGAAGGTGCTGACGATCTGCATGAAGGCTTCGCGTTCGGCGATGCCCTCGGGCAGCATGATATCCCGGCGCGAGGTGATGGCCGAAGCCGTGTAGAAGAACATCGCAATGGCCAGATCGATGTGGATGCCGCCGATGAAGAAGCCNTCGGCGATGCCNTGCTCGAACATCCGGCGGAACTCCAGCCGGTTCTGAGCATAGCTTTCGCGGAGCAGTTTTTCGTAAACTTCCGGATAGAATTTCCGCAGGTTCTCCATCATCCGCGACGTCGTCTCCGAATGTTCCAATACGTCGTCGAGTACGACGAACATCCGTTCCAGTACGTTGTACGTACCCCCCCCCAGCTGCGACCAGTGGCACCGGTTCTGCTCGAAATAGTTGGACATCGACAGGAACAGCAGCCCTTCCTTGTCGCCGAACAGTTCGTAGAGCGTCCGTTTCGAGACGCCCGTCTGTTGTGCGATATCGTCCATGCGCACCGATTTGATGCCTTGGGCGACGAACATCCGCGTGGCNTGTTCGATGATCCGTTCTTTCTGTGTCATGGTTCTGCGGGCGACCTTGGCTTGTCCCTCGGGTTGGGGGATATCCGGTCGATCCGGCTGCAAATATAGGGACGAAAACTCAAGAAACAAAAAAAGTTTTCTGTTTTCGCNGGTTTCCGGGACTATTCTGCAATTTTGTGGANAAATCGGACAGCGCTCGGGGCTCCGGNGGNNGGATNGGGAAGCGGCCCGTAGGGGCCGGTCGGCAGGCGNGGAGCCGAAGATCGTGCGTTCCGGCNTAGTCGGGCCACGCTTGCTTTTCTCCCCGCTTATCCGTATCTTGGCGGCAAGCAGCNGCCCGGAGTGGCGCAGGTCACGGCTTGCGCCAGTGGGGTTCTGCAGATTCAGCAGTCCGCNGGCGGGGNGNNANGACANTCGGTATCGGGGTGTTAAAACGTTTTAGCACCCCGGTTCGCTAAAACGTTTCAAGTGCTTCGCCAGCTTTGTATTCCAGTCTGCCGGGAAGCCTGCGTTTCTTTCCGGCATTCATTCCAGCGACTGCGGGTGCGTTTGCTGCGGGCTACCGCGACCGAACGTCGGGAGCCTTGTCGAGCGTCGGGGCGAATGGCTANTATTGGTCTTCGTCATNCTACGCCGCGGGAGGTATCTACGCCGGCGGGTTCTTCTTNGCTTCGGGCCGCGTGTACCCGTTGACATACGACAATAGAGCCCACGGCTTNNCCGTGCGCTGCGTCCAGCATCTGCAGGCTGCTTTTTTTCAGAGTTCCTTGAGGGCCAGCCGTACCAGCT
Organism: Alistipes sp.; assembly: GCA_014796635.1. Lineage (GTDB taxonomy): Bacteria > Bacteroidota > Bacteroidia > Bacteroidales > Rikenellaceae > Alistipes. The sequence continues at coordinate 65,539 of JAAVIK010000003.1, forward strand.
CNTCGGTGGTCGCGGCAGGCGTCGTGCGCAGAACGGCCCGCACGGCTTTCTCGGCCGCCGACTTGTTGAATCCCAGCATCGTCAGCGCCGCCTGNGCCTCNTCGGCCCGGCCGTCTCCGGCGGCCAGCGGTGCGTCGCCCGCGTCCATGCCGGTCAGNTTGCCGCTCAGGTCGACGATGATCTTCTGGGCCGTCTTCAGCCCCAGCCCCCTGACGTTCTTCAGCAGCACGGCGTTGCCCGTCGTGATGATGTTCTGCAGCTCGCCGGGCGAGTAGGTCGACAGGATCGTGCGGGCCGTGTTGCCGCCTACGCCCGATACGCCGATCAGCAGCCGGAACAGCTCGCGCTCGGCCCGCGTCGCGAAGCCGTAGAGCAGCTGCGCATCCTCGCGTACGACGTGGTGTACGAACAGCTTGGCTTCCTGCGCATGTTCGAGCGCCGAGTAGGTTTCGAGCGAAATATGGAGATAGTAGCCCACGCCCGCGACGTCGATCACGGCATAGGCAGGGGCCAGTTCGGCTACGGGGCCGCTGATGTATTCGTACATTCGTTCAAAATTTAGAGGATGCCGGGCAAAAGTAAAGATTTTTTTTTACCTTTGCATTTCAAGCAGAAAATAATTCATCAAAACAGCAGATAACCATGAAAAAAATCGTTTTTTCGGCATTGATCGCAGCCGTGGCGCTGACGGCCTGCGGACCGAAGACGCAGAACCTGCCTGCGGCGGCTGCGCCCGACGAAGTGAAGTCGTCCGACATCGCCTACATCCAGGTGGAGGCTGTGCTGGCCGAGAGCGACCTCTATAAGAAGGAGGGTGCCGCGCTCCAGGAGAAGACCCAGAAGGCGCAGAACAGCTGGGCCCAGCGCGAGAAGAACCTGCAGGCCGAGGCNGCCAAGNTGCAGGAGAAGTACCAGAAAGGGCTTATTACGACCAACGANGCNCAGGCTCAGCAGGAGANTATCCAGCGCCGCGTAGCCGCTTACCAGAGTTCGGCNCAGAAAGAGGCCCGGGCGCTCGACGAGGAGAATTTCGTCTTCACCAACCGGGCGCAGGACCTGCTGCAGCGCGCTGTGGACGAGATCAANGCCGACCGTCGCTATAAGCTGATCATCAACGCTTCGGCCCTCATCGACGCCGATACGACGCTCAACATCACGCCCGCCGTGCTGGCCAAGGTCAACGAGCTCTACGCNGCCGATCAGGCTCAGAAGCCGTCGAAATAGTTTCCGCCCATTCCGGTTCTTNCGGTTCCGGACGATCCTACGCCCCGTCGAGATTCCTCGGCGGGGTTCGTTTTTTGCCGNGNCGNGCCCAAGGCGTGTATTGCGCCGGTCCCGGAAGTGTATGTGCTCGGTATCCGGGAGNGCATGCCGCGCCGGAGNNGGGGAGTGCTGCCCCGGCATCGGACGGTATCGCGCCGNACNAAAAATCCNGACACCTTGCGGTGTCCGGATAGCTGCAGCCGAAAGCGGGNAAGGCTATGCCGTAGCGCTTTCGAGNCGTTTCATGATCGCGAAGATAAAGAGTGCGGAGAGGAGACANAGCACGATAAGCACGCCCCACACGCTCCACAGCGGCAGCCGGCTCCACAGCAGGCCGGGGATCGAGACGAGGTAGTTGCCGATAGCCGTGGCGGCGAACCAGCAGCCCATCATCATCCCCTTGTACTTGGGCGGCGCTACCTTGGAGACGAACGAGATGCCCATGGGCGAGAGCAGCAGTTCGGCGAACGTCAGCACNAGGTAGGTCGAAATCAGCCAGTCGGGCGAGATNAGCTGGGGGCTCACGGTGCCGCCGAGTTCCTTGGGCGACGCCAGTCCGAGCGANCCNACCGTGAGGATCAGGAATCCGAGGGCGGCGATGAGCATGCCCATGCCGATTTTGCGGGGTGCCGAGGGCTCCTTGCCCCGNTTGGCCAGCGCGCCGAAGAGCGCCAGCGACAGGGGCGTCAGCGCTACGACGAAGAANGGNTTGAACTGCTGGAAATCCGANGGCAGGATGTCGACGACGGCGGGCATGCCGGCATAGATCGCGTAGGCGCCGCCCCAGAGNNCCAGCGTCGCGATGCCCGAAAGCGCNTTGCCGCGGCCCGTTTCCGACTGGAACGCCCCGAAAAGCGTGTAGACCGAAACGGCGATCAGAACNAGGCTCCAGATGTTGAATCCGATGCGGGTCGCACCCTCGACGGTGCTCTGCGTGTAGTCGCGCGCAAAGAGGGTCATGGTGGCGCCGTTCTGGTGGAACGCCATCCAGAAGAAGATCACCACGGCGAAGACGAGCAGCAGCGCNACGATGCGGTCCTTGGTCTGCTTGGGCGTGAGCTCGGCNGTCGGCGCGTTGGCGGCCACCGCCTGCTTGGCGTTGACNTCGGCATGNTTGAACCAGCGGCGGAACCCGAAGTAGATGAGTACGGAGACCACCAGCGAGATGCAGGCGATGGCGAATCCGTAGTTGTAGGCCGTCGAGAGCTTCTCGATATAGAGCCGGCTGAACTCGCCCAGCTCGGCGACGCCGGCCGGCATCGATGCGGCGATGCCGCTCAGCCTGTCGATGTTGTCTGCCGAAATGGTGCCGTCGAGATACTGGTGCGCCAGTGCCGGAGCGTCGGCCGCATAGGTAAGGCCCGACTTGCCGAGGAACCAATTGGTCACCGTCTTGGCCATCGTGGGGGCGAACATGGCGCCGATATTGATCGCCATGTAGAAAAGACTGAACGCCGAGTCGCGGCGGGCGGCATAGCGCGGGTCGTCGTAGAGGTTGCCGACCATCACCTGCAGGTTGCCCTTGAAAAGGCCCGTGCCGACGGAGATAAGGGCCAGCGCCCCGAACATCAGGGCCTTGCCGCCGGCCGACGCNTCGGTCGGGACGGAGAGGCACAGGTAGCCGAGGAACATCACGCCGATGCCGGTCGTGACGCACTTGCCGAAGCCGATCTTGTCGGCCAGAATGCCGCCCACGAGCGGCATGAAGTAGACGCACGCAAGGAAGATCGAGTAGATCTGCGTCGCCACAGCCGCCGAAAATCCGAATTTCGCTTGCAGGAAAAGCAGGAAGATCGCGAGCATGGTGTAGTAGCCGAAGCGTTCGCCCGTGTTGGCGAGNGCCAAGGCATACAGCCCTTTGGGTTGTCCTTTGAACATGATCCTTGTTTTTGAGGTGAATTTTTACAAAGATAGAAAAAATTTCGTATCTTTGACTAAAGTCGAAGATACTCTACGTCTATGGACCGATCCGCCACCCGCCTGCCGATCGTCGAGCGCGACCCTTGGCTGCAGCCCGTCGAAGAGGAGATGAACCGCCGCTGGGAACGNTACCGGCAGAAATCCGACGATATCCGCCGNTCGGCGGGTTCGATCTGCGACTACGCCAACGGCTACCGCTACTACGGCTGGCAGTGGGACGAGGCGCTCGACGGCTGGTGGCTGCGCGAGTGGCTGCCCGGGGCCCACGACGTCTACGTTTTNGGCGACTTCAACAACTGGCAGCGCACCGAGATACGCATGCACCGCGACGCCGCAGGCGTGTGGAGCGCCTTTTTNCCGGCAGCCATGTACCGCGACCGGCTCACGCACGGCTCGCTCTACAAGCTCCATGTCCACGGCGACAACGGGTGGCNCGACCGCATCCCGGCCTATGCNCGTCGCGTCGTGCAGGACGATGCCACCAAGAATTATACGGCCCAGTTCTGGGCTCCCGGGCCGTTCGACTGGCAGGGCGATGCGTTCGACCTCTCGCAGCACGGCGACCTGCTCATTTACGAGGCCCACGTCGGTATGGCGCAGGAGAGCGAGGGGGTGGGCACCTACCGCGAATTCACCGAAAAGATTCTACCTATTATAAAAAAGGACGGCTACAACGCCGTGCAGCTCATGGCTATCGCCGAGCATCCCTACTACGGGTCGTTCGGCTACCACGTCTCGAGNTTCTTCGCCCCCTCGTCGCGCTTCGGCACCCCCGAGGAGCTCAAGGAGCTCGTGCGNCGGGCNCACGAGCTGGGCATCGCCGTCATCATGGACCTCGTGCATGCCCACTACGTGAAGAATCTCAACGAGGGCATCAACCAGCTCGACGGCACCGACCGCCACTATTCGCTGCCCGGCGAGGCGGGCGACCAGCCTTACTGGGATTCCAAACTCTTCGACTANGGCAAGCCCGAGGTGCAGCACTTCCTGCTCTCCAACATCAAGTATTGGCTCGACGAGTTCCATTTCGACGGCTTCCGCTTCGACGGCGTGACCTCGATGCTCTACCACCACCACGGCTATGTNGACTTCGACTGCCGCGAACGCTTCTTCGANGCCGGGGTCAANACCGACGCCATTGCCTACCTGACGCTCGCCAACGAGCTCGTGCACGAGTTCCGGCCGGGCGCCGTGACTATCGCCGAGGANGTCAGCGGCATGCCGGGCATGTGCATCCCCGTGGNNGACGGCGGGGTAGGGTTCGACTACCGCCTNGGCATGGCGATTCCCGATTTCTGGATCAAGTACCTCAAGGAGGTGCCCGACGAGGAGTGGAACATCTGGGAGATGTGGTCGGTCATGACGGGGCGCCTGCCCGAGGTGAAGACCGTGGCTTACGCCGAGTCGCACGACCANGCNTTGGTGGGCGACAAGACCATTGCGTTCCGCCTGATGGACAAGGAGATGTATTTCCACATGGACCGCGCCTCGGAGAATCTTCTGATNGACCGCGGCATGGCGCTCCATAAGATGATCCGCCTGATGACNATCTCCACGGGCGGCCAGGCCTACCTCAATTTCATGGGCAACGAGTTCGGCCACCCCGAGTGGATCGACTTNCCGCGCGAGGGCAACGGCTGGAGCTACGCCCATGCCCGGCGCCAGTGGTCGCTCGCCGACAACGGATTCCTGCGCTATGCGTGGCTCGGCGACTTCGACCGCGCCATGATCGCGCTGGTCAGGGAGTACAAAGTGCTCTCCGACGGCTACGCCTGGAACCTCTCGATGGACGAGCAGAACAAAACGATGGTCTTCTCCCACGGGCGCCTGCTTTTCGTCTTCAACTGGCACCCCACGGCTTCGATTCCCGACTACGAGCTGCCCGTGCAGGGGCCGGGCAAGTATGTGCCNNTNCTCTCGACCGACGAAAAGCGCTTCGGCGGGCAGGAGCGGCAGGCCATGGACGGCGAGCACTTCTCGTTCGANNTCCTCGGCGACGACGGCACCCGCTATCCCCGCATCCGCATCTACAACACNGCCCGCACCGCNACCGTCTTCCTGCGCAAGGAGTGACGCGGAGCGCGCGTCGGACAACGAAAAAGCCGCGGCTCTGACAGCCGCGGCTTTATTCGGNAGGGGGAGATCGGTTACTCTGCGTCGGCAGGCAGTTCCTCGGCCGGAATCTCGGCCTGCGGCATGGCGGGCAGCTGACCCTCGATGACCTGCTCCTGCAGNATCTTGGCGTCCTGCGAAGCCTCCGAATCGCCCTCGTAGACCGANCCGTGGCTCATGGCCACCGTNGCCACGAGGCTCAGCACGGCGATCGCGATAGCCATCGTCCACGTGAACTTCTCCAGAAAGTTGGTCGTCTCGCGCACGCCCATCACCTGGTTCGAGGCGCCGAAGTTGGCGGCCATGCCGCTCTTGGGATTCTGAACCAGCACGGCGAGGATCACCAGAATGCTTGCCAGCAGGGTCAGAATGATGCAAATCATAGATAACATATCCGTCGTATTTTTAATTATTGTTTTCCGAGGCCGGAGATAAGTTCGGCAAAGTAAACACTTTTTTCGGGATTTAGCAAACTTAATTTGTGATAAATCGCCGCGGCGCGGTCGTTGAGGCCCTGTGCCCGGTAGATCTCGGCCAGCTCCTCCGAGACCACCAGCTCCTCGTCGCTCAGCTCGGGCGCCGTGCGCACCTCGCTTTCGGGTTCGCCCTCTTCGGCCACGATGCGCAGATCGGTCTGCTCCAGAAAGCGGTCGATGCGGTCGTCGGCAGGCGCCGCTGCGAATACCCGGGTGTCGATCGGCTGCCGGTACAGCGAGCTCTGGACCCGCCAGGGAGCCATGACGGCNAGCAGNGGATCGGCCTGGCCCGTGTGCTGTTCGCGCAGCATGCGCACGGGCGCGAACCAGCCGTAGCGGGTGGTCAGCACCCGGAGCTCCGTAGGCCCGAACTCCGGGTCCGTGTCCTTCGTGAGGCATGATTTCAGACGGTTCAACATCCTTTTACCAGTTGGAGGCCGAAGCCATGAATATGTCGGTGACCAGTTTGTCGACGATCTCCGGGATGAGCGTCCCCTCGACCTCGGTCAGCAGCAGCGACGAATCGTAGTCCTCGTAGGCCGTGAAGGTCCGGTTCCACGAGGCCGTCTCGTCGAGTGCGTTGGTGAAGCGCACCTTGACGGTGATCGTCAGCCGGTTGAGCAGGGCGTAGTCGTCGCTCGACACCGAAGCGGTGGCCGAGGTGTAGTTGACGATCTCGCCCTCGAACGCGAAGTCGCCGCCCTCGTCGACCTGCATGAGGCGCGTGCGGCGCGTGAAGATGTCGACCAGCGCGTCGGTCATCGTCGAGCTCAGAATCGGCGAGACCATCGTCGCGTTGTTGGGGAAGTAGGCCACCGAAAAGGTCCGGGCGTCGGGCGGGATCGAGGCTCCCGACAGCGAGTACTTGATCGAGACGCCGCAGCCGGCGAATGCGGCGCACAGCAGGGCGGCGAGTATGATTCGGATGCGTTTCAATGCACGGAGTATGAATGGTGTCATGGATTTTCTTCGATGCCCAGCTCCTTGATCTTGCGGTAGAGGGTGCGTTCGGACATGAACAGTTCGCGGGCCGCATCGCGGCGGCGTCCGTTGTTGCGGCGCAGGGCCCGGGCGATCTGCTCGCGCTGCATGTCGGCCTTGGTCATTCCGCGCGGCGCTTCGTCGGTCACGTCTTCGCTTTCGGCATAGACCGGAGCTTCGGCCGCCGCCGGATCGTATGCGGCGCTTTGCGCGACCGACGGCAGCAGCGCCTTGATATCGGGCGCGGGTTCGCTCCGATGCATCCCGCCCTGCAGCAGTTCGCCCATCATGCGCTTTAGATCGTTGATATCGGCCCGCATGTCGAAAAGCACCTTGTAGAGCAGTTCGCGCTCGGCCGACATGGTGTCGTCCATGCGCACGCCGCCGGCCGTCATCGGCGCTCCGGCGGGTTGCTCGGGCAGGTAGGCGGAGAGCGTCGCCGCCGAGATCACACGGGTCTGTTCGATAGCCGAAATCTGCTCGGCCACGTTCTTCAGCTGGCGGATGTTGCCGCGCCAGTAGTAGGTCGTCAGCAGCTGCCGGGCGCCGTCGTCGAGCGTGACGGCGGGCATGCGGTACTGCAGGGCCACGTCCGACGCGAACTTGCGGAACAGCAGCGGAATATCTTCCGGCCGTTCGCGCAGGGCCGGCACCGCGATCGGCACCGTGCCCAGCCGGTAGTAGAGGTCCTCGCGGAAGCGCCCCGCGCCGATCGCCTGCCTAAGGTCGACGTTCGTGGCGGCGACCACGCGTACGTTGGTTTTCTGCACCTTCGACGATCCTACGCGCAGGTATTCGCCGGTCTGGAGCACGCGCAGCAGACGCGCCTGGGTCGAGAGCGGCAGCTCGGCGACTTCGTCCAGAAAGATCGTGCCGCCGTCGGCCTCCTCGAAGTAGCCCTTGCGGGCCTCGAATGCGCCGGTGAAAGCTCCCTTTTCGTGGCCGAAAAGCTCCGAGTCGATCGTCCCCTCGGGAATCGCGGCGCAGTTGACGGCGATGTATTTGTTGTGCTTGCGGGCCGAAAAGGCGTGGATGATCTGCGGGAAAAACTCCTTGCCTACGCCGCTCTCGCCGGTGACCAGTACCGTCAGATCGGTCGGTGCGACGCGGATGGCCACATCGAGCGCCCGGTCCAGAAGCGGAGAGGTGCCGATGATGCCGAAGCGCTGTTTGACTGTCGTGATCTCTGTCATGGCCGTGGGTCAGAAAGGCATCGGCAGGGCGTCGTCGCCGGGTGCCGGGGCCGTGTATTCCATGAGTATTTCGTCGTCTTCGTGGCCGAACGTGTCGCACCAGTAGCCGAATGCGATCGCCGCGGCGGCGATCAGCGCGGCGATCAGCGCGATCCAGATGAAGTGGTCGGAACGTTTCTTCACGCGCACCGTCTGCTCGATAGCCGGACGGCGCGGCAGACGCCCGTAGTAGGAGTCGCCCAAGTCGTCGCGCTTGGAGAGCTTCGGCAGCGACAGGGGCTTGAAGCGGGGCTTCGCCGGCTGCTCCGCCATGGAGAAGATATCTTTCTTCTGCGGCTGCGGCTTGGCGGGTTCCTCGGACGGCTTTTTCTCTGCGGCTGCGGCACGGCCGAATGTCGCGGATGCTGTCGGTGCAGCTGTCGTCGTCGTTGCCGGACGGGTTGCGGCCGGCCGTTCCGTCGCAGGTTGTTCGGTGCGCTTGGGAGCGCCGTAGAGCGTTTCGACGTCCGTAGCCGGCTTGCGGACCGTAAAGTCGAATTCGCCGTCGATTACCGCGGGTGCCGGCGGCTCGGGCTGCGCGGCGGCCTGCGGCCTGCAGACGAAAGCGATGGTTTCGTTGGGTCCGGGTTTCAGCACGCCCAGCCCCTCGAGCGGATATTCCTGCCCCTGCCGGATAGCGTGGCGCACCTCGAATACGAAGCGGTCGACCTCGCCCCCGGCTTCCAGCTCGCTCATGCCTCCCTCGACCAGCAGCTGCCGGAGCACGCCGTCGTCGCGCTTGAGCAGCTCCGAGAAGAGGACGCTGCTCCCGGGCTCCTTGACGATGAAGGCTCCCAGCTGGGGGATGATCAGCCGCCGGTGCGACTGCAGGTATTGCGCTATGATACGAATCAACACGATCGGAACAATAATATATATAGGTTCGAGTGCCAAAATTACCGTTTTTCGCAGAAAAAAACAAAATCCGGCGCGCTTTTTCAAAATAATCGGGCGAATCGTTGGCAATCCCGAAAATATTCGCCTACTTTGCATCCCCGGATTTCCGGCCGATCCGATCGTGCTACTTTGCTCCGAAATTTGCAATGTAGCGAAGACGGATTGCGGATCCGCCAACGAACCGACCATGAAAGACAAGTATATCGATCTGATCGAACAGTCGTTCGATTTCCCGCAGGACGAGTTCTCCGTCGAGGACAACGAGCTCCATTTCCATGACATTCCGCTCATGGAGCTGATCAAGCAGTACGGTACACCGCTCAAGATCACCTACCTGCCGAAAATATCCCAGCAGATCAACCGGGCCAAGCGCATGTTCAACGTGGCCATGGCCAAGGTCGACTACAAGGGCTCCTACAACTACTGCTACTGCACCAAGTCGAGCCACTTTTCGTTCGTTCTGGAGGAGGCCATGAAGAACGATATCCACCTCGAGACTTCGTCGGCCTACGATATCCATATCGTCAACGCCCTCTACGACGGCGGCATCCTCGACAAGGACCGCTACATCATCTGCAACGGCTTCAAGCGTCCGCAGTACGTGGAGAACATCGCTCAGCTGGTCAACGACGGTTTCGGGAATACCATTCCCGTGATCGACAACAAAGAGGAGATCGACCTGTTCGAGGACGCGTTCACCAAGAAGTGCAAGATCGGCATCCGCATCGCCTGCGAGGAGGAGCCCAAGTTCGACTTCTACACCTCGCGTCTGGGCATCCGCTACAACGACATCGTGGATTTCTACAAGGCCAAGATCAAGAACAGCAAGAAGTTCCAGCTCAAGATGCTGCACTTCTTCATCAACACCGGCATCAAGGACACGGCCTACTACTGGAACGAGCTCTCGAAGTGCATAAACGTCTACTGCGAGCTCAAGGCCATCTGCCCCGAGCTCGACAGCCTCAACATCGGCGGCGGCTTCCCGGTCAAGAACTCGCTCAACTTCGAGTACGACTACGAGTATCTGACCGAGGAGATCGTGGCGCAGATCAAGAACATCTGTCATCGCAACGGCGTCGAGGAGCCCGACATCTTCACCGAGTTCGGCTCTTTCACCGTGGGCGAGAGCGGCGCTTCGCTCTACTCGATCGTCAACCAGAAGCAGCAGAACGACCGCGAGAACTGGTATATGATCGACTCGTCGTTCATCACCACCTTGCCCGACACGTGGGGCATCAACCAGCGCTTCATCATGCTGGCGGTGAACAACTGGGACAAGGAGTACCAGCGCGTCTTCCTCGGGGGACTGACCTGCGACAGCGAGGATTTCTACAACTCCGAGTGCCACACCAACGCCATCTTCCTGCCCAAGCTCGAAAAGGGCAACACGCAGTATATCGGATTCTTCCACACGGGGGCTTACCAGGAATCGCTCGGCGGCTTCGGCGGCATCCAGCACTGCCTGATCCCCGCACCCAAGCACGTCATCATCGACCGCGACAAGTCCGACAACGAATACTACACGCGTCTTTTCGCCAAGGAGCAGTCCTACCGTTCGATGCTCCGCATTTTGGGCTACTGATCCCGCCCGCCCGGCTAAGAGCCGGGATTTGCGAGAAATTGCCTGTGATAATTTGGCATTTCTTTCGCCTTGCACTTGACCAGCGCTTCGCTTGGTTCAGATAGGCTGCGGCCCGCCCGGCTAAGAGCCGGGGTTTATGATTGCGTTTGCGGTCGATAAATTTGCTTTTCCGCTCGCCTTGCACTACTTTGCCTTCGGCTCAGATAGGCTGCGGCTCGCCCGGCTAAGAGCCGGGATTTATGATTGCGTTTGCGGTCGATAAATTTGCTTTTCCGCTCGCCTTGCACTATCTTTGCCCTCAAGAAAACTGCCGAGATATGGGCTTCATACCGTTTACATTCGTTGATTTCATCGACATACTGCTGGTCGCCTCGATCATGTTCTGGATATACCGCATGACCAAGGGCACCAATGCACCTTATATCCTTTCCGGAATCATCGCCATCTACCTCCTGTGGGTCGTGGTGCGGGCGCTCAACATGGAGCTGCTCTCTACGATCCTCGGCCAGCTGATCTCGGTGGGAGCCATAGCGCTGATCATCGTCTTCCAGCCCGAGCTGCGCCGCTTCCTGCAGATGATCGGCATGCGGCAGAAACATTTCAACTTCATCACCCGCATCTTCTCTCCGCTGGAGGAGAAACCCCGCACCGACGTCGCGCCGATCGTGGCGGCGTGCAGCGAAATGGCCGCCGCCAAAACCGGAGCCCTCATCGTCATCGGCCTGCAGAGCGACCTCACGCTCATCGCCGAGGGTGGCATCGCCGTCGATGCCAAGGTATCGCCCGACCTGCTGCAGAACATCTTTTTCAAGAATGCGCCCCTGCACGACGGGGCCGTGCTGATTCAGAACGACCGCGTCGTGGCGGCCAAGTGCATCCTGCCCGTCACCCAGAGCGAGGTCCCCAAGTCTTACGGCACCCGCCACCGCTCGGCTATCGGCATGAGCGAGATTTCCGATGCCGTCATCATCGTGGTCTCCGAGGAGACGGGCGGCATCTCCGTGGCGCAGGGCGGGCAGCTGTGGCGCAATATCGACCCGGTGCGGCTGGAGCAGATGCTCCGCCAGTACTTGGCTCCCGCGCCGCGCCGGCGCTCCAAAAAAGAGGTCGCCGAGTAGACCCTTTTCGGGTGCGGCGGTAGGATTATCCGATTGTTTTTCGTAAATTTGCACGATTCCATGCCGATGAAAAAGTTTTTCGTGTCGCTGTTCGTGCTCGCGTGGGGGGCTCTGTCCGCCGGATGCGCCGAAGAGGAGGATGTTTTCGGGAAGCAGAAAACCTCCTTCGTCTCTTTTCTGGAGCGGACCCACCAGCCCCGGCTGATTCCCGTCGAGGATTACGAGGAGGGGAGCCGCGCCGCCGTGTACGAGACGCTGGGCGATGCGGTGTACCGCTACATCGACATCGACGATTACTACGATCCCGAGCGGGAAAGCCGGCCCGAGGTCGGCGCCGGTTCGTGGGTCACGGTCGTCTTCCGCAGCTATGTGTTCGGGAATACGGCTATCGTCGGGCTGCCCGACGGCGGGCTCACGGAGAGCAATTTTTCGCGGGTCACGCCGCCGTTCTACAGCAACGACCCCGCTTACGANCCCTATTTCCGCATGGCGGGGCTGACGCCCGGGGCCTGGAGCTTCGAGCCGCTGACCGTCGATATGCGCANCCCCGGCATAATAAAAGGACTGCAGGTCGCGTTACTTGGGTGTCGCGAGGGCGACCGGGTCGAGGCNTACATGACTTACAACATGGCTTACGGGGATAAGACCTATATGTATGCCATCCCCAGACAGAGCCCCGTCGCCGTCTTTTTCAGCGTCGACAAAGTAGAATAGTTTTTTCAAACCGTAGAATATCGATGATGCGTTGTATCCGTTTCGCTTTCGCGGCCGCTCTTTTTCTGGCGGCGTCGTGCGCCAAGGAGGAATCCCCCTCCTACGACCGGTTCGAGGACCAGTCGCTNGAGGCATGGATCGTCCAGAATAAGCCCGCATTGGCCGCAAACCGCCAGGAGTTCGGCGAGGCGAGCTANTATATCGACGTCCTCGACGCCGGCGANCCCGAAGCGGCGCCCGTCAGCGACACGGTCTGCTGGGTGAAGTTCGACTTCTCGGGCCGCGATCTGGCATCGAATATTCTCCTCACGCGCCGCGCCGCCGAGGCCAAGCTGGCCGGTACTTTCACCAAATATACCCACTACGTGCCGTTCTACCGTTACTGCGGCACCGCCAATACGGGGNTGCTGGAAGCNACCTACCTCGCTCTGCGCAACGAGCAGACCCTCGGCGAGGAGTACGTCGAGGAGTACAACCGCACGCATGCCGACCGGCCGGTTTCGTCGCGCCTGCTCCTGCGCGAGGGTTCGCGGGTCGTGCTCTACTGCCCNTCGCGGATCATCGGCGATATGTCGGCCAGCGGCGGTTACGAGGGCGANCTCACCCTCTCGTCGGGCAAGCCNGTGGTCATCGAGATGTGCGTGCGCGATACGATCAAGAACCCGCTGGCNGCCGAGGGTACGGCCNTCGATGCTTTCTGCCGNGACGGACGCAACGGGGGNCTGCGCATCTACAACGCNTCCGAGGATGCCCCCGCCGGCACCGTGCCGCTGCCGACCGATCCCGACGANCCNAACCATCCCTATAATGAAAAGGTGACGGAGCGGTGGGTCAGCGTGTGCGATAGCGTGCCGCAGCTCTACGTCAATTACCGCTATACTCCCGACGAGCAGTTCGTCTTCCCCGAGCCNTACGCCGTNGGNATCGAGCCCTACGTCGCCGACGCNTCGATGGAAGCGATCGACCGGAAGATTTCCGAGGCGCTCCGCAAGCGTTTCNTGGGCGNCGACGAGACGGCTTCGTATCCCGACGTGCGGACNCTCGACGCCGATTCGGTCGACATGGAGAAGAAAACCAAGATTTGGTATATCACGCGCTTCCTCGACGGCTTCGTCCTCGACACCAACATCGACGAGGTCAAGCGGATCGTCTTCGGCGAGGTCAAGTCGGCCGGCGCGGCCTACGATGTTTCGCAGAGCGNCNNNACCCCGATNGCGGCATGGCATTATGCGCTGCCCAANCTCAAGTACGGCCAGTGGGCGGCGATCGCCACCGTCTCGACCCATGCCTACGGGGCGCAGGGGCAGCAGGGCAGNACCGAAACGTCGTCGAGCTCCTCGAGCAGTTACAGTTTTTATAACTATGCCAATTATCTCAACTACGCCAACAGCTATTACGGCAACTATTACGGCAGTTACTACAATCCCTATTATAGCAATTATTTAGGCGGCATGTACNGCCCCTACGGCAGTTATCTGGGCGGGGTCGGCACCGACGATTCCGACACNGAGACGACTACCTCGGTCAATACNGAGGTGCTGCCGTTCACGCCGCTCGTGTTCTANATCTATNTCGAGCCCAACGAGTGATCCNGCCGCCCGGCGGCAGGGTATTCTCCGNAGGCCCGAATCGCGAACTTTTCGCCCTGTTTCCGNNNCGGAANCAGGGCTTTCTTCGTTCCGGCCTGTGCGGCGGGNAAATTTTTCCGCACTTTTCCGGCCGGATGTTTGGCGGTTTGGTATTTTTGTCGTAACTTAGTTGTGCAGAAGATTCCAATCACTTAAAACGCTACGGATATGATAATTACTTTCAACGAGCTGCGCCGTATCAAGGACAAGCTGCCCAGCGGCAGTTCGCAGCGCATCGCAGATGAACTCGGCATCGACGTGGAGACCGTCCGCAACTACTTCGGCGGCAAGCACGAATCCAAGGAGTGCGTGGGCGTNCATTTCGAGCCCGGGCCCGACGGCGGCGTGGTGACGCTCGACGACACGACGATCCTCGACGTGGCCATGCGCATTCTCGGCGAGGCGAAATAGCCCTTTTCCCGCCGCCGGGGCGAGCCGGGCGATGCCCGGGGATGCCGGGGCGGGACCTGTGCGAAACATATCTTTGTGCCTGCTGCGCAGTCCGGTTTTATCCGGGCTGCGCTTTTTTTTCTGCCAAAATAACACACCCCGCCGACTTTTTCGCCATGCGTCTGCCATCTTGCTGTCAATTTGGCAGAGTTCGGCGTTTGGTACAACCTTTGATCTTTCCGGAAGCGTAAACGCCGGAAAACCCGAATCCGGCTGCCGAAACAGAACAAGTTCAAAATTCATATTATTATGGCAAAGATTATTGGCATCGACTTGGGCACGACCAATTCCTGCGTGTCCGTCATGGAGGGTAACGAGCCCGTTGTTATTCCCAATTCCGAGGGACACCGCACCACGCCGTCGGTCGTCGCTTTCACCGAGGGCGGCGAGCGCAANGTGGGCGATCCGGCCAAGCGCCAGGCGATCACCAACCCCAAGCGCACGGTCTTCTCGATCAAGCGTTTCATGGGCGAGCGCTACGACCAGGTGACGGCCGACATCGAGCGTGCTCCCTACAGCATCGTCAAGGGCGACAACAACACGCCCCGCGTCGATATCGACGGCCGCCAGTATACGCCGCAGGAGATTTCGGCCATCATTCTCCAGAAGATGAAGAAGACGGCCGAGGATTACCTCGGCCAGGAGGTCAACGAGGCCGTCATCACCGTGCCGGCTTACTTCTCCGATTCGCAGCGCCAGGCTACCAAGGAGGCCGGCGAGATCGCAGGCCTCAAGGTCCGCCGCATCATCAACGAGCCTACGGCCGCCGCACTGGCCTACGGTCTCGACAAGAANGACAGCGANATGAAGATCGCCGTCTACGACCTCGGCGGCGGTACGTTCGATATCTCGATCCTCGAGCTGGGCGACGGCGTCTTCGAGGTCAAGTCGACCAACGGCGATACCCACCTCGGCGGCGACGACTTCGACCACGTGCTGATCGACTANATGGCCGAGGCNTTCAAGGCCGAGCANCAGATCGACCTGCGGCAGGANCCCATGGCGCTCCAGCGTCTGAAGGAGGCCGCCGAAAAGGCCAAGATCGAGCTTTCGTCGTCGACCACCACCGAGATCAACCTGCCNTANATCATGCCCGTCAANGGCATNCCGCAGCACCTCGTCATGTCGCTCACGCGNGCCAAGTTCGAGCAGCTGTGCGACCACTTGATCCGNAAGACCGTCGAGCCGTGCAAGCTCGCCCTGCGCGACGCNGGCCTCGAGGCTTCGCAGATCGACGAGGTGATCCTCGTCGGCGGTTCGACGCGTATCCCCGCGATCCAGAAGATCGTCGAGGAGTTCTTCGGCAAGGCGCCCAACAAGTCGGTCAACCCCGACGAGGTGGTGGCTATCGGNGCCGCTATCCAGGGCGGNGTNCTCACGGGCGAGGTCAAGGACGTGCTTCTTCTGGACGTCACGCCCCTGTCGCTCGGNATCGAGACCTTGGGCGGCGTGATGACCAAGCTCATCGACGCCAACACCACCATNCCNACCCGCAAGTCGGAGACTTTCTCNACGGCGGCCGACAACCAGCCCTCGGTGGAGATCAACGTCTGCCAGGGCGAGCGTCCGCTGGCCCGCGACAACAAGTCGATCGGCCGCTTCCACCTCGACGGCATTCCCGCCGCTCCGCGCGGNGTGCCGCAGATCGAGGTGACGTTCGACATCGACGCCAACGGNATCCTCAACGTCTCGGCCAAGGACAAGGGCACGGGCAAGGAGCAGAAGATCCGCATCGAGGCTTCGTCGGGTCTNACNGAGCANGAGATCCAGCGCATGCGCGACGAGGCCAAGGCCAACGAAGCCAAGGACAAGGAGGAGAAGGAGCGCATCGACAAGATCAACGCCGCCGACTCCAANATCTTCGCCACCGAGAAGCAGCTCAAGGAGTACGGCGACAAGCTCCCNGCCGACAAGAAGTCGGCGATCGAGGGGGCCCTCGGCAAGCTCAAGGAGGCGCATAAGAANGCCGACCTCGCCGCTATCGATACGGCGATCAACGAGCTCAACGCCGCATGGCAGGCCGCTTCGCAGGACATCTACGCNCAGCAGCAGGCCCANGGCGCCGCAGGCGCGCAGGGTGCCCAGGGCGGTGCCGACGCTTCCCGGCAGGAAGCCGGCGGCAGCCAGCCNGAGGACGTCGAGTTCGAGGAGGTGAAATAGGCTCTCCGCAGTTCACGCAGAAGCGCCGCCCGATAAAACCGGGCGGCGCTTTTTATCGATAATTGTAGNGCTCGGATTATGAATTGTGAATTGTTTTTTCTATCTTTGTACGCTATTAGGCTTTTCGGAGACAAAACAGGGCTTTTCCGACAGGCCGCCCGCCCGGACNNGTCCGNGCGGAAAAGCTGCGAACGAAAGAACAAATCATAACAAATTCATTTTTACCGATGCAAAGTAAAGGTTTCATCAAACTCATCGCGGCGCTTCTGGCGCTNGCATGCGTTTACCAGCTCTCGTTCACGTTNAAGACGCGTGGCGTAGAGAAGCAG
This sequence comes from Alistipes sp., assembly GCA_014796635.1. GTDB lineage: Bacteria > Bacteroidota > Bacteroidia > Bacteroidales > Rikenellaceae > Alistipes. Next base: position 82,401 of record JAAVIK010000003.1, read on the forward strand.
GCGGCCGCCTACGCCGCGCAGTTCCCGCTCGGGCAGCAGGCCGAGGCCGAGCAGCATTATCTGGATTCGGTCCGGAACCTGCCCGTCTACAACCTCGGGTTCAAGCGCTTCACTTACAAGGAGTGCAAGGAGAAGGAGCTGAATCTGGGTCTCGACCTCAAGGGCGGCATGAACGTCATGCTCGAGGTGCAGGTCGAGGACGTCGTCAAGGCGCTGGCCGGCGACAGCCAGAGCGATCCCGCTTTCATGCAGGCGATCGAGGAGGCCGACAAGGCCCTCAGGTCGGGTGCTTCCAAGGATTATATCGGCGACTTCGTCCAGGCCTACGAGCGCCTTACCGACGGCGGTTCGCTGGCGGTGCTCTTCGTCAGCCCCGACCGCAAGGATATCTCGCTCGAGAGTTCCAACGCCGACGTGGAGAAGATTCTCAAGCGCGAGACCGAGGCCGCTATCGCCGCTTCGTTCAACGTCCTGCGCAGCCGTATCGACCACTTCGGCGTCACGCAGCCCAACATCATGCGCCTGCCCAATTCGCACCGCATTCTGGTCGAGCTGCCCGGCGTCAAGGAGCCCCAGCGCGTCCGCGACCTCTTGCAGGGTACCGCATCGCTGGAGTTCTGGACTACCTATAACGCCAACGAGGTGCTGCCGTCGATGATGACCGCCGACAAGTTCCTGCGTTCCGCGTTGGCCGAAGCTGCCAAGAGCAGCGCTCCCGCCGCCAAGGCCGCCGCTCCGAAAAGCGCAGACGCNGCCGGCGATCTGATCTCCGAGATCGGCGCCGCCGCCGAGGAGACNCCCGCCGCTTCGACCCGCTTCGACCGCGCGCAGAACCCCCTGTTCGCCGTGCTCGATCCCTCGTTCGCCGGGGGTGCCGCCGTCGGTGCCGCCTACAAGGCCGACATGGCCGCTGTCGAGGCTTATCTGACCGATCCCAAGGTCCGCGAGTTCTTCCCCGCCGACATCGAGTTCAAGTGGGGCGTCAAGGGCGACGACAAGATCGACGGCCGCTACTACCTCTATGCGATCCGCGTCGCCACCTCCGACGGGCGGGCTCCGCTCGACGGTTCGGTGATCACCGAGGCCCGCGAGCAGTATGCCGAGCGCGGCGCTTCGGCCGTCGTGTCGATGGCCATGAACGCCGAGGGCGCACAGGAGTGGTCGCGCATGACCAGCGAGAACATCGGCAAGTGCATCGCCATCGTCCTCGACGGCTACGTCTACTCCGCCCCCGTCGTCCGCACCAAGATCGACAAGGGTTCGTCGGAGATTTCGGGCGACTTCACCATCCAGGAGGCCCAGGACCTCGCCAACGTCCTCAGCTCCGGCAAGGTCCCCGCTCCCGCCAAGATCATCCAGGATACCGTCGTCGGCCCCTCGCTNGGNCAGGAGTCGATCAANGCCGGNATGCTGTCGTTCCTCATCGCTTTCNTCCTCGTCCTCNTGTACATGGGTCTTTTCTATAAGACCGCAGGCTGGATGTCCGATATCGCGCTGCTCACCAACGTCTTCCTCCTGATGGGCGTGCTCGTCTCGTTCGGCGCCGTGCTGACGCTGCCCGGTATCGCCGGTATCGTCCTCACCATGGGTATGGCCGTCGACGCCAACGTCATCATCTACGAGCGNATCAANGAGGAGCTGCGCGGCGGCAAGAGCCTGTCGCTCTCTATCAAGGACGGTTTCTCGAAGGCTTATTCGGCGATCATCGACGGCAACCTCACGACCATCATCACCGGTATCGTCCTCTTCATCTTCGGCAACGGCCCCGTGCAGGGCTTCGCTACGACGCTGATCATCGGTATCGTCACTTCGTTCCTCTGCGCCGTCTTCATCACGCGCCTGCTCATCGAGTGGATNGTCGCCAAGTGGGGCAAGATTTCTTTCTCGCGCAAGTGGTCGGAGAACTTCCTCAATAACACCGCTGTCGACTTCATCGCCAAGCGCAAGNTCGCCTATATCGTCACGGCCGTCCTCATCGCCGCTTCGTGCATNTCGTTCGCCGTCCGCGGTCTGAACCTCGGCGCCGAGTTCACCGGCGGCCGCGCCTACGTCGTCCGCTTCGACAAGGCCGTTTCGGCCGAGGATGTGCGCGGCCGCATCGAGGAGGCGTTCGGCGCGCAGGCCGATGCCGACGCCGCTTCGGTCAGCTCNGAGGTCAAGCAGTACGGCAACGAGAACCAGATGCGCATCGTCACGCAGTACCGCTACGACGATACTTCGGACGAGGCTACCGACGAGGTCGAGCGGATCATCTACGACGCCGTCGCCCCGCTCTACTCCTACGGCATCACTTTCGAGCAGTTCCGCAATACGCAGACCGACGTCAACGGTATTCTCAACGCCGATAAGATCGGTCCCTCGATCGCCAAGGACATGACNTGGAACGCTATTTATTCGGTGATCTTCTCGCTCATCGCCATCGGCCTCTACATCACCTTCCGNTTCAAGCGGTGGCAGTGGGCNTCGGGCGCTACGCTGGCGNTGGCCGTCAATGCCGTCTTCATCATCGGCCTTTTCTCGATGTTCTACGGGCTCATGCCGTTCAACCTCGAGGTCAACCAGGCATTCATCGCCGCGATCCTCACGATCATCGGTTACGCGATCAACGACACCGTGGTGGTCTTCGACCGTATCCGCGAGTTCTTGGGTCTCTATCCCAAGCGGTCGCTGCGCGAGAACGTCAACAACGCTATCAACTCGACCCTCTCGCGTACGATCAACACTTCGGGTACCACGCTCGTCACGCTGCTGGCTATCTTCTTCTTCGGCGGCGAGACGATCCGCGGCTTCATCTTCGCGTTGATCATCGGCGTCATCGTCGGCACCGCGGCTACGATCTTCATCGCTACGCCCGTGGCCTACGACCTGATGTCCCGTTCGGACCGCAAGGCCGCCAAGTAGTGGCTCTACATCGTCTTCTATCGCGCATCCGGCCGTCGGCCGGATGCGCTTTTTTTGCGGCCGTTCGCGTCGCCGGGGCGTTTTTTTCTCCCCGAGGTTTGGCTTTGCCGACGGTTTGCATTATCTTCGCAGAAAAGTTTCGTTCCTATGAAAAAGTTCGCGGATTGGTTGCGGCGTTATGTCTCGCCCGTTTTTCTGGCTCTGTTCGTCGCAGCGCTCGTGCTGTGGTATATTGCCAAGCTCAATTATACCTATAGTACGCGCCACGACGTCAAGGTGGAGGTCGACGGCGTGCCGTTCGAGGTCACCTGCGTCGTGCAGGGCATCGGCACCAACCTTTTCGGTTACAAGGTCTACATGGACAAAACCCTGCGTATCCCGCTCTCCGATCTCCTCTACAGCATCTCGGAGGAGGAGGGCCACGAGGGGAAGATTCTCATCGATTCCAAGTCGTTGCTGAGCGCCATCGCCGTGCAGTTGAGCGATATCAAGGTGGTTTCGATCGCCGGAGTTCCCGAGATCGACATGCCCGAGGTCCGATGATCCGCGTGGGCATCACCGGCGGAATCGGCAGCGGCAAGAGTACCGTGTGCCGGCTTTTCGCCGCCAAGGGGATCGCCGTCTACGATTCCGATGCCGCCGCCCGGCGGTTGATGAACGAGAGCCTGCCGTTGCGCCGGGCGCTCGCCGCGCGGTTCGGCGACGCCGTGTTCCGCGCCGGCGAGCTCGACCGGAAGTTCCTCGCCGGAATCGTCTTTTCCGATCCGGCCGCCCTCGCCGATCTCGATGCCTTGGTCCATCCCGTCGTCCGGGCCGATTTCGAGACGTGGTGCGTCCGGCAGACCGGCGATTACGTCGTGCTCGAAAGCGCTATCCTCTTCGAGTCGGGTTTCGATTCGCTCGTCGACCGTACCGTCGCCGTCCTCGCTCCCCCCGAGGTGCGGGTCGCGCGGGTCTGCCGCCGCGACGGCACCGATCCCGAGGCCGTGCGGCAGCGCATCGCGGCGCAGGCCGACGACGATACGCTGCGCGACCGGGCCGATTTCGCGCTGGTCAATATCTCGGAGCCCGAGCTCGGGCCCGCCGTCGACGACCTCGACCGTCGTTTCCGCCATGCAAACCAGATCGTCGGCCATGAATCTTGATCTTTCGCAGCCCTGCGCCATGGCGATTCTCAACGCCACGCCCGATTCGTTCTACGCCGGCAGCCGGGTTTCCGACGCCGGAAGCATCGGGCGCCGCGTGCGGGAGTGCGTCGCACAGGGGGCCCGCATCATCGATATCGGGGGGTATTCGTCGCGCCCCGGGGCCGACGAGGTGCCGCCCGACGAGGAGTGGCGGCGCGTCGAAACGGCGCTCGCCGTCGTGCGGCGCGAGGCCCCGCAGATAGCCGTCTCCGTCGATACGTTCCGGGCGTCGGTCGCCGTGCGGGCCGTGGAGCGGTTCGGCGAGGTCATCGTCAACGACATCTCCGCCGGGGAGCTGGACGCCGATATGGTGCCCGCCGTCGCCCGGCTCGGCGTGCCCTACGTCGCCATGCACATGAAGGGTACGCCGCAAACCATGCAGTCGCTCACCGAGTATCCGCGCGACATCGTGACCGAGGTGTGCGACTACTTCCGGCAGCGCGTCGCCGTCTTTACGGCTGCCGGCATCCGCCGCGAAAACATCCTCCTCGACCCCGGCTTCGGCTTCGCCAAGACCCTCGGGCAGAATTACGCCTTGCTCGCCGGATTGCACGAGCTCTGTGCGCTGGGTTTTCCCGTTGTCGCCGGCCTTTCGCGCAAGTCGATGATCTATAAGGTGCTCGACGCCTCGCCCGCCGATGCGCTGGCCGGTACGGTGGCCCTCGGTTGGGAGGCCCTGCGGCAGGGCGCCGCCGTCCTGCGCGTGCACGACGTTCGCGAGGCGGTCGATACGATCCGTATTTTCAACACGTTCCGTTCATGATAGAAGTTACCGATATCCGCAAGCGCTTCGGCGACCTCGAGGTGCTCAAAGGCGTTTCGCTGCGCGTCGCCCGCGGCGAGGTGGTCTCCGTCGTGGGGGCCAGCGGCGCCGGCAAAACCACGCTGCTGCAGATTCTGGGCACCCTGTCGCGTCCCGACGCAGGGCGGGTGCTCATCGACGGGGCCGATCCTTTCGCCTTGGGCGACCGGGCCCTGTCGCAGTTCCGCAACGAGCGCATCGGCTTCGTCTTCCAGTTCCACCACCTGCTGCCCGAGTTCACGGCTTTCGAGAACGTCTGCATCCCCGGCTTCATCGGGCGGCGTCCGCGGCCCGAGGTCGAGCGTCGCGCCGACGAGCTGCTGGCCCTGTTGGGGCTCTCCGGACGCCGCGACCACAAGCCCGGCCAGCTCTCGGGGGGCGAGCAGCAGCGCGTCGCCATCGCCCGGGCGCTCATCAATTCGCCGGCGGTGCTCTTGGCCGACGAGCCCTCGGGCAACCTCGATTCGCACAACCGCGACGAGATCCACCGCCTTTTCTTCGAGTTGCGCGACAAGCTGGGGCAGACCGTCGTCATCGTCACCCACGACGAGGGGCTCGCCGCCATGGCCGACCGCCGCATCGTCATGTCCGACGGTAAAATTCTCTGACGTGTCCGACGACCTGCGCGACCTGCTCGAACGGCTTCACGACCGTTACAACCGCCCCGAGTTCATCGACGACGACCCGATTTCGGTGCCGCACCGTTTTTCCGACCGCGCCGACCGCGAGATCGCGGGGTTCCTCGCCGCCACCGTCGCCTGGGGCAACCGCAAGGCCATCGTGCGGAGCGGCCACCGGATGATGGGGCTCATGGACCATGCCCCCGCCGATTTTGTCCGCCATGCTTCCGACCGCGAGCTGGCGCAGCTCGACCGCTTCGTCCACCGGACTTTCCACGGCGGCGACCTGCGCGACTTCGTGCTGGCCCTCCGCCGTATGGATGCCCGCTTCGGCGGTCTCGGGGCTTTCTTCGAGAGCCGTTACGAGGTTGCGGGTTCGCTTCCGCAGGCCATCGCCGATTTCCGGCGCGAGTTTTTCGCTTCGGATCATGCGGCGCGCTGCGAGAAACACCTCTCCTCGATCGAAAAGGGGGTTGCCTGCAAGCGGCTTTGCATGTTCCTGCGCTGGATGGTGCGCCGCGACGAGCGGGGCGTCGACTTCGGCGAGTGGCGCCGCATCCCCATGTCGGCCCTCTTTCTGCCGCTCGACGTCCATACCGGCGAGACGGGCCGGGCGCTGGGGCTGCTGACCCGGCGGCAGAACGACTGGCGCGCCGTCGAGGAGATCACCGCCGCGCTCCGGGAGTTCGATCCCGCCGATCCCGTGCGCTTCGACTTCGCCCTTTTCGGCGTCGGGATCGATCGGGCTCTATAAAATCTACAGGCCGTGTCCGTTTTCCGTTTCAAGCAGTTCGCGGTCCGGCAGGACCTCACGCCCATGAAGGTCGGGACCGACGGGGTGCTGCTCGGGGCGTGGGCCTCGGTGAGGGATTCCGACCGGCGGATACTCGATATCGGCACCGGCACGGGGGTCATCGCCCTCATGCTGGCCCAGCGGGCGCCGCAGGCCCGGATCGTGGGAATCGATATCGCAGATACCGCCGAGGCGCGCGCCAATGCCGACGCTTCGCCGTGGGGTCCGCGTATCGGGATCGTCGGAGAGGCCGTCCAGACGTTCGTCCCCGAAGCGCCGTTCGATCTGATCGTCTCCAACCCGCCGTTTTTCGTCGATTCGCTCACCTGCCCCGACGAGGGAAGAACTGCCGCGCGCCATGCGGTGCTGCTGCCGTTCGGGGAGTTGCGCGATGCGGTCGTGCGCCTGCTCGCTCCCGGCGGCCGCTTCGCCGTCGTGCTGCCTGCGGATGCCGCCGGTCGTTTCGAGGAGCTCTGCCGCGGGGCGCTTGCCCTCGTCCGGCGGACCGACGTGCGGACGACGCCCCGGCGGCCCGTCAGGCGTGCGTTGCTGGAGTTCGTCCCGGCCGTGCCGGGCGGGACCCCCGTTCTCGTGCGCGAGGAGCTGACCGTCGGCACGGGCGAGCACGAGTGTTACACCCCCGAGTACCGGGCGCTGACCCGCGATTTCTACCTGAAATTTTGATCCCTCGCAGAATTTCATTATATTTGTAATATATCGTTCTCAAAATCTTCCGATCATGAGATTCCTATCGTTGGCTTTCGCCTTGTTGCTGTGCGCGGCCGGTGCTGCGGCGCAGAATCCTTATATCGCGCCGCTCGGTGCGGCCGAGGGCTCCGAGGGGGTCGTCGTCTCCGATCCGCGTACGACGCTGGTCGTCGACGTGGTGGCCGAGTGCGACCGGACCGTCGCCGGCCCTTACGCCCGTTTCGCCCAGAAGTATCTGGGCGTGCGCGCTCCCATGACCGACAAGACCGCATGGAGCATCCGCAGCGCTTCGGTCGAATTGTTCGACCCCGCCGGGTTCTACGCTTCCGCGGCTTCGGAGGGTTCCGACCGGCGTACGGTCGCCCACGCCCTCTCCGACGACGGCTTCGCCCGCATCCAGCCCGATAAGGTCTCCATGGGCGTGCAGTCGCTCGAGGAGGCGGCGCGCAGTGCGGCCAACACCATCTTCTCGCTGCGCCGCCACCGGATCGACCTCATCACGGGCGAGGCCGGGGAGAATGTCTTCGGCGAGGGGCTCCGGGCCGCGCTCGACGAGATTGCCCGCTTGGAGCAGGCCTATCTCGAACTTTTCTTCGGCAAGCAGGTGATCGCCACCGAGCGCCGCCGGTATGTGGTCTGCCCCCAGCCCGGCAAGACGCAGTATATCGTCTGCCGCTTCAGCTCGGTCGACGGGCTGCTGCCCGAAAGCGATCTGTCGGGCGATATGGTGCTGCTGCAGATCGTGCCTTCGGGGCTGCTCGCTACGGGCCTCGAGGAGGCCGCTTACAGGGATAATTACGTCGCCTGCCGCATCGCCGATCTCTCGACCTGCACCGTCAGCTGTGCCGGCCGCGAGTGCGCGCGCGTCGTGCTGCCCGTTTTCCAATTCGGGCAGACGGTCCGGGCCGCGCTTCCCCGCCGCAAGTAGCCGATGGATTCCACTTCGCGGATGGTCGCGCTCCTCGCTGCTCTGCGGCGCGAGCGCAACGGGGCCGTGGCCGACGGCATGCGCTTCGTCGGCGCGCCCTGCGGTCTGAATCTCGGCGTCAGCCTGCCTACGGTGCGCGCGATCGCCCGCGCCGAAGTTCCCGACCATGCCTTTGCCCGCTTTCTCGTTTCGCAGGACGTGCGCGAGTTGCGTCTGGCCGCATTCCATATTGCACAGCCCGAGTGTCTTTCCCTCGGGGAGCTGCCCGAGTGGGCCGGGGCGCTCGTCAATTCCGAGTTGGCTGAGGAGGCCGCTTTCGCACTGCTGAGCCGCACACCGATTTTCCCCCGGCTTTTCGACCGTTGGATTCTCTCCGACGAGCCGCTGCTGGTCTATGCGGCCGCTATGGCTGCCGCCCGTTGGCCTGAGACACCGCTCGCATGGGTGCTCCGGGCTTTCGATGCGCTGCGGCGTGCCGTCGCTGCGGAAGCGGGGCAGGGGAGTGCCCGATTGGTGGCTCAGGGTGCCGTCGCGCTTGCCGCCGCGGTGGGGTCCCGCAGCACAGAAAACCGGCAGGCGCTTCTCCGCGCTGCCGGTTCCGGGGGCGATGCTCCTGCCGAACGCTACCTCCGCGAGGAGCTGGCGTGGCGGCTGGAGGCTTAGCTTTGTTCGATGCGCTCGGTCTTTTCGAGTTCGTGCAGCGTCTTTACCAGATCGTCGTAGCCGATCATGCCACTGCGGCGCCATAGCGTCTCGCCCCGGCGGAAGAAGATCAGCGTCGGCACCGAAGCGATGCGGTAGCGGCTCGTGAAGCCGGCCGTTTCGCGGTCGTCGATATCGATTTTGTATACGTCGACCCGGCCGCGCATCTCCTCTTTGAAGCGGTCGATCACGGGGTGCATCATCCGGCACGGACCGCACCAGCTGGCGAAGAAGTCGACGAACGTCAGCGCATCGCGCCAGATAATCTTGTCCAAATCCATTTTTACAGAGTGAAAGGTTAACTTTGCGAGTAAGCGAGAGCAGAGACTGCTTGCAGGCTATGCCGAGCAAGAGCAAAGTCAAGTCCCCGCAGGGGGATTAAAAGTAACTTGCGAGTAAGCGAGGGCAGAGACTGCTTGCAGGCTATGCCGAGGCCCCATGGCGGCCTCAGTTCATCTCCGCCCATGTCATGACGGCGTGTTTTTTCCCGGAGAGTTCTTTTTCTACGTAGCTGATCGTGCGGCGCAGCCCCTCGATCAGCGGGGTGCGGGGCGTCCAGCCCAGTTCGCGGCGTGCCGCCGAGATGTCCGGGGCACGGCGGGGTGCGTCGTCGGCGCGTGCCGGCAGATGCACGATCCGCGAGCGGCTGCCCGTCAGCGCGACGATCTTCTCGGCCAGCATGCGGATCGTCACTTCGTGGTTGTTGCCCAGATCGACCGTGCGGGCGTATTCCGTCGCCGGGGCTTCCATCAGGCGGATCAGCCCCTCGGCCATGTCTTCGACCCAGCAGAAAGCCCGCGTCTGGTCGCCGCTTCCGTTCACCGCAATGTCGCGGTTCTGCAGCGCCGCCGCGATCATCTTCATCACCACGCGCTGGTCCATGATGTCGGCTCCCGGACCGTAGGTGTTGAAGATGCGGGCGATGCGCGTGTCCACCCCGTATTCGTCGCGGTAGGCCCGGTGCAGAGCTTCGGCCGCCAGCTTGCCCTCGGCCAGTATGCGGTGCGTCGAGCAGCGGTCGCGCCCGGCCCCGGGACGGCGGTCGGTGTCGTAAACGCAGCCCGACGATCCGAAAAGCACGCGTGCATGCTCGGTCCGGGCCGTATCGAGGGCGTTGATCGATCCGGCGATGCTGGTTTTGAGCGCTTCGACGGGCAGCGCTTTGTCGTAGCGCACCATCGAGGGCGAGGCCATGTTGTAGATTTCGTCGCAGCGGATGCCGAAAGGGCTGACTATGTTGTGGCGTACGAGATGCAGCGAGGGGTGCTGCCGCGCACTCCTCAGCAGCGGCGAGTCGGCCGCGTCGCGTATGTCTACGCAGAATACTTCGTGGCCCGCTTCCAGCAGGCGCAGACACAGATGGGTGCCGATGAACCCCGCACCGCCCAGTATGACGATTCTCTTTTGCATCGCTTGCTCCTTTTTTGGAGAAGCGAGGAGCAAAATCTATTCCACAAAGAGCGCCCGCGGCAGTTCGCCGATGTGGTTGATCGGAACCACTTCGATCCCCTTGGGGCGTTTGGTCCCTTTGGGCAGGTAGCCCGAGACGATGATGCGGCGGAATCCCAGACGCGCCGCTTCGCCGATGCGCTGTTCGGTGCGGGGGGCGGGGCGTACTTCGCCCGACAGGCCGATTTCGCCCGCGCAGCACACCCCTTCGCCCACAGGTTTGTCGAAATAGGAGGAGACGACCGCCGCCACGACGGCCAGGTCGAGCCCCGGATCGGCGACCTTGAAGCCGCCCGCGAAGTTCAGGAAGACATCTTTCTGAAACATCTTCAGCCCGATGCGCTTCTCCACCACGGCCAGCAGCATGCTCATGCGGCGGGCATCGAACCCCGTCGCCGTGCGTTGGGGCGTGCCGTAGGCCGCGCCGCTCACCAAGGCCTGCACTTCGATCAGGTAGGGACGTATGCCGTCGGCCGAGGCTCCCACGGCTATGCCGCTCAGCGCTTCTTCGTAGTGGGTCAGCAGGATTTCCGACGGGTTGTCCACTCCGCGCAGCCCGTCGTCGAGCATCTCGAAAACCCCTATCTCGTAGGTCGCGCCGAAGCGGTTCTTGATGCCGCGCAGGATGCGGTAGACGTTGTTGCTGTCGCCCTCGAACTGCAGCACCACGTCGACGATGTGTTCCAGTATCTTGGGGCCCGCAATGGCGCCGTCCTTGGTGATGTGGCCGATGATGAAGATCGAGGTGCCCGTCGTCTTGGCGTATTTCAGCAGCGTCGCCGCGCATTCGCGGATCTGCGATACGCTGCCCGCCGACGAGTCGAGCAGTTCGGTGTAGATCGTCTGGATCGAGTCTACGATCACCACGTCGGGTTTCTGTTCGGCGATCTGCAGCACGATGTTTTCCAGCAGCGTCTCGGCATAGACCATGCACTCCTCGTTGCGGATGCCGAGGCGCGTCGCCCGCATCTTGATCTGTTCGGCCGATTCCTCGCCCGAGACGTAGAGCGTCTTCAGCCCGTTGGGCGCCAGTGCGATCTGCAGCGAGAGGGTCGATTTGCCGATGCCCGGTTCGCCGCCCAGAAGGATCAGCGATCCCGGCACCAGTCCGCCGCCCAGTACGCGGTCGATCTCCGGGTTGNCCANNNCGATGCGGCGCTGGTCGCTTTCGCGGATTTCGCGTACGCGCTGGGGTTTTCCCGCCGGCAGTGCGCCGGCCGCCGCGGCCGCCGGACCGCTCTCTTTGGCGATGATCTCCTCCGTAAAAGTGTTCCATTCGCCGCAGGCCGGGCATTTGCCCAGCCATTTGGGTGCTTCGTGCCCGCANTTCTTGCAGAAGTAGGCTTTCTTGACTTTGGCCATGATTAGCGGAGTTTGCGTTTGACGGTCGCGGGGTTGCCTGCGGCCAGCGAATNGTCGGGTATGTCGTGTACCACTACGCTGCCGGCNCCTACAATGCAGCGGTCGCCGATCTTCACGCCCGGGCAGACCGTCACGTTGCCGCCCAGCCAGCAGTCCTCGCCGATTTCGATCGGCAGNCCCCGTTCCACAGGCCGGCGGCGTTCTTCGTAGTCCAGCGGNTGCTGGGGNGTGTAGAGTTTGCAGTCGGGGCCTATCTTGGTGCGGGCGCCGATGCGGATGCCGCCGCTGTCGAGGAATGTGGCGTTGCCGTTTACGAAGACGCCTTCGCCCAAGCGGATCGGGTGTCCGTGGTCGCAGAAGAACGGCGGAACGATCGTCGCCGTCGTCGGGATGCCCGGAATCAGTTCTTCCAGTGCGGCCCGGCGGGTCGCTTCGTCGTCTGCTTCCGNCCGGTTGAAGCGCTCCAGCGNACGCCGGGCCTGCAGATTGGAGGCGACGATCTCCGGCGTCGAGAAGTCGTAGANTTCGCCGCTCCGCATTTTGTCGAGTTCGCTCATGGGGCGTTTANTTGATGAAGAAGCGGTAGATGTCGTTGCCGTTGGCGTAGAGGAGCAGCGCCGCTATGAGAATAAGGCCCGCATACTGCGCNCCTTCCAGCACCTTGTCGCTCACCTTGCGGCCCGTNANCATCTCCCAGAANGTGAANATCGCATGNCCGCCGTCCAGCCCCGGAATGGGCAGGATGTTCATCACGGCCAGTATGATCGACAGNAAAGCCGTCTTCGACCAGAAGTCGGCCCAGTTCCAGCGGCCCGGGAAGATGCTGCCGATCGACAGGAAGCCGCCCACTTCTTTGTAGAGTTCGGTTTTGGGNTGGGCGATCATCTTCAGCTGCTGCCAGTACGAGGCGATCGTCCGGCCCGCTTTGCGGAAGCCCGCCGGGATCGATTGCCATAGGGTGTAGCGGCGCGTGCGCGGCGTGTAGGGCGATGCCGCAACGACGCCTAACCGGCCCTCGTTGTCGACAGGGAGGATGTATTCGAGCGTCTCGCCGCCGCGAAGCACCGTCGCCCTCACTTCCTGTCCCGCATGGAGCTTGAGGTAGGCCCGGCTGTCGAAGAATTCCAGCCCCTGCCGGTCGTCGAGGGCGATGATCTCGTCGCCTTTCTGCAGCCCGGGCGCCGTCACGACGCTGTCGATCAGAAAAGGTTCGTACAGGCGGAACAGCCGTTCGTAGCCCTTGCTCTGACGCATGGCGATCAGTTCTTCGAGCGGCAGGGTGAGTGCCGTTTCTTCGCCCCGGCGTTCCACCACTACCGTGCGGTCGCTTTCCGTGATGAGCAGGGCGTTCAGCAGCTCCAGCGGATCGTCTATCTGCGCGCCGTCCACCGTCACGAAGCGGTCGCCGTCCTCGAATCCTAAGCGGTGGCCCGCCTCGCTGAAGACGTAGCCCCAGCGGGCGTCGGCGTTCGGGAAGTAGGTCTCGCCCCACTTATAGCAGATGCCGCAGTAGATCGCTATGGCCAGCACGACGTTCATCGTCACCCCGGCGATCATCACCAGAAAGCGCTGCCACGCCGGCTTGGCCCGGAACTCCCACGGCTGCACCGGCTGCCGGAGCTGTTCCTTGTCCATCGATTCGTCGATCATCCCCGCGATCTTCACATAGCCGCCCAGCGGCAGCCAGCCCACGCCGTATTCCGTGTGTCCGCGGCGGAACTTGAAGAGCGAGAACCACGGGTCGAAGAAGATGTAGAATTTGTCGACCCGGATGCGGAATGCGCGGGCCATGAGGAAGTGTCCCAGTTCGTGGATGCCCACCAGGATGGTGAAGCAGAGGAAAAACTGAATGATCCGGATCGTAAGTTCCATGTCGTCGATAGGTTACAGGTGGAGATATTCGGCCGCTGTCCGGCGCGCTTCGGCGTCCGCCGCGGCATAGTCGTCGAGCGTCGGCGCCGCCGTGTGCGTCGCGCGGGCAAGGCTGTGTTCGATCGTGCGGACGATCTCCGGCCAGCGGCATCGGCCCGCCAGAAAGGCCGCTACCGCTACTTCGTTGGCGCCGTTCATCGTGCAGGCCGCCGTGCCGCCGCGGCGCAGACAGTCGTAGGCGATGTCGAGCGCCGGGTATTTCGTGCGGTCCACCTCGGCGAACGTCAGCTGCGGGTGGGCCAGAAAGTCGAAATGTTCGTCGGGACGCCGGGCCCGGCGGGGGTAGAGCAGGGCATAGCTGATGGGCATGCGCATGTCGGGAGTTCCCAGCTGGGCCTTGATCGCGCCGTCCTCGAATTCGACCATCGAGTGGACGACCGACTGGGGGTGCAGCAGCACCGATATCTTCTCCGCCGGGGTCCCGAAAAGCCAGTGCGCTTCGATCACCTCGAATCCTTTGTTGACCAGCGTCGACGAGTCGATCGTGATCTTCGCGCCCATGTGCCATTGGGGATGCCGCAGGGCTTGTTCGACGGTCGCCGTTTCGAGTTGTTCGCGCGTGAAGTCGCGCAGCGAGCCGCCGCTGCACGTGACGATCAGCCGCCGCACGGGCGATTGTTCGCCGCTCAGACACTGGAAGATCGCCGAATGTTCCGAATCGATCGGCAAGATCGGAGCCCGGTGCTCCGCCGCCAGCCGCATGACGGTTTCTCCCCCCACGACCAGCGATTCCTTGTTGGCCAAAGCAAGTTTCTTGCCCGCACGGAGCGCCGCCACCGTGGGCGCCAGCCCCGCATAGCCCACCAGCGCGTTGACCACTACCTGCGTGTCGCCGCCCGCCGCTACCTGCGCTACGGCTTCTTCTCCGGCATATACCTTGGTGTCGGTGTCGGCCAGCGCCGCGCGGAGCGGTTCGTAGCAGCGTTCGTCGGCGATCACCGCCGTGTCGGCGTCGAATGCGCGGGCTTGCGCCGCCAGCAGCTCCCAGTTGCGGTGGGCCGTCAGCACGCGGACCTCGAACAGGTCGGGATTCTCGCGGACGATGTCGAGCGTCTGTACGCCGATCGAGCCCGTCGAGCCGAGCAGAGCCAGTCGCTGCCGTTCCATCAGAACAGGATGTAACCCTCCGGATCGACCGGCTTGCCGTTGTTCCAGAGCTCGAACTCGAAGAGCTCCACTTCGCCGTCGACCATCTCGGCGTTGTAGCCGATCACCTCGCCCGAGCGGATGCGCTGCCCCCGGGTCACCAGCGACCGCGACAGGTGGCTGTAGATCGAAAGCATGCTGTTGGTGTGCTGTATCTCTACGATGTGGCCCGCTTCGGGGGTCCAGCGGCTGATGACCACCGTCCCCTCGTCGATGGCCGTCACCGGATCGGCCGCCGCCGCCGCGATCATCACGCCGAGGCGGCCCGCCTTGATGTCGTAGCGGTCGGTGATGATGCCGTCGATCGGGGTCACCAATTCGATGGGGCGCTGCGTCTGCCTGCGCGCGGGGTTGATGCCGCCTGCCAGCGAGTAGGGGCCGTCGCCCCGCATCTGGATGCGCAGCGCCGAGTCGGCCGCCGAGGGCACGACCAGCACCTTGCTCGTGCGCAGGCTGTCCGTCGATACGAACGTCCGCACCACGGGCGTCTTGCCGTCCAGAATCATCGCGATGTTCTCGTTGTAGGTCATCATGTAGTTGAGCATCCGTTCCATCGAGTCGATGCGGAGGATGTTCTGCACCAGACTTTCGCGCGAGCGCACCGCCTGCGTGCGGTATCCCGGCAGGAATTCCAGCACAGGGCTGTACGCCACCAGCGACAGCACCAGTATGAACAGCAGCAGCACGAACGATACCAGTCCGGCCAGAATGCTCGCCGGCGAAAAGTGTATGTGCCATTCCTCGCTGTTGTCCGTGGCGTTGAGCGCTACGAAGCGGCGTTTGCGGAAAAAGTCGTGCCAGGCATTCTGTATCGCCTGTATGACTGTCAGTATGTTCATCTCTTTCGGTCTTTTGCGTGCCGGACCCGAGAGTTCCGGACGTTGTTCCCTGCAAAGTTAATACAACGCCCGCTCTCTGCCAAACATGAGGTGTTAAAAATCATCGTCCTGCGCCGCAAAGGGGCCTGCGGTCGGCGGGGCAGCCGCGAAAATCCCGCCGCGAAATTTGGAAATGCCGCGAAAAAGGACTATCTTTAATTTCGGATTCACACTTCCCTGCCATGAAGCGCCCCACCATAAGCATCCCTGCGGTCATCCACCTTTTCGCGGCGGCCCACGCTGCCGTGGCGGTGCTGAGCCGTGTTTTCAATTATGTGGACGACGTCCCGCTGACGGTGCTCACGCTCTCGATGATCCTGATCGTCGCCGTGCGCCGCGGCCTGAGGACCGAGCACACGGCGGCGCTGGCGCTCATCTGCATCTTTCTGGCCTATCTGTTCGGCAATTACGGGGCCCGTTTCATCGAGCATATCATCGGCTCCGGGGTGCTCGCCCCGGCCATCGCCACGGCGCTCGTCACCGAACTGATCGGCTGGCTGACCTACGCCTTCGCCCGATCGCGCACCACGCAGACCAGCGGCCGTATCCGTTGGTCGCCCTCCACCCGCCAGATCGTCGTCAGCGTCGCGGCCATCCTGTTGTTCCGCATCTTCTACACCAGCCTTTTCAGTTCGCCCTACTTCGAGGAGCAGGGCATCTATCCCGAGTTCTACCGCCTGCTGAGCAATACGCTCGCCCTGATGACGATGATCTGCGGCAACATCATCTTCGTCAACCAGCGCTCCCGCCTGATCCGCCGCCGGGGGCTGCGGCTCGCCGCTTCGGCCCTTTTCACGGCGCTTTTCGTGCTGTTGCTCACCGCCGCGGTCTACTACGGGCTCCCGCAGGGCAACGGGGCGACCATGTCGGCCCTCCGCTTTTTCCGGCTCTACACCGTGGTCCTGCTGGCCGATATCGTCGTTTACGCGATCCTGCAGCTGGCCGTCTACGTCATCGAGAGCCACCGCGAGCTCCGCACCGAGCGCGGCATGAAGCACCGGGCGCAGTTCCACTACGACCGGCTCAAGCAGCAGATCAACCCCCATTTCCTCTTCAATTCGCTCAACATCCTCGATTATCTGGTGCAGGAGCACGAGACCGAGCGGGCGTCGGCTTTCATCCATAAGCTCGCCGGCACCTATCGTTATATGCTCAAGAAAGCCGACGAGCAGCTGGTGCCGCTGGAGGAGGAGCTCGAGTTCGCCGGCATGTATATCGACCTGCTCCGGGAGCGCTTCACCAGCGGGTTCGAGGTCGTCGTCGATATCCCCGAGCCGCTCCGCCGGCGTTACGTCGTGCCCTGCTGTCTCCAGCTGCTCGTCGAGAACGCCACCAAGCACAACGTCGTGAGCCCCGAGCAGCCGCTGCGCGTGCGCATCGAGGCCGCCGGCGACCGGCTGACCGTCGCCAACAACCTCCAGCTCCGCATGAACGCCCCCGCTTCCACCGGGGTGGGCTTGCGCAACATCCGCCGGCAGTACCTCGATATGACGGGCGAGCCCGTCGCGGTCGAGCGGACCGACACCGAATTCCGCGTACAATTGCCTTTGTTATGAAAACGTTGAACGTACTGATCGTCGAGGACGAAATCCCGGCCCAGACCAACCTCCGGCGCGTGATCGAGCGCCATTTCGACGACCTGCGCATCGTCGGCATCCAGAGTTCGGTGGTGGGGACCGTGGCCTGGCTCGAGGACCCCGCCAACCGGCCCGACATCATCTTCATGGACGTGCAGCTCTCCGACGGCATGTGCTTCGATATTTTCGCCCGCACCGAGGTCCGCGGCAAGGTCGTCATCACCACCGCTTACGANGANTACGCNATCCGGGCTTTCCGCGTCAACAGCGTCGATTACCTGCTCAAGCCGATCGTCCCCGAGGACCTCAAGGCCGCCGTCGACCGCTGCCGCCGCGNTATCGGGACCGAGACCCCCGCGCCCGACGCCGAGNTGCTGCGCAGCGTGCTGGCCCGCGCCGGNCGGGATTGCCGCGAGTACAAAAAGCGTTTCGTCGTGCGCGTGGGCGATAAAATCGCGGTCGTCAATACGGAGCAGATCGCCTATTTNTACGCCGAGGAGAANTANACCTATTTGGTCGCTTCCGACGGGCGGCGGCTCATCCTCGACACCTCGCTCGACGCCGCCTCGGAGCAGGTCGACCCGCGGCAGTTCTTCCGCCTGTCGCGCAACTGCACCGCATCGATCGGGGCTATCGCCGGCATCTCCCGTCATCTGAGCAACCGCCTCAAGGTGGCCNTGGAGCCCAAACCCGGGTTCGAGGTCTTCGTCAGCCGTTCCCGCACGGCCGATTTCATGAACTGGCTCGAGGATAAGCAGTCGTAGTCTCCGCTTCGTCTCCCCATATCCGCCGTTCGTCGGTCCGATCCTGCCGTTCGTCGCCCGAGGGGCCGACGTTCTCCTCTTTTTCCTTAGTTTTATATTACCGAACCGAAAAACTACACGACCTTCCCATGAAAAAACCGCGTTTGTCTTTCTGGCAGATCTGGAACCTCAGCTTCGGGTTCCTCGGCGTCCAGATCGGTTATTCGTTGCAGAATTCCAATACGTCGACCATCTTCGAGTCCTTGGGCGCCGATCTCTCGCACCTGAGTTACTTCTGGCTCGCCGCGCCGATCGCCGGATTGGTGATCCAGCCCATCGTCGGGCTCTTTTCCGACGGCACCTGGACCCGCTTCGGGCGCCGCGTGCCCTTCATCCTCGGCGGCGCCGTCATCTCGGCCCTCGCACTGGCTCTGATGCCCAATGCGCCGCTCCTCTTGGCGTTCGCACCGCTGGCCATGGGGGCTTTCATCCTGTTGTTCATGGACCTCTCGTTCAACGTCACGATGCAGCCGTTCCGCGCCTTGGTCGCCGACATGCTCGACGATTCGCAGAAAACCAAGGGCTACGTCGTCCAGACGTTCCTCATCAACCTCGGCGCCGTTGTCGGGGCCGTCCTGCCGCTCGTGCTCACCCGCTGCGGCGTCTCCGACGAGGTCGTCCCCGGACAGGTCGCCCAGCATATCGCGTGGTCTTATTATATAGGTGGGGCCATTCTCCTCGCCACGGTCCTCGTTACCGCGTTCCGGACCAAGGAGTATCCCCCCGAGGAGTTCGCCCGCTACAACGACGAGAGCCTCGGACAGGTGCAGGAGAAACTTTCGTTCATGGAGCTCATGCGCAACGTCCCCAAGGTCATGTTGCAGTTAGGCGTCGTGCAGTTCTTCTCGTGGGCCGCGCTCTTTCTGATGTGGACCTACCTCAAGCCCGCTATTACGGGCGTCGTCGCTTCGGGCGGCGAATTGCTCTCCGAGGGCGAGGTGCAGACATGGGTCGGCGTCCTGAACGGCACCTATCCCGTCCCCGCCTGCATCGCGTCGCTCTTCATCGCCGGCATCGCCGCCCGCTGGGGCAACAAGCCCGTCTACGCCCTCTGCCTGCTGTGCGGGGCCCTCGGCTTCGGCGGCATCTGCTTCCTCAGCGACAAATACGCGCTCATGATCCCCATGATCGGCATCGGCGTCGCCTGGGCCGGCATCCTCGCCATGCCCTACGCCATCCTTTCGCGGGCCGTCGAGGCCCGGCGCATGGGGGTCTACATGGGTATCTTCAACTTCACGATCACCGTCCCGCAGATCGTCGTCGGCCTTACGGGTGGTCTGATCGTGCAGTATCTCTTCGGCAACCGGCCCCTGTTCATGATCGCGCTGGCCGGCTGTTTCATGTTGCTGGCCGCCGTGTCGGTCTTCTTCGTCAAAGAAAAATAGTCTTATGATCACCTGCTGCATCTTCGATCTCGACGGGGTCCTCGTCGACACCGCCAAATACCATTACCTCGCGTGGGCCGCTCTGGCCCGCGAGTTGGGTTTCGACTTCACGCCCGAGCAGGGCGAGGCCACCAAGGGCGTCAGCCGCATGGCCTCGCTCGATATCGTTCTGCGGGCCGGGGGCATGGAGAACCGCTTTTCCGCCGAGGAGAAAGAGCGTCTGGCCGCCGAGAAGAACGCCCGCTACCTCGAATATATCTCCCGCATGACCGCCGACGAGGTCCTGCCGGGCGTCCTCGCGTTCCTGCAGGGGCTCCGGGCCGCCGGCATCAAGGTCGTCTTGGGTTCCGCATCGAAGAACGCCGGGGTCATCCTCGACCGCTGCGGTCTGCGCGCCCTGTTCGACCACATCGTCGACGGCACGCTCGTTTCCAAGGCCAAGCCCGACCCCGAGGTCTTCGCCAAGGGGGCCGAGCTGGCAGGCGAAAATCCGGCCCATTGCGTCGTCTTCGAGGACGCCGCCGCCGGTATCGAGGCCGCCGCACGCGCCGGCATGCGTTCGGTGGGCGTCGGGGGCAGCCCGCTCCTCGGCAGAGCTACCATGCCGCTGCCCTCGTTCGAGGGCTTCACGTTCGCCGAACTTCGCAACCAAATCGACTGATCCCATATGATGAACCAGTTTATCGAAACCGATCCCTGGATGCTCGTCGAGGAGCACTTCGACCCCTCGCGCGTCAAGTCTTCCGAATCGCTCTTCGCCTTGGGCAACGGCGTCATGGGCGGCCGCGCCAATTTCGAGGAGCCCTATTCGGGCGATTCGCTGCAGGGCAATTACATCGGTGCCATTTATTATCCCGACAAAACCCGCGTGGGGTGGTGGAAGAACGGTTATCCCGAGTATTTCGCCAAGGTCCTCAACTCCGCATTCTGGATCGGCGTCGGCGTCGCCGTCGACGGCGAGCCGCTCGATCTGGCACGCGTCGGGGTGCTCAAGTTCCGCCGCGAGTTGGATATGCGGCGTTCGGTGCTCACGCGCCGCATGACCGTGCGCATGGCTTCGGGCACCGAGGTCGAGGTCGAGGTCGTGCGGTTCCTCTCGCTCCGGCGCCGCGAGCTGGGCGTCATCCGCTACGCCGTCCGGCCCCTTAACCGGGCTGCCGAGATTACGTTCTCGCCTTTCATCGACGCCGACGTCCGCAATACCGACGCCAACTACGACGAGAAGTTCTGGGAGCACATCGCTACCGACGGCGATGCCGTGCAGTGCCGCACTAAGAAAAGCGGTTTCGACGTAGCCTGGGCCCAGCGCGTCTTCCTCGACGGCGCCGGGTTCCGCTGCGAGACGACGCCCGAAAAGGTGCGCCATACGGCTGCCGTGCGCCGCGAAGCAGGGGAGTGGGCCACGCTCTATAAATACGTAGGTATCTGTTCGTCGCTCAACCACCGCCCCGAGGAGTTGATCTCCGCCGCCCGGGCTGTCGCTGCCGACGGGGCTGCGGCTATGTTCGATACGCTGCTCCGGGAGCAGGAGGAGGCCTGGGCCGCCCGCTGGCACAGCTGCGACATCGAGATCGGCGGCGACGATGCCGCCCAGCAGGGCATCCGTTTCTGCATTTTCATGCTCCTGCAGACTTATACGGGCGTCGACACGCGCCTGAATATCGGTCCCAAGGGCTTCACCGGCGAGAAGTACGGCGGCGTCACCTACTGGGACACCGAAGCCTATTGCCTGCCGTTCTACATGGCCACCGCCGGACAGGAGGTCGCCCGCGAGCTCTTGGTCTACCGCTACAACCAGCTCGACAAGGCGATCGAAAACGCCGCCAAGCTCGGGTTCCACGGCGGTGCGGCGCTCTATCCCATGGTCACGATCAACGGCGAGGAGTGCCACAACGAGTGGGAGATCACCTTCGAGGAGATCCACCGCAACGGCGCTATCGCCTATGCCATTTTCAACTACATCCGCTACACGGGCGACAAGGCTTATCTCGCCGAGGGCGGTGCCGAAGTCCTCTTGTCCATCGCCCGCTTCTGGGCCCAGCGCATCACGTGGTCCGAGGCGCGCAGGAAGTACGTCATGCTCGGCGTCACGGGCCCCAACGAGTACGAAAACAACGTCAACAACAACTGGTACACCTCTTATATCGCCTGCTGGTCGATGCGCTACGCCGCCGAGGCGGTCGCCTGGGTGCGCGAAAATCGCCCCGAAGCCTACGCCGACCTCTGCGCCCGCCGTTCGTTCGACGAGCAGTCCGAGACCGCCGGGTGGCTCGAAATCGACCGCAACATGTACCTCGGCGAGGACCGCGAGCTGGGCATCTTCCTGCAGCAGGACGGTTACCTCGACAAGGAGCAGATTCTCGTCAGGGACCTCGACCCCGCCGAGCGGCCTATCAACCAGAAGTGGTCGTGGGACCGCATCCTGCGTTCGTGCTTCATCAAGCAGGCCGACGTCCTGCAGGGGCTCTACCTTTTCCGCGACAAGTTCGACAACGCCACCCTGCGCCGCAACTTCGACTTTTACGAGGCCCGCACGGTCCACGAGTCGTCGCTCTCGCCCTGCGTCCATACGGTGCTCGCCGCTCAGCTGGGCCTGATGGACAAGGCCTACGAGCTCTACCTGCGTACGGCGCGTCTCGACCTCGACGACTACAACCGCGAGGTCGAGGAGGGCTGCCACGTCACCTCCATGGCCGGNTCGTGGCTCNCNGTNGTCGAGGGCTTCGGNGGCATGCGCGTCGTCGACGGCATCCTCTCGTTCGAGCCTCATCTGCCCGCGGCCTGGCAGCGCCTCGCGTTCCGCATCGATTANCGGGGCCGCGTGCTCTCCGTGGAGATCGCCCGTTCTTCCGTTCATATCGCCTGCGAGGGCGAGCCCGTCGAAATCGCGCTCTGCGGCGAGCGCCTGACGGTCGAGGGTTCGGTTTCGCGCGCTTTGAAATAAACGATCCAACCATACAACCTATTATTAACTAACACAAACGGCTTTATGCGAAAAATTCTGGCTATGTGTTTGGGTGTTATGATCTTATGCGTCAGCACCCCCCCCCCTCGCTCTCGCCCAGAAAGGCGGGTATGAGGTAAAAGGCGTCGTCGTCGACGCATCCGGTACGCCCGTTATCGGAGCCACCGTGGTGGAGTTGGGAACCGCCAACGGTACGTCGACCGACTTCAACGGACAGTANGTGCTGTCCGTCAAGGACGGCAGTGCCGCCGTCCGGATCAGTTTCATCGGTTATAAGGACCTGCAGCGCGTCGCTTCGTCGTCCGACCTGCAGCGCGTCGTNCTCGAGGAGGACCTCATGTCGCTCGACGAGGTGGTCGTCATCGGTTACGGCGCCGTCAAGAAGAACGACATGACCGGTTCGGTCATCGCCGTCAAGGCCGAGGAGGTCAACCGCGGCGCCCTCACTTCGCCGCAGGAGCTGCTCCGCGGTAAGGTCCCCGGCGTCAACATCGTCTCGGGCGACGGCGCTCCCGGCGCCGGTGCCGAAATCCGCATCCGCGGCGGCGCTTCGCTCTCGGCCAACAACAACCCGCTGATCGTCATCGACGGCGTGCCCGTGGCCAACGACGCCGGTCCCGGCATGGCCAACGGTCTGGCGATGGTCAATCCCAACGACATCGCTTCGTTCACCGTCCTCAAGGANGCTTCGGCNACGGCNATCTACGGTTCGCGCGCTTCCAACGGCGTCATCCTCATCACTACCAAGAAGGGCGAGGGCGGCAAGCCCCGCGTCTCCTACAACGGCAGCGTCTCCGTCAAGCACAACCACAAGACGATGGATATGATGAACGCCGCCCAGTTCAAGGAGTANATTCTGGGTACCTATCCCGATCTGGCCGAGAAGTCCGCCACGCTCTTCGGCACCGCCGACACCGATTGGCAGGACCTCATCTACAAGGTGGGCATCGCCACCGACCACAANGTCTCGGTCTACGGTTCGGCGCTCGACAACAAGCTGCCTTACCGCGCATCGGTGGGTTACACCTACGACGGCGGTACGCTCAAGACTTCCGATAACCAGCGCGTGACGGTCGACATCAACCTCGCGCCCAAGTTCTTCAAGGACCACCTCTCCGTCAGCCTCAACGCCAAGGGTATCTACAACCGCGCCAACTACGCCGACGGCGATGCTATCGGCGCTGCGGTCTACTTCGATCCCACGCAGGACCCCTACCACCGTACCGAGGAGGGCGCCGTCGACTACGCCACCAACAACGGTTACTTCAACTGGGATACCAACCTCGCCGATACCAGCCCGCTGTCGCTGCTCTACGACGCGTGGGACGGCAACCATTCCTACCGCGCGCTGGGCAATCTCCAGTTCGATTATAAGGTCCACGGCCTCGAGGAGCTGAGTTTCAACCTCAACCTCGGTCTCGACATCACCTCTACGTCGGGCGACAAGGGCAACCTGCCCGGTTCGATCCAGGCCAACCGCGACGGCGACAGCGCCTACAAGACCCGCGGCCGCTTCGAGGAGTACAAGAATCTCCACCGCAACCAGCTCCTCGAGTTCTATGCCAACTACGCCAAGGAGTGGGGCATCCACAACTTCAGCGTCATGGCCGGTTACTCGTGGGCCGAGAACTACGCTTCGACCGATTCGTGGAGCTACGGCCGCGTCGTCTCCGCCGAGGAGGGCCGTCCGTGGGACGTCAAGGAGATCAACAAGACCCATTCGGCTTATCAGGACGTGCTCGTGTCGTTCTACGGCCGTTTGAATTACTCGATCGATTCGCGTTACCTCTTCACCTTCACCATGCGTGCCGACGGTTCGTCGCGCTTCGTCGGCAAGAACCGCTGGGGTTACTTCCCCTCGGCCGCCGCAGCTTGGAACATCGCACAGGAGAAGTTCCTCAGGAACTCCGACGTCGTCTCGGCTCTCAAGCTCCGCTTGGGTTGGGGCGTCACGGGCCAGCAGGACTTCGACGACCGTTATGCCGCCAAGTCCTATGCCGAGATTTCCAAGGACCCCGCCACGACCTACCCGCTGGGCAACGGCGAGTGGTACTATCCCCTCAAGCCGCAGGCCTATAACGAGAGCCTCAAGTGGGAGGAGACCACCACTTACAACGTCGGTGTCGACTTCGGCTTCCTCAACGGCCGCATCAACGGTTCGGTCGACGCCTACTACCGCAAGACCGACGACATGCTCTCCTACGTCGCCGTGCCTCTGGGCGGCAACTTCTCCAACTACGTCTACCAGAACATCGGTTCGATGAAGAACAAGGGTATCGAGGTCGCTCTGAACTTCGTGCCCGTGCAGACCAAGGACTGGAACCTGCAGATCGGCCTGAACGGCACGTTCCAGAATACCGAGATCACGGCCCTCCCGTCGGATGCCATCGACGTGGGCGGTGCCGGCGGCGGTACGGGCAACACGGCCCAGCGCCACATGGTCGGTTATACGCCTTATACGTTCTACCTCTGGCAGCAGGCCTACGACGCCGACGGCAACGCTATCGAGAACGGTCTGGTCGACCGCGACGGCGACGGTCAGATCACCAATGCCGACCGCTACATGACCAACAAGAGCCCCAANCCCGATTTCTACTACGGCGTCAACCTCAAGCTGACCTACAAGAATTGGGACTTCGGCTTCAACGGCCACGGCACCGTGGGCAACTACATGTTCAACGACGTCATGCGCCGTTCGGCCACGTCCTACTACCGCGACCTGATCGGCAAGGGCTACCTCACGAACACGCAGCCCGTGGCNTCGCGTTACGGCTTCACCACCAGCGCCACCACGGCNCAGTGNCTNTCNGACCTCTTCCTCGAGGAGGCTTCGTTCTTCCGCATGGATGACATCAANNTNGGTTATACGTTCCATAACGTCGCCAAGTCGGGCGTTTCGATCCGTCTGGCCGCCGGCGTNCAGAACGTCTTCGTCATCACCAATTACAGCGGCCTCGATCCCGAGGTTTCGGTGGCCGGCGGTATCGACGGCAACGTCTACCCGCGTCCGCGTATCTACAGCCTGCGTCTGGGCATCAACTTTTAATCCGAGGAGTTCACGATTATGAAAAAGCATATTTTATTCGCAGTTTGCGCGGCTCTGTCGTTCACCGCTTGTATCGGCGACCTCGACCAGAACCCGCTTTCGGACAGCTCTATTCCCAATAGCGAGATTTATCCCAACCCCGTCTACCGCATGGGGCAGCTGGCCAAGATCTACGGCGGCTTCACGCTCGTCGGACAGTCGGGTGCCGGTTCGGCCGACATCGCGGTCGGCGACGCCGGTGCTTCCGAGTTCCTGCGCGCCTGGTGGTCGATCCAGACCCTCTCCACCGACGAGGGCCACTGCGTCTGGGGCGACGGTTGGGTCAAGGAGATTTGCAACAACACCTGGACGTCGACCAAGAACGACGCTATCTACGCTACTTATACGCGCGCTATCATGTTGGTATCGTTCGCCAACGAGTTCCTGCGCAACACCAACGACGGCGATGCCGAGATCGCTACCGAGCGGGCCGAGGTGCGGTTCCTGCGCGCCTACGCTTATTGGATTCTGCTCGACTGCTTCGGCAACCCGCCTTTCGTCCTCGAGACCGACGCCGTCGGCTCCGCCAAGCCTCGGCAGACCGATGCCGAGTCGCTTTTCGCGTGGTTGAAATCCGAGCTCGACGACTTGACCGGCGAGGCTTCGCACCTCAAGGAGCCGCACACGCAGGACTATCCCCGTGTCGACAAGGGTGCCGCCTACGGTCTGCTGGCCCGCCTGTGTCTCAACCACAAAACCTATTTGGGCGAGGAGAGCGACTACTACTACACTGCCGCCATGAAAGCCGCCGAGAAAGTCATCGACGCATATACTCTTTGCCCCGATTACGAGGCGCTCTTTATGGGCGACAACGGCGAGAATCCCGATGCGCGGAATGAGATCGTCTACGCTTCGTGCTACGACGCTACCCGCACCCAGTCCTACGGCGGCGCCACCTACCTGATCGCTGCCAGCCAGGGCAACCTCAAGGACGGCGATAAGAAGCGTCTCGGTACTTCGGAAGCGTGGAGCGGTATCGTTACATCGACGGAGTTCGCCGCCAAGCTCATCGGACAGGGTTATGCCGATGCCGCCGAGACCGGTGCCGAACCCACGTTCACCTCGGTCGACAAGCGCGCCCTCGTCTCGCTGCGCTTCTCCGACGACAAGACCATGAACGGCTCCGACTTCACCGCCGGCTGGCACGTCTGGAAGTTCAACAACAACCGCTTCCTCGATCCCGAGACCGATTATTCCGAGATCGAACTCTACACCTCGATCGACTTCCCGATGATCCGCGTCGCCGAAATGTACCTCGCCTATGCCGAGGCCAAGGCCCGCATCGACGGCGGCACGACCTCCGACCCTACGGCCGTAGGTTACATCGCCGCCCTGCAGCATCGCGCCGGCACCTCCGAGGCTTCGGGTTCCGTCACGCTCGACAACATCTTCGACGAGATCACCCGCGAACTCTACTGGGAGGGTTTCCGCCGCACGACGCTCATCCGCTTCGGCCGCTTCACCTCGGGCAGCTACCTGTGGCCCCTCAAGGGCGGCGTTCTCTCCGGACAGGCCATCTCCGACCACCTCAAGCTCTTCCCGCTGCCGGCCGACGACATGCTGGTCAACGAGAATCTGGTGCAGAATCCCGGTTATTAGTCTTCAATTCTAAATCTTGCATACGATGAAATTCTTAAGATATATTTTCTGCGCTGCCGCGGCTCTGGCGCTCTTCGCCTGCCAGGAGGTCGACAAGACCTGCGCCGTCGCGCCCGATGCCGTCGTCGTCCCCGTGCTGGACGAGCATTCCGACATCGTCGTCGATGCCGACAACCTCTCGTCCGAGGTCACGTTCACATGGAGCGCCGCCGACTACGGCTACTACGCCGCCGTCTCCTACGCCCTCTACTGCGTCTACGGCGAGGCCGATCCCTACCAGGTCGGCGAATCCTACACCACCTCCTACACCCTCACCAAGGAGGCCCTGAACAACGCGCTGGTCAACGACAAGGGGCTCGGCGTCCCGGCCGATGCCACTTCCAAGGTCTTCTTCTACATCGTCTCGTCGATTTCGACCGCTGCCGACAGCGCTTATTCCAAGCAGTCCAACACCATCGCCCTCGACATCACCACCGTCAAGTCGACNTCGGCTCCGTGGATCCGCCGTCCGCTCTACGTGCCCGGTGCATACCAGGGTTGGTCGCCTTCGACGGCCCCCGTGCTGTGGGAGAACGGCGAGAACAGCGACGTCTACGAGGGTCCCGTCTACCTCGTGTCGGCCGACGGCGCCGAGACGTGCGAGTTCAAGTTCACCGGTCAGCCCGACTGGAGCCCCGAGAACTGGGGCGGCAGCGNNGATGCGCTGGCCCAGGACGGCGACAACCTCAAAGCGACNCCCGGTCTCTATTGGATCAAGGTCGCGNTGGAGACCGACCACTCGACCGGTTCCGTCAAGATGACCCCGATCACGGCGATCAGCNTCGTCGGTGCTTATAACAGCTGGGGCGACGACGACGTCGAGATGACGCTGGCCGGTCTGCCGACCGATCCCGACGATCCCGACTTCGAGGCCAAGCACAATGCCNCGGTCAACGCGCAGGTCTGGGAGTGCACGATTCCCGACTTCACGGGCGGCGAGTTCAAGTTCCGTCTCGACCATGCNTGGTCCGACAGCTGGGGCGGCGANAACCTCGCTCACATCGATTACAACGGCAGCAACTGCAATACCGGCGTAACGGGCACGGTCCGCTTCACCATCGACTTCCACGGCGACATCGCCGCTTTGGCCGAGGATACGACCAACCCCTCGCCCGTCTCGGCTACGGTCGAAAAGGTCGAGTAAAACCTTAAAANACGCATACACCATGAAACTTCTGAAACATATCTTGTCGGCCGCCGCGTTGCTGGTGCTCGCTGCNGCCTGCAACCACGATCCCGACGCGCTCGTCCTGCCGGCTTCCGACCTCTCGATCGCCAACCACGGCAAGGTCATCGTCAACGGGCTGACCATCGACGAGGATTTCACGCTCACNTGGTCNCCCGTCCGCTTCGCCGCTCCGACCGCCGTCGACTATACGGTCGAGGCGCAGCTCGGCGACGGTTATCNGNTGCTGGGTACNACGCAGGCCACCCANTTCACCTGCCGGAACTCCGAGTTGTTCGACGCGCTGGGCATCGCGCTCACCGGTAACTACGACGTCGANTTCCGCGTGACGGCTGCGGCCGCTACGGGCGAAACCAAGCAGAAAACCCTCACCGTGTCGTTCGAGTACACCAAGGTCACCTACCTGTGGATTCCCGGCGATTATCAGGACTGGAACTTCTCCAAGCCCATTTCGCGTCTCCTGCAGGGCGACGACGGCATCTTCCGCGGCTTCGTCCACCTGCCCGAGGGCGGCGGGTTCAAGTTCTCGTCGCAGCCCGGCTGGGACGGCACCGCCTACGGTGCCGGCGAGGAGGAGGGTACGTTGAGTACCGAAGGCGATGCCGGCAACCTCACGGCTGACGCCGGTCTCTACTACGTCGAGCTCGACACCGAGACGCTGACCTATGTTCTGCTGCCCTTGGAGAGCGTTTCGCTCATCGGCGCAGGCGTCGGCGGCTGGGAAGACGGCGACGACGTCGAAATGGCCTACGATCCGGCTACCCGCTCGTGGATCGGCTTCGCCGATGCCGTGGCCGGCGGCGAATACAAGGTCCGCTTCAACAAGGCTTGGGATATCGAAGCGGGCGATACGAAGTACAACTGCTCGCTCGGCGGCGATCCCGCAGCGCTGGAGCTCGCCGGCACGAGCAACCTCGCCGTCGAGGGCGAGGGCGGCATCACGGCCTTCACGCTCTCGATCTTCGACTATCCCTACCACATCGCAGAGGGTGCCGTCGAGGAGAAGGACGACGTGCTCTACGTCGCCAGCTCGGCCAGCGACTGGAACTACCTCGCCGCCACGAAGCTCTCGTTGCTCGAGGAGGGCAAGTTCTACGGTCTCGTGAACTTCCTCGGCGCCGCGTCGCCCGAAATCCTGCTCGCCCGCCTGCAGACCCCGCTGGGCACCCGCTTCGGCGGCAGTGCTTCGGCTCTGGAGGAGTACCCCGGCGGTACCGAGGCTACGCCGATCGCCATGGCGGCCGGTCTGCGCTTCTATGCCGTCGACCTCTCGGGCGAGGATAAGGCGCTCTACGACACCGAGATTACCACGGCTGCCGTCGTGCTTGCCGGCGAGCCCGCCACGACGATCGCCATGACGGCCGACGGCGCCGGCAAGTGGACCCTTACCCACGAGTTCACCGCTGTCGGCAAGTTCTCGATCGCCCTCAACGGCGGTACGATCGCCTGCGGCGGCACCGACTATCCCGCCGTCCTGGGCGGCAGCTGCACCGGTCTGAAGCTCGACGGCGGCGCGCTCAACATGACCAAGGGCGAGCACACGCTCGTCCTCGACCTCACGGGCGCCGCCATGACCCTCGAGATCGACGGCACGGTCGCCGACCTGCAGCTCTATCCCGAGACTATCGGCGTCACGGGCGACTTCGGCGATATCGATTGGAACGTCTCCGCTTCTCCGCAGCTGTGGGGCGATGTCGAGACCGGCAACTACTGGGGCTACGTCTCGATGTACGGTCTGACCTACGGTTTCAAGTTCACCTACGGCGATACGTGGGTGGCCGGCGAGGCTGTCGAGGNTGCCGAAAACGAGTTCCGGCTCGGCGTCGGCGACAACATGATGATCGCCGAGGGTATCTACCGCTGGGATGTCGACCTCGACGCCATGACCGCCAAGGCTACGCCCCTCGCCAAAGTCGGCCTGATCGGCGACGGTGTCGGCAGTTGGGATGACGACGTCGAGCTCGTCCGCGACCCCGAGGACGGTCTTTACAAGGCTGCCGGCGTCGCATGTTCGGACGGCGAGTTCAAGGTCCGCTTCGACGGCAGCTGGGACCACAACCTCGGCGGCGATGCGGAGAACCTCTCTATCGGCGGCGACAACATCGCCATCACGGCCGGTACCTACGACTTCGTGCTCGACCTCACCCATACGCCTTACAAGCTGATTTTCACGGCTGCCGAATAGGAGCAGCATCCTTTGACCGGCGTGCCCTGACCGGCACGCCGGTTTCTAATCGATCCTAAAACTATCCGACCTATGCGTTACCGATTCTATCTCCGCGCGCTCGCCGCCGCCGTGTCGCTGGCCGCCGCATCCTGTTCGTCCGACGAGGGCGGCATCCCCGCTCCCGAACCCGATGGCCGCGATATCGTCGACCGCGTCTCGCAGTACGAGGCCCGGCCTTTCGACGGCGAGAAGCGCGCCGACGTCTTCTACGAAATCTTCGTCCGTTCGTTCGCCGACTCCGACGGCGACGGCATCGGCGATCTCAACGGCGTCACCGCCAAACTCGATTACCTCGACAATCTGGGCGTCGCCGGCATCTGGCTCCTGCCTATCTACGTCGCCGGTTCCGAGCACGGCTACGACGTCATCGACTACAAGGACGTCCAGCCCGAATACGGCACGATAGCCGACCTCGAAAACCTCGTCGCCGAGGCCCATAAGCGTCGTATCCGCGTCATCCTCGACTTCGTGCCCAACCATACGTCGCATTATTGCCCGTGGTTCATCGAGGCCTGCAAGAGTACGGACAATCCTTACCGCAGTTTCTACCACTTCACGCAGACCGAAACGCCGGGGTGGATTGCCGTGCCGTCGGGTACGACCGACTGGTTCTACCAGGGCGCTTTCGACCGCTCGATGCCCGACCTCAACTACGGTCCCGCCACGACGTGCGAGCAGTCCGGGGCTTTCAAGGCGCTGACCGACGCCGCCAAGTTCTGGATCGACAAGGGCGTCGACGGCTTCCGTCTCGACGCCGTGAAGCATATCTACGACAGCGAGACTTCCGACGAAAACCCCACGTGGCTCGACAAGTTCTACACCGACGTCAACGCCTATTTCCAGGGCAAGTCGACCCTCGGTTTCAAGGACGTCTACATGGTGGGCGAGTGCTGGATGGCCACCGACCAGATGGCCAAATACTATAAGGGTCTGCCCGCCCTGTTCGACTTCACCGCCTGGGCCGACCGCCTGCTCTATGCGATCAAGAACTCCCACGCCAAGTGGTTCCCCAAGGACATGATCGCCGAGCGCGAAACGTTCGCCGCCCAGCGTCCCGATTTCATCCAGGCCACCAAGCTCTCCAACCACGACGAAAACCGCGCCCGCACCGACGTCGGCGGTTCGTATGCCGTGTCGCTCGAGCGCTGCAAGATCGCCGCGGCCGTGCTGCTCACGTCGGTCGGTTCGCCCTACGTCTACTACGGCGAGGAGCTCGGCATGTTCGGCAACAAGTACGACAAAGGGGGCGACCGCAACGTCCGCGAGCCGATGCTGTGGAAACCCAAGGCCGAGGATGCGGAGCGTACGACGTGGATNGCNTCGACGCTCAACACCGACACGGGCATCGGCTCCGTCGCCAAGCAGGCCGACGATGCCGCTTCGCTCTACAACGTCTACCGCAAGTTCCTGCGCCTGCGCAACACCTATCCCGCNCTGGCCGAGGGGGCGATCGAGCTGCCCGAGTGGTTCGACGACGCTTCGTCCGACAACAAGCAGGTCATGGCGTTCTACCGCACTTCGGAGAGCGAGAAGCTGCTCGTGCTGCACAACGTCTCCGATACGCAGACGACCTATACTTTCACGGCTGCGATCGACCGTCCCGTCGCCGACATGAACGGGGTCGCGATCTCCTCGCAGGGCGATACGCACACGCTCGCCATGCCGCCTTATTCGTCGATCGTCATCCAGCTGTAGCCATGAAACGTCGTCTGTTTTTCGCCGTCGCTGCCTTGGCCTGCAGCTGCTGCGGCCGGCTCTTCCCCGAGCTGCCTGCGGCCGGCAATGGGCAGCCCGTCGTCCCCGCTCTGTTGCAGCCGGGCGACAACCGCCTGATGCTCACCGATTACTTTCCGCAGTGGGAGCGGGCCGATTCGGTCACTTCCGCCGCGTTGAGGATCGAACCCGCGGCCGACGACTGGTCGGAGTTCGTCGTCTCGGCGCCCGAGGGGGCTTTCGCCGCGACGTTCGAGGCCTGGACCGGCGGNCGCTGCCTTTCCGTCGCTGCGCTCGGCGGCGACCGCACGCCCGATGCGTGGGCCTGCTCCGAGGGGTGCCGCGGCCGCAGGGTCTTCGTCCGTCTCTCGCAGCCCGCGTCGCAGGTCGTCGCCTTGTGGCAGAACTGCCGCCTGCCCGACGAGTTCGTTTCCCGTACCGACAGCGGGGTAGCGGTGACGCTGCCCGCCGATGCCGCCGGCGCCGGCCGTTCGTGGCTGCGTCTTTTCGCCGCTTCGGACAGCGCCCGCTTCAACGACCTGCTCGTGCCTCTCGCCGAGGGCCGGCCCGTCCTCGATGCCGCGCAGCTCACGCGGCACGACAAGCAGGCGCAGGTGCTCTATTCGCTCATGATCGACCGCTTCCGGAACGGCGACCCCGCCAACGATGCGCCGCTCCGCCGCCGCGACGTCCTCCCGCAGGTCGACTACCAGGGCGGCGATTTGCAGGGCATTACGCAGCGCATCGAGGAGGGTTTCTTCGATTCGCTCGGTATCACCACGGTCTGGATTTCGCCCGTCACGCAGAATCCGCGCGACGCGTGGGGTCTCAACCGGAAGCCGTTCACCCGCTTCTCGGGCTACCACGGCTACTGGCCCATCTATACCACGCGCGTCGACGACCGCTTCGGCACGCCCGACGACCTGCGCGCCCTCTTGGATACGGCCCATGCCCACGGTCTGAACGTCATCCTCGACTACGTCGCCAACCATCTCCATATCCATTCGCCCGTCCTGCAGGCCCACCCCGACTGGGTGACGCCCCTCTACCTGCCCGACGGCCGCAAGAACCTCGAGCTCTGGGACGAGGAGCGGCTCACTACGTGGTTCGACGAGCATATTCCCACGCTCGACCTCGAGCGCCCCGAGGTCTGCGAGCCTATGACCGATTCGGCCCTCTACTGGATCGCCGAGTACGACCTCGACGGCTTCCGCCACGACGCCTGCAAGCACATCCCCGAGAATTACTGGCGCATGCTCACCCATAAGATGAAGACCCGCTTCCCCGACCGCGACCTCTGGCAGATCGGCGAGACCTACGGTTCGCCCGAGCTCATCGGCTCCTACGTCAAGAGCGGCATGATCGACGCCCAGTTCGACTTCAACGTCTACCACACGGCGCTGGACGTCCTCACCCGCGGCCGCTCCGTGCGTGCGCTGGCCGCCGTGGTCGACGAGTCGTCGGCCGCCTACGGCGCCCACCACACCATGGGCAACATCACGGGCAACCACGACAAGGCGCGCCTCGTCTCGCTGGCCGGCGGCGCCCTCTCGCCCGACGAGGACCACAAGCTCGCCGGCTGGAGCCGTCCGATCGGCGTCGGCGACCCCGTGGGCTACCGCAAGCTCGCTCTGATCCAGGCCCTCAACTGCACCGTTCCCGGCGTCCCCTGCATCTACCAGGGCGACGAGTACGGCGAGCCGGGCGCCAACGACCCCGACAACCGGCGCATGATGCGCTTCGACGGCTATACNCCCGAGGAGCAGGCGCAGCGCGCGCTCACCCGCGAGCTGATCCGCCTGCGGCGGTCGTCCATGCCGCTCCTCTACGGCGACATGACGACCCTCGCCCTCAGCGACGANGTGTGGATTTTCGCCCGCGCCTACATGGGCCGGATAGCCGTCGTCGCCCTCAACTTCGGCGGCCGACCGCAGTGCGTCGAGTGCACTCTTCCGGCCGGATTCGCGGAAAATCGAAAATTTAAAGCTAACTTTGGAGCCGGTTTCGGCTTCCGTCCCGACGGGCGGCTCTTCATGGAGCTCGCGCCCTGCGGATTCGAGATACTGACCCAAACCGAATAGAACCATGAAACGAATCTTCTCTCTGTTGCTTCTGGCGGCGCTTTCCCTCGCTGCCGCCTGCACTTCCCGGCCCGAGGCTGCCGCCGAGTGGGCTTCCGACGCCGTGCTCTACGAAATGAACGTGCGCCAGTTCACCCCCGAGGGTACTTTCGCCGCCGCCGAGGCGCGCCTGCCGCAGCTCCGCGATCTGGGCGTCGACATCGTCTGGCTCATGCCCGTCTATCCCATCGGCGAAAAGGGCCGCAAGGGGACCTTGGGTTCCTACTACGCTATCCGCGACTACTGCGCCGTCAACCCCGAGTTCGGCACCATGGCCGACTTCGACCGCTTTCTCGCCAGCGCCCACNAGNTNGGNCTGCGCGTGATCCTCGACCACGTCGGCAACCACACCTCGCCNGACGCCGCCTGGGTCGANGAGATGCCCGCCGAGTGGTACGTCCGCGATTCGACGGGCGCCCCCGTCGTGCAGTACGACTGGACNGANATCGCCAAGCTCAACTACGACTGCCCCGGNGTGCGCGCCGCCCTGTTCGACGTGCTGAAGTTCTGGGTCGACCGGGGCGTCGACGGNTTCCGCTGCGACGTCGCGATGGAGGTTCCCCACGACTTCTGGGAGGATGCTTTCGCNCGCCTGCGCACGGTGCGCCCCGACCTCTTCACGCTCGCCGAGGCCGAGGGCCCGCAGTTCCATGCCGACGGCTTCGACGCCACNTACGGCTGGGANCTCCACCATGTCCTGAACGATATCGCCCANGGCAAGAAGTCGGCCGCCGACCTGCGCGAACTGCTCGCTAAGTACGCCGAGGAGTATCCCGCATCGGCACTGCGTATGATGTTCACTTCCAACCACGACGAAAATTCGTGGAACGGCACCGAGTTCGAGCGCATGGGCGCTGCCGCNGCTACGATGGCCGCGCTGACCTACGTTCTGCCGCAGACCCTGCCGCTGATCTATACCGGNCAGGAGATCGGTTTCGACCACCGCTTCGAGTTCTTCGAGAAGGACCCCATCCCCGCCTACGAGCCCAACGAGTGGACCNCTTTCTATAAGAANCTCAACGCCCTGCGNCATGCCTGCCCCGCGCTCGCTTCGGGCAGTCGNNNCGGCGACATGGCCTACATGGCCGGTGCCGCGGCCGACGTCATGGCTTTCACCCGCACGGCCGGNGATAACAAGGTCGTCTGCCTGTTCAACCTCTCGGCNNAGCCGCAGCCGATCATCCCCACCGTCGAGGTCGCCGGCGACTTCACCGACGCCCTCTCCGGCGAGCCCCGNACCCTCGTCTCCGGCGAGGAGTTCGTCNTCGCACCGTGGGAATACGCCATTTTGGTTCAATAATTCATTGGATTTATGCTTCATCCCGACTGGAGTTATCAGGCCGTCCTCTATGAAATGAACGTGCGGCAGCTCACGCCCGAGGGTACCCTGCGGGCNGCNGCCGCNCGTCTTGCTTTCCTGCGCGANATNGGCNTCGACGCCGTGTGGCTCATGCCCGTCTTCCCGATCGGCCTCGAGGGCCGCAAGGGGCCTTTGGGTTCCTATTATTCGGTCCGCGACTACTGCGCCGTCAGCCCCGAGCTGGGGACCATGGAGGANTTCGACGCTTTCGTCGCCGAGGCGCACCGTCTCGGGATGAAGGTCCTNTTGGACTGGGTCGCCAACCACACTGCGCGCGANGCCCGCTGGATCGCCGAGCACCCCGANTNCTACGTCTACGACGCCGAGGGGCGCCCCGCCGTGCCGTGGGACTGGTCCGATACCGCCAAGCTCNACTATGCCAATCCCGCCGTNTGGGAGGCGCAGGCCGCGGCCATGGAGTTCTGGCTTCGCGAACATGCCGTCGACGGCTTCCGCTGCGACATGGCCATGCTGGTCCCCGTCGCCTTCTGGAACGCCGCCGTCCGGCAGNTGAAGCGTACGAAGCCCGANCTTTTCATGCTCGCCGAGGCCGAGGAAACGAACCTCTTCGACGAGGGGGCTTTCGACGCCTGCTACGCGTGGGAGATGCACCACCTCATGGTCGACGTCGCNCAGCAGCGCACCCGCGTCACGGCTCTGCGCGACTACATCTACGCCGACCGCGGGCGCTATCCCCGCTCGGCCATGCGTCTGGCGTTCACTTCCAACCACGACGAAAATTCGTGGTCGGGNTCCGAGTTCGACCGCTTCGGCGACGCCCGCGAGGCGATGGCCGTCTTCTCGTTCGTCGTGCCCCGCGGNCTGCCGCTCATCTATACCGGCCAGGAGGTGGGCTACGACCATTCGTTCGCNTTCTTCGACCGCGACCCCATCCCCGCCTACGAGCTCAACGACTTCACGCANTTCTACCGGCGGCTCGCACGGCTGCGCCACGNCAACCCCGCCTTGGCCGCGGGCGAGCGGGGCGGNGAGATGACCGAAATCCGCAACAACGCCGAGGACTGCCTCCTGACCTGGGTGCGCGAGACCTCCGACAACCGCGTCGTCGCCATTATGAACCTCTCGCCCTACGCTATCCGTGCCGAGTACGACACGGGCATTTACGCCGGTAGTTATACCGACGCCATGACCGGGGCCGCCTANTGCCT
Source organism: Alistipes sp. (assembly GCA_014796635.1). Classification (GTDB taxonomy): domain Bacteria; phylum Bacteroidota; class Bacteroidia; order Bacteroidales; family Rikenellaceae; genus Alistipes. The sequence goes on from JAAVIK010000003.1 coordinate 119,037, forward strand.
GCCGGAGCGGGTCGCCGAGGATATGGCGCCCTGGAGCTACCGGATTCTGACCCGATGACCTTATGAAATTNTTCCGTTTNCCGATTTTCTGCGCACTTATGGCGGCTCTCTCCTGCAACTCCGTTCCTGCGTTCGATCCCGCCGGGGTCGACGATGCCGGTGCCCGCGTNAGCCGCGTCGANCCCCTGTCGTGGTGGGTCGGCATGCGTACGCCGCTCCAGCTGATGATCCACGGCGACAGCATTTCGGCCTGCGAGGTGCGCATCGAGGGGCCGCAGGGCGTGCGCGTCGCAGACACGCATAAGGCCGACAGCCCNCATTACCTGTTCGTCGACGTCGAGGTGGCCGCTTCNGCCGCNCCCGGNACGCGCTACCTGGTCTTCTCGCGCGGCGGGGAGACGTTCAAGGTTCCTTACGAGTTCGCCGCNCGCCGCGAGGGNTCCGCCGCNCGCGAGAGCTTCACCACGGCCGACATGATNTATCTCNTGATGCCCGACCGCTTCGCCGACGGCGATCCCTCGATCGACTCGACGCCCGATACGGCCGANNNGGNCGACCGCCGCGCCTTTTTCGGACGCCACGGCGGCGACCTGCAGGGGATGATCGACCATCTCGACTACATCGCCGACCTCGGGGCCACGGCCGTCTGGTCCACGCCCCTGTTGCTCGACAACGAGCCGGCCGCTTCCTACCACGGCTACGCCTGCGCCGANTACTANCGTATCGACCCGCGCTTCGGCACNAACGACCTCTACCGCGNCTACGTNGCCGCCGCCCATAGCCGCGGTCTCAAGGTCATCATGGACATCGTCACCAACCACTGCGGCGCGGCCCATTGGTGGATGCGCGANCTGCCGTTCGNNGACTGGGTCCACCGCTTCCCCGAGTACACGCAGACCAACAACCTCTTTTCGACGAACATGGACCCCAACGCCTCGCAGTACGACCTGCGGGTGCAGGAGGGCGGCTGGTTCGACCGCATGATGCCCGACATGAACCTCGACAACGAGTTCCTGCTGCGNTACTTCCAGCAGTGGGCCGTGTGGTGGATCGAGTTCGCCGACCTCGACGGACTGCGCGTCGATACCTATCCCTACAACGAGAAGCAGCCCATGAGCGCGTGGTGCGCCGCCGTGCTGCGCGAGTACCCTGATCTGAACATCGTCGGCGAGTGCTGGACGTCCGATGTGCCGCAGCTCGCCTACTGGCAGGGCGGCAACCCCAACCGCGACGGCTTNGATTCGCACCTGCCCTCGATCATGGACTTCCCGCTGCGCGAGGCGATCTGCGCCGCGCTGCCCTCCGATTCGCTCCGCTGGGGCGAGGGGATGATCCGCGTCTACAACGCCCTGTCCGACGACTTCGTTTACCACGACCTCTCGCGCATGATGATCTTCNCGGGCAACCACGACACCGAGCGCGTGGCCGACCTCGTGCGCGGCGACGTGGGCCGGGCCAAGATCGCCATGACCCTGCTCGCCACCCTGCGCGGCATTCCCCAGATTTTCGCCGGCGACGAGCTCCTGTTCCGCTCCGCCGACCGCTCGCAGGGCCACGGNGGCCTGCGCGTCGACTTCCCCGGCGGCTGGGCGGGCGACCGGGTCGATCTGTTCGACNCCGCACAGCGGCAGGGCAGGGCCGGCGAGCTGTTCGACCATACGCGNCGGCTGTTCTCCTGGCGCAAGACCAAGCCCGTCATCCACTCCGGGCGNACGCTCCACTTCGCCTCGCGCGACAACACCTANGCCTATTTCCGCTACGACGATACCGACGCCGTCTTCGTCTTCNTCAACAANTCGCGCGGCCGCAAGCANGTGCCGTGGTCGCACTATGCCGAGATCGNGCAGACCCTCGCTCCCGAGGGCCGCGACGTCCTCTCCGGCCGGCCGGTCGCGGTGAGCGATTCGACCCTCGTCGCGCCGCGTTCGGCCTTGGTCGTCGAGTTCGCCCGCCACGTCCGCCGGTAGTGCGGGTTCCNGTAATGCCGTCTGTAGCNNGCTACAGACGGCTTTTTTCTTCTTCGGCTCCCGCTTCCACGCTCTTGCGGCGGAACGCCTTGCCCGTCCGGAAGTTGTAGGTCAGCGAGAGCCGGAACGAGCGGCTGTTCCATTGCTGCCCGACCTCTACCCGGCGTACGAACCCCTCGCCGCGGGCTCCGATGCGCTGCACCTGTTCGATCGGGTTGCGGACCGAGAACGCCACGGTGAACTTGTCGGCGAAGCGTTTCTTCACGCTCGCGTCGGTGAAGTGCATCGGCTCGACCCAGCAGTTGCCCAGCACCCAGCGGTTCTGGTAGTGGTAGGAGAGGTCGATCCAGAACTTCGCCGGCAGCGTGAAGGTCGTCGAGGCGTTCGTATAGAAGAAGTCGTAGTGCGCTTCGGGAGCGTCGCGGTCTGTGCGCTGCCCCTGCCGGATGTAGGTCGCGCTGAGGTTCAGCGTCCACCACTTCGTCAGCTGCAGCGGGGCGTTGGCCGACAGGTACCAGCTCTTCGTCGTGTCGAAGTTGATCCACGCGATCTGCAGCAGGTCGGGATTCTCNGGNTCGGCCNGCATCGNNTGCTGNATNTCGTCGGTCTGGATCGTCACGCCGCCCGTGAGGGTGTATTTGTGCGCCAGTACGAGNGTCAGGCTCGCATCGTGNTTGTAGGAGGGGTCCAGTTCGGGNTTGCCCGTCTGGTAGGTGTAGTCCGANATCTGCATCCGCTGCGGATTGAGNCACCAGAAGCGGGGGCGTTCGATCGTGCGGGCATANTGNGCGATGAGCATGTAGGCTCCGTCNTNGNNCAGCGCNNAGGAGACGTTGGCGTTCGGAAAGAGCGAGAANTAGTTCTGTTTCACGGNGCTGTGCTTGCCCGCCGTATGGGTGTATTCGCCCCGCAGCCCCGCCACGATGCTCCAGCGCCCCGGCCGCGCCGAGACGATCCCGTAGGCCGCCGCGATCTGCTCCGTGTAGTCGAGCCGGAAGCTGTTCTCCTCGTCGCGCAGCCATATCCCGGCCGGGCAGTATTCGTAGAGAGCGTCGTTGTGCATGTCGTTGCAGGTGTACTTCGCCCCGGCCCGCAGCGTTATCTTCGGCGTGAAGTTCTTTTCGAGGGCCAGCNTCGCCGTCGCCACATGGTAGCGGGCNGTCGAGCGGTTGCGGTAGAGCGAGTCGGCTGCGCCGCCGGGGCCAGCTATGCGGCTGCGGTTGTCGTTGTCCGTGCCGGAATCCCGCAGGTTGTAGTCGGCCAGCAGCTTGAGCGTCGAGCCGAGGGTGTCGATCTTCAGNATGTAGTTGAACGTCGCCGAGAGCCCGTCGTTGCGGCTCCGCGTGTCGTAGCGGCTCTCGGTGCGGACCGGCGCCCCGGCCGCCGCGAAGTCGGTGTAGGTGTCGGCAGGGCCTTTTTCCTTGTTGTGCCAGTAGTCGGCTTCGAGCCCCACGCTCTGTCTGGGCGATATTTCGTAGATGCCGCCCGCCTTGAATCCGTAGCTGCGGTCCTGTTCGTATTTGTCGGTGTGGGCTTCGAGCTGCGTGTCGGCCGCAGCGTAGGCCGTGCGTTCGTCGGAGCGGAACGAGGCGTTCTGAACCGAGGCCCACGCATTGGCATAGAGGTCCAGCCGGTCGGAGTGGTGGTTGACGCTCGCCTGCGGCATCAGCGCGTCGGTGCGTCGGCCCGTGGTGCCGGCCAGCGATACCGAGCCTTCGGTGCCCCGTTCGCGGCGCTTGCGCAGCGTGATGCGGATGATGCCGCCCGACGCATCGGCNTCGTAGTCGGCCCCGACCGTCGGNACNACCTCNATNTTCTGAATATCTTCGGTCCGCAGCGTCGCGAGGTAGTTCAGCAGNTGNTCGGGTTCCATCTTCAGTTCGCGGTCGTTGACGTAGACTTTCGGGCCNGTCTTGCCGTTGACCGATATCTTCTCGCCGTCGATCCAGATGCCCGGCGCCAGTTTGAGCGCTTCGANGCCGTCCTTGCCGATCATCGCCGGAGCGTTGGCCACGTCCATCACGAAGCGGTCGGCTTCGCGGCGGATCATCCGGCCCCTCACCACCACATCGTCGATCTGCGTCGCCGCCGTCTCCAGCGTGAAGTCNCCNANGTCTTTCGCCGCGTCGATGCGTATCTCGTCGGTCAGCGGTTCGTAGCCTACGAAGCGGATCGAGAGCNTGTAGTCGCCCGGCGGCACTTCCAGCGCGAAGCGTCCTTCGCGGTCGGTCGCCATGCCGGCCACCTGCTCTCCGTCGCGCAGCAGCACCACCGTCGCATATTCGACGGCTTCGCCCTGCGGCGTCATCACACGGCCCGTCGNGGGGCAGGTTTGCGCGCCGAGGGCCCGCAGTGCGGCCAGTACCGCAATTACGATCAGAGCAATCAGTCTTTTCATATTCTTCGATATCGATTATTTTATGTTCGCTAAATCTTGACAATGCAAAGATATGGNAAAATAATTATATTATGCAATACATAGTACTGAATTTTTCNGAAAATTTTCGATACCTATTTTTATAAAGGACGGATTCTCGGCGTGCTAAATCGTTTTAGCCGGATGATTGAAACGTTTTAGCAGTGGGCGGGNTTATTTTAAATTGTTATTATGGGGTACGCTTCACTGCTGTGTTAGTGCCTGTTGCGTCCGGATCGCCCCGAAAATCTATAGTGCAGGTAAAAAACTTCCGACCTGACGTCGTAGCCGTTAAACGGAGGACGGACTAAAAGCGTCANCGNAGGGGCAGGTTTGCTTGCAAACGATATCCGCAGGCGAGTGCAAAGTACCACTTTGCCGAGCCGCCACAATCGAAGCGGTGCGTGTTTTTNCACCGCAANCCCGCGAATAGGCGCCCGGAGTAGCGTTANGCCGTCCGCAGTAGGTGAAGACGTCCGGGAGGAGAGGTTTTTACCTGCATGGCATCGCGGTTCGGCATAGCTTCAGTAGACTTGGCTCGGTATTCGGCTTATGAAAGGTTGAAAAATCGTGTAAATGGTAGGCGGTTATTCCGGGAAAAATTCATAAATTTGCAGGATATTGAACGTTTCNCCTTTGTTCCGAACGATATGCTGAGTGCCTTATATTACCTCATTCTGATCGCTTTGTGTACGGTCTTCCTCGTGGTGTCGGCCGTCGCGCTGGTCGTCTGCTGGCCTTTCGACCGCGCCCGGCGGGTGGTCCACGAGTTGTCGCGCGTGTTGGTGCGCATCTTCTTTTTCGTTCCCCCGTTCTGGCGCCTGCGGGTCATCGGCCGCGAGTGGGCCGACCCGACGAAAAGCTACGTCATCGTGCTCAACCACAATACCGTCGTCGACATCCCGGCGCTCTACCTCCTGCCCCTCAATTTCCGGTGGGTCTCCAAGCGCGAGGTCTTCCGCGTGCCTTTCTTCGGGCAGTTCCTCGTGCTCCACGGCGATATCTGCATCGACCGCGGACGCGCCGCCGAGGCCCGCGACCAGATGGTAGGCAAGGGCTGCGAGTGGATCCGGCGCGGCGCTTCGGTCGCCGTCTTCCCCGAGGGTACGCGTTCCAAGGACGGCGAGATACACCGTTTCAAGACGGGGGCTTTCACCTTGGCCAAGGAGGCCGGGGTAGGGGTTCTGCCCGTCGTGCTGGACGGTACGGCGACGCTCATCCGCAGGAACCTTGCGTTCGACTGGCGCCACCGCATCACCTTGCGCGTCCTGCCGCCCGTGCCGCCCGCGACGGTCGCCGCGACCGAGGTGCACGAGCTCGCGCAGCAGGTGCACGACAGCATGGCCGAAGCGCTTCGGGAAGTGAGAATGGAAAGGTGAAAAGCGTTTTCGACCTTTCGACTTTCACTTTTAACTTTCAACCTTGTATATGGCAGATTTACTTTCCAATAAACCCTCCGACAGCTACGGCGACGACGCGATCGTCACCCTCTCGCCGCGCGAGCACATCCGCCTGCGCCCCGGTATGTATATCGGCAAGTTGGGCGACGGTTCGCAGGCCGACGACGGCATCTACGTCCTCATCAAGGAGGTCGTCGACAACTCCGTCGACGAGTTCATCATGGGCGCCGGCCACCAGGTCGACATCACGATCGAGGACCGCGTCGTGACGGTCCGCGACTACGGGCGCGGCATCCCCCTCAAGTCGCTCGCGGCGGCCGTCTCGGAGATGAACACCGGCGGCAAGTACGGCGGTTCGGCNTTCAAGAAGACCGTGGGTCTCAACGGCGTCGGCGTCAAGGCCGTCAACATGCTCTCCAGCGAGTTCATGGCCCGGTCGGTGCGCGACGGCGAGGCCCGCACCGTCACTTTCGCCAAGGGGCTCGAAGAGAGCGACAAGTGGGAGTCGGGCGTCGGCGAGCCCAACGGCACCCTCATCCGCTTCCGCGTCGACGAGGAGGTCTTCGGGGCCTACGATTACAACCTCGAGTACGTCGAGCAGCTCGTCCGCAACTATACCTACCTCAACCTCGGGCTGACGTTCCATTTCAACGGCACGGCCTACGTCTCCCAGAACGGTCTTCTGGACCTTCTCAACGAGAACATGACCGAGGAGCCGCTCTACGCTCCCGTCCACCTCTCGGGCGACGACATCGAGATCGCCATTACCCACGGCACCGGTTACGGCGAGAACTATTATTCGTTCGTCAACGGCCAGTATACCTCGCAGGGCGGCACCCACCAGGCCGCGTTCCGCGAGGCCATCGCCAAAACCGTCAAGGAGTTCTTCCACAAGGACTACGACCCGCTCGACATCCGCACTTCGATCATCGCCGCCATCTCGGTCAAGGTCACCGACCCCGTCTTCGAGTCGCAGACCAAGATCAAGCTCGGTTCCAAGGAGATCGAGCCCGGGGTTTCGATGCGCAACTTCGTCATGGACTTCCTCACCAAGCACCTCGACGATTACCTCCACAAGCACCCCGAGACGGCGCAGATTCTCCAGAAGAAGATCGTCGAGAACGAGAAGGAGCGCAAGGCCATTTCGGGCATCCAGAAAAAGGCCCGCGAGACGGCTAAAAAGGTCTCGCTCAACAACCGCAAGCTCCGCGACTGCAAGATACACCGCACCGACAAAAACGAGCTGGCCGACCGTTCGATGATCTTCATCACCGAGGGCAACTCCGCTTCGGGTTCCATCACCAAGTCGCGCGACGTGCGTACGCAGGCCGTCTTCTCGCTGCGCGGCAAGCCCCTCAACTGCTTCGGCCTCACCAAGAAGGTCGTCTACGAGAACGAGGAGTTCAACCTCCTGCAGGCGGCCCTCAACATCGAGGAGGAGATGGACAACCTGCGCTACGAGAAGGTCGTCATCGCTACCGATGCCGATGTCGACGGCATGCACATCCGTCTCCTGATCACCACGTTCTTTCTCCAGTTCTTCCCCGACGTCATCCGCCGCGGCCACCTCTACATCCTGCAGACGCCCTTGTTCCGCGTCCGCAACAAGAAGGAGACCCACTACTGCTACTCCGAGGAGGAGCGGCTGCGGGCTCTCAAGCAGTGCGGCGCCAACGCCGAGATCACGCGTTTCAAAGGTCTCGGCGAGATTTCGCCCGACGAGTTCCGGGAGTTCATCGGCGAGAACATGCGCCTCGACCGCGTGCGCATCACCAAGGACGACCCGATCCACGACCTGCTGGAGTTCTACATGGGTAAGAATACCTTCGAGCGCCAGGGTTTCATCATCGACAACCTGCGCATCGAGGAGGACCTCGTCGAGCAGGATCTGATGCTCAATTAAGAAGTATTGAAAATTAAGAATTTGCCGATTTATGGCCGATAAAGATAAAGTCAATCCCGAAGAGGAGCTGAGCGAGGACCGTTCGACGCCCGAAACCCTCGACGAGGCGGCAGCCGAAGCTCCCGTCGATGCGCCCGAGGCCGCCGACGCTCCCGCCCGCAAGGGCAAGTACGACCGCCTGACCCAGGAGGAGGGGGGCGTGCGCAAGCTCACGGGCATGTACAAGAACTGGTTCCTCGACTACGCTTCGTACGTCATCCTCGAGCGCGCCGTGCCCCATGTCGAGGACGGTCTGAAGCCCGTGCAGCGGCGTATTCTCCACGCCATGAAGACCGTCGACGACGGCCGTTACAACAAGGTCGCCAACATCGTCGGCCAGACCATGCAGTACCACCCCCACGGCGACGCGTCGATCAAGGACGCCCTCGTGCAGCTGGGGCAGAAAGAGCTGCTGATCGACTGCCAGGGCAACTGGGGCAACATCCTCACGGGCGACGAGGCCGCCGCCGGCCGTTATATCGAGGCGCGTCTCTCGAAGTTCGCCTTGGACGTCGTCTTCAATAAGAAGACCACCGAGTGGATGCGTTCCTACGACGGCCGCAACGAGGAGCCCGTCACGCTGCCCATCAAGTTCCCGCTGCTGCTGGCCCAGGGGTCCGACGGCATCGCCGTGGGTCTCGCGTCGAAGATTCTTCCCCATAACTTCAACGAGCTCATCGACGCCTGCATCGCCCACCTCGAGGGGCGCGACTTCGTGCTCTATCCCGACTTCCCCACGGGCGGCACGGCCGACGTGAGCCGTTACAACGACGGTCTGCGCGGCGGCGCCGTCAAGGTGAGGGCCAAAATCTCCAAGATCGACAAGCGCACGCTCGCCATTACGGAGATTCCCTATACCACCACCACCGAATCCATCAAGGAGTCGATCATCAAGGCCAACGAGAAAGGCAAGATCAAGATACGCAAGGTCGACGACAACACGGCCGACAAGGTCGAGATCGTCATCCAGGTGGCGCCCGACGAATCGTCCGACAAGACCATCGACGCCCTCTACGCCTTCACCGACTGCGAGGTCTCGATCTCGCCCAACGCCTGCGTCATCTGGGAGGAGAAGCCCCACTTCCTCGGCGTGCGGGAGATTCTGCGCCGCTCGGCCGACCATACCAAGTGGCTCTTGGGCCGCGAGCTCGAAATCCGTCTCGGCGAGCTGAACGAGGCTTGGCATGCCGCGTCGCTCGAACGCATCTTCATCGAGAACAAGCTCTACCAGCTCATCGAGGGCTGCAAGACCCGCGAGGCCGCCTACGCCGCCGTCGACAAGGGGTTGGCGCCGTTCAAGAAGCTCCTGCGCCGCGAGGTCACGCTGGACGACGTGCAGAAGCTCACCGAGCTGCGATTCATCCGCATCTCGCGCTACGATTCCGAAAAGGCCGACAACGAGATCAAACAGATCGAGGAGCAGATCGCCCAGACCANGCANGACATCGAGCACCTCACCGAATATGCCGTCGCNTANTACANNCGCATCCGCGAGAAGTACGGNGCCGGACACGAGCGCCGCACCGAGCTGCGNGAGTTCGATTCGATCGAGGCCACCAAGGTCGCCGTCACCAACGCCAAGCTCTACGTCGACCGNGCCGAGGGTTTCTTCGGCATCGGCAAGTCGATGAAGGATGCCGAGTTCGTCTGCGACTGCTCCGATATCGACGACGTCATCGTCTTCACCAAGGACGGCCGCTACGTCATCACCAAGGTCTCCGACAAGGCGTTCTTCGACAAGGGCATCTATTACATCGGNGTCTTCAAGCGCAACGACGAGCGTACGATCTACAACGTCCTCTACCGCGACGGCCGNAACGGGCCCATTCTCATGAAGCGCTGCGCNATCAAGGGCATCACGCGCGACAAGGAGTACGATATCACCAAGGGCACGCCGCGCAGCGAGATTCTCTACATGTCGGTCAACCCCAACGGCGAGGCCGAGGTGCTGAAAGTCTACTTCAAGCCCCGCCCGCGTCTCAAGAAGGTGATCGTCGACCTCGATTTCTCGACCCTCGCCATCAAGGGGCGCCAGAGCCAGGGCAACCTCTTCTCGCGCTACGGCATCCACAAGATCGTCCTCAAGGAGCGCGGCGTCTCGACGCTCGGGGGCCAGAGCATCTGGTTCGACGAGGACGTGCGGCGGCTCAACGCCGACGGACGCGGCAAGNTNCTCGGCGAGTTCAAGGGCGACGACCGGCTCATCGTCTGGACCTCGAAGAACCAGTACTACATTACCGGTTACGACCTCGGGCAGCACTTCCCCGACGAGACCGTGCGCGTCGACCGCTTCGACGCAGGCCGCGTCTACAGCGTCTGCTACTTCGACCGNGCGCAGGGCTATTATTATATGAAGCGCTTCAACGCCGAGGTCACCGACAAGCTGCAGTTCTTCCTCGACGAGGAGGGCCAGGCCGATTTCGTCTGCCTGACCGACCGCGCCGGTGCCAAGCTCGAAATAACTTACAAGGGCNCCCATGCNTCGCGGCCCGCCGACGAGGTGGACGTCGACGAGTTCGTGGGNNTCAAGAGCCACCGCGCCAAGGGCAAACGCCTGACTACGTTCGAGGTCGCCGCGTTGAGGTTCCTCGAGCCCGAGNTGCCGCCGCAGCCCGCAGCCGGGGACGATGCCGNNGAGGANNGCGGTTTCGANCTCGCNGAGGATGCGGTCGCAGAGGATATCGCACCGCTTGCCGACGATGCCGGAGNTGCCGAGCCGACNCCGGGCGCNGCACAGGTCTCCGACGACGTGGCTTTCGAGATCGAGCGTCCCCGCGGCGATGCCGAGGAGATGATCGACCCCGAGCAGCTGGACCTTTTCTGATCGGCCGCCATGCGTCCGCTCTTTCTGGTAGGGTATATGGGGTGCGGCAAGAGCACNATCGCGCGGAAGATCGCGCGGCGGCTCGGCGTCGAGGCCGTCGATACCGACCATGCCGTCGAGGAGCAGGAGGGNGCNTCGGTCTTCGACATCTTCCACTACGAGGGCGAGGAGCGCTTCCGCGAGATCGAGCGCCGCGCCTTGGAGCGGATCATCGCCGATCCCCTAACGGCCGTCGTCTCCACAGGCGGGGGGCTTCCCGTCTGGCGCGACAACATGGAGCGCATGAACGAGGCCGGCACTACGGTCTACCTGCGGCGCCCTGCCGAGCAGATCGCCCGGCGTCTCACCCCCTACGGGCGGCAGAAGCGGCCCCGGCTGCGGGGGCTGAGCGACGGGGAGCTCGTCGAGTTCATGACCCGCGACATGGCCGCCCGCGAGCCGTTCTACGCCAAGGCCCGCCATACGGTCGATTGCTCCGCCCTGTCCGACGAGGAGTTGGTGGAGACCATTTNNAATAANGTTAAAATTGAAAAGTNAAANNTNAAAAGTTGCNGGTCGGAATTCGTTTTTTTTCGCANCGGCCTTGATTTTTCGCCTTTCGCCTTTCACCTTTCACCTTTCACCTTGAATAACTCTCCCATAGGCATCTACGATTCGGGGNTGGGCGGTCTGACCGTCTGGCGCGAGGTGCGGCGTGCGCTGCCCGGCGAGTCGCTCGTCTATCTGGGCGACGGCAAGAACTGCCCCTACGGGTCGCGGCCGCGCGAGGAGATCGTGCGGCTCGCCGACGAGGCCGTGGCGGCGTTGGTCGCCCGGGGCTGCAAGCTCGTCGTCGTCGCCTGCAATACCGCTACCGCCGCCGCTATNGATTTCCTGCGCGCCAAATATGCGTCGCTGCCTATCGTCGGCATGGAGCCCGCCGTCAAGCCCGCATGTCTCGCNACCNNAAGCGGGGTGGTGGGGGTGCTCGCNACCGAGCGCAGCCTCGACGGCGACCTGTTCCGCCGCACCGCCGCCCGNTACGGCGAGGGCATNGAGGTCGTCGCCGTCCCCGGCCGCGGCTTCGTCGAGGCGGTCGAGGCCGACCGCGAGGAGACGCCCGAAACCGAGGAGCTCGTCCGCCGGGCCNTCGCCCCCATGCTCGAGCGCGGCGCCGACCAGATCGTGCTGGGGTGCACCCACTATCCGTTCCTGCTGCCCGTCCTGCAGCGCGTNGTCGGGGGCCGCGGCGTCGCCATCGTCGATCCGTCGCCCGCCGTCGCCCGGCGCGTCGCCGAGCTCCTCGACCGCTTCGGCCTGCGGGCCCCGGCCGGCCATGCNCCCGGNTATGAGTTNCTCAGTTTCGCCGGNGAGGAGTACCGTTCGCATCTGGAACAGAAAGCCATGGACGCTTTCCGCCGGGTCNCCGGGTCATAATTCGCCCGCCGNCGGGCGGAAAATCCGAAAATATTTGCTATCTTCGCTCGGTCAAATCATCTTCAGGTCATGGCAGCCCGAAATACCGTCTCTTCCGATACCCGGCAGCGGGTCCAGCGGAGCAATACCGACAGCGTCCGCTGGATCGTCGGTCTGTTGCTGCTTTGCGTCGGGTTCTTCGCCGCCGTGGCTGTTTTCTCGTCGTTTTTCTGTTGGGAGACCGACCAGAGCGTGCTCCGGCAGACAAGCGAGGAGGCCGAGTTCTCCCGCGAAACGGTCCGCAACTGGTGCGGCGCCGCCGGGGCCCGGCTGGGCATTCTGCTCGTCGACAANTCCGTGGGTATCTTCGGNATCCTCGTGCCCGTCATCATCATGCTCATCGGCGTAAGGATCATCCGCCAGCGCCCNCTGCTCGTCAACCATTCGATTCTGGCCCTCTGNCTCATCATTCTCCTCGGGTCGCTCACCTTGGGCTTCGCNACGGGGCCCCGTTGGAGTTTCTGTTGTTCGACAGGGTGGGGCGGTGCTTTCGGCATCGGGGTGGCCGAGCTGCTGCGCGGNCATATCGGTTCGATCGGCGCATTCATCCTCTTGGCGGTGTGCTGGATCCTCGTCGGGGTCTTCATCAACCGCAATTTCATCAATACCGTCAACTCCGCCGGCCAGGCCGTCGTCGACCGGGGCGAACGGTTCGTCGGCAGNTTCCGGCAAAAGGTCGCTTCGGCCGGGCCCGACGATGCGCCGTTCTTCGAGCCGCAGGCCGAGGTCCCGGTCCACGAGTTCCGGCCGGTGCAGACCCCCGAGCCCGTGCAGCCCNAGGAGCCTTGGTACTCCGAGCCGCAGGAGACGTCCTATGCCATACCGCCGCNGGCCGAAGCTCCGGCNTGGTCCGAGCCCGCACCCGCTCCTGTTCCCGCTCCGCAGCCCGTCTATTCCGGCCGCGCCGGCCGATACACTCCCGCCGCTTCCGCTCCCGAGGANGACGATCCNTTTACCGAGATCGTGCGCAACGCGCCCGAGCCCGTCGAGGTGCCCGAGGAGCCGGCAGGCCCCGTGCTCGTCGCCGGGGACGANGAGTTTCTGGAGTTCGACCTCTCCCGCAATAACCGGGTCGTCATGGGCCGCGGNGGTCTGGTCGANCTCGACCGGCCNGCCATGCCNGANCCCGTCGTCAGCGGTCCTTTCACCGAGATCACCATGGCCCCCGAGGGGCAGCCNGCNCCCGCNCCGCAGCCCGTCGAGGAGCCGCACGCTCCCGGCGAGCCTTATCTGGTCTCCGTGCCTGCCGCCCGGACGGCACGCGCCGCATCCGCCCCGCAGCCCTCGCAGNCCGAAACGGCAGCTCCCGAGGGGGTGGTCGTCACGGTCGAGACCAACCGGGCCGAGCTCGTCGACGAGCGCTCCATNCCCACCGACAGCTACGATCCCCTCAAGGACCTGATCCACTACCGCAAGCCCTCGGTGTCGCTGCTCGAGGACTACGTCTCNGATTCGGAGGTGAGCAGNGAGGAGATTTTCGAGAACAAGTCGCGCATCGAGGAGACGCTCAAGTACTTCGGCATCCCTATCCAGCGCATCAAGGCCACGGTGGGTCCCACGGTCACGCTCTACGAGATCGTGCAGGCGCAGGGGGTCAAGATTTCCAAGATACAGGGTCTCGAAAACGACATCGCCCAAAGCCTCAAGGCGCTGGGCATCCGCATCATCGCTCCCATTCCCGGCAAGGGCACCATCGGTATCGAGGTCCCCAACCGCGACAAGCAGGTCGTCTCGATGTATTCGGCCGTGCGGTCGGTGCGGTTCCAGGAATCCAAGGCCGAGCTGCCGGTAGTCATCGGCCGCACGATCCAGAACGAAAACTACGTCTTCGACCTCGCCAAGATGCCCCACCTGCTCGTCGCCGGCGCTACCGGACAGGGCAAGTCGGTGGGTCTCAATGCGATCATCACTTCGCTGCTCTACCGCAAGCACCCCGCCCAGCTCAAGTTCGTGATGATCGACCCCAAGATGGTCGAATTCTCGCTCTACGCCAAGCTCGAGCGTCATTTCCTCGCCAAGATGGAGTCCGAGGAGAAGGCGATCATCACCGACCCCATGAAGGCGGTCTATACGCTCAATTCGTTGTGTCTCGAGATGGACAACCGATTGGAGTTGTGCAGCCAAGCCGGGGCCCGCAATATCGTCGAGTACAACGAGAAGTTCACGGCCCGGCGGCTCAATCCCGAGAAAGGACACCGCTACATGCCCTATATCGTCGTCGTCGTCGACGAGTTCGCCGACCTCATCATGATGGCGCGCGAGGTCGAGCGGCCCGTCATGCGTCTCGCGCAGAAGGCCCGCGCCGTGGGTATCCACCTCATCATCGCTACGCAGCGCCCCGACGTCAAGGTCATCACCGGCGGCATCAAGGCCAACTTCCCCGCCCGCATCGCGTTCCGCGTCATGCAGATGATCGACTCGCGCACGATCATCGACCAGCCCGGCGCCAACCAGCTCATCGGCCGCGGCGACATGCTTTTCTCCAAGGACGGCGAGCTCACGCGTATCCAGTGCGCGCTCGTCGAGACGCGCGAGGTCGAGCGCATCGTCGATTACATCGCCGGCCAGCAGGGGTATACGGCGCCTTATACGTTGCCCGACTACGTCCCCGAGGGGGGCGACGGCGGCATGGGCAGCGAGGAGNCNTCCGCNCCGGTCAAGTACGACGTCCTTTTCGCCGGCATCGCCCGCAGCGCCGTCGAGAGCGGTTCGATNTCCACTTCGATGATNCAGCGCAACTACGAGGTCGGNTTCAACCGCGCCGGCCGCATCATGACGCAGCTCGAAAAGGCCGGCATCGTCGGCCGGCAGATCGGCGCCAAACCGCGCGAAATCCTCTTCCACGACCTNCCCTCGCTCGAGGCCCGTTTGCAGGAGCTGGGGGTATTCTGAGACCGCCGCCCGCCGGACAGCCGTTCCGCCGCGGCAAGAAATCTTCCGTTATGAAAAAATTGTTTTGTCTGTTAGGCGTTCTGGCGTTCGCATGGCCCGGGGCCTTGNCGGCGCAGGATNGTGCCGCGGAGCTCGTGTCCGGTCTCGCGGCGGAGCTCCGGGCGCTGAACGGNTACGAGGTCGAATTCGAGGTCGCCGCCGGNGAGTACCGCGCACAGGGCGCCTATACCGTCTGCGGCGACAGCTANCATCTGCGNATGGGCGACGCCGAGGTCTTCGGGGCCGGCGCCGNGCGTTTCGAGATCAGCCACGGCCGCAGGGAGATCGTCGTCGGCACGGTCGATGCCGCAGGCCGCAATATCCTCGACAACCCCGTCCATGCGTTCGATTTCCTGTGCCGCGACTATGCCCCCTCGCTCCTGTGGGAGCGGGACGGCGAGGCCGCCGTGGCGCTCGCGCCCCTCGCCGGAAGCGCTTCGCCCGNNGGCGGNATCGAGCTCACCGTCTCGGTCGCCCCNCTGCGGCCCCGGTCGGTCGTCTACGACTTCGACGGCGAGCGCATCGAGGTGCATATTCTTCGCTTCGCGCCGGCCGGCGNNCNNCCCGCNGCGTTCGACCGCACNGCCTANGCCGACTACGAGTGGATCGATTTCCGGTAGCCTTTTCCCCGACACCCTGTCGGGGATTTTTTTTGAGGCCGTCAGATCGCCGGAAAAGGGGCAAAAACCGGGTGCCGGCGAAAAAATATCGTCTTCCGGCATGCGTTTTTGTCGCATAAAATTGCTCAGATCGAAAATAAATCGTACTTTTGTTCATTGAACAGATTGTAATTCCACAACCCGAAATGTTGACTGAAGAAGAAAAAAATGCCGGTTTGGTGGGGCGTATCATCCCCATCAACATCGAGGAGCAGATGAAGTCGGCCTACATCGACTATTCGATGTCGGTCATCGTCTCCCGCGCCCTGCCCGACGTGCGCGACGGTCTGAAGCCCGTCCATCGGCGCATCCTCTACGATATGAGCGCCGAGCTCAATCTCTACTCCGACAAGCCTACGCGTAAGTCGGCCCGTATCGTCGGCGACGTGCTCGGTAAGTTCCACCCCCACGGCGACTCGTCGGTCTACGACGCCATGGTGCGTCTGGCCCAGGAGTGGTCGATGCGCTATCCGCTCGTCGACGGCCAGGGCAACTTCGGTTCCATGGACGGCGACTCGCCCGCGGCCATGCGTTATACCGAGGCCCGCATGCGCAAGATCACCGACGAGGTGATGGCCGATATCGACAAGGAGACCATCGACTGGACGCTCAACTTCGACGATACCATTCCCGAGCCTACGGTCCTGCCTACCAAGATTCCGCTGCTGATCGTCAACGGCGCCAGCGGCATCGCCGTCGGTATGGCCACCAACATGGCGCCGCACAACCTCTCCGAGGTCGTCGACGCCTGCTGCGCCTACGTCGACAACCCCGAGATCACGGGCGAGGAGCTCCTGCAGTACGTCAAGGGCCCCGACTTCCCCACGGGCGGCATCATCTACGGCTACGAGGGGGTCAAGGAGGCCATGCTCACGGGACGCGGCCGCGTCGTCATGCGCGCCAAGACCGAGATCGAGCATACGCCCAGCGGCCGCGAGTGCATCGTCATNACGGAGATTCCCTACATGGTCAACAAGGCCGAGATGATCAAGAAGATCGCCGACATGATCAACGAGAAGAAGATCGAGGGCATCTCCTACATCAACGACGAGTCCGACCGCAACGGCCTGCGCATCATCGTCATCCTCAAGCAGGATGCCGTCGCCAGCGTCGTGCTCAATACCTTGTATAAGAATACGCCGCTGCAGACTTCGTTCGCCGTCAACAACATCGCCTTGGTGGGCGGGCGGCCCCAGCTGCTGCCGATGCGCGATCTGATCAAGCANTTCATCGACCACCGCCACGACGTCGTCGTGCGCCGCACGCGNTTCGACAAGCGCAAGGCCGAGGAGCGTCTNCACATCGTGCAGGGTCTGTTGATCGCGCAGGACAACATCGACGAGATCGTGCATATCATCCGTTCGTCGCAGACCCCCGACGCGGCCAAGCAGACCATGATCGAGCGCTTCGACCTCTCCGATATCCAGGCTACGGCCATCATCGAGATGCGTCTGCGNGCCCTCACCGGCTTGGAGCACGGCAAGCTCGTCGCCGAGCGCGACGAGCTCATGAAGCTCATCGCCCATCTGCAGGAGGTCCTCGAGAACGAGTCCATGCAGTTCCAGATCATCAAGGACGAGCTCACCGAGATGAAGACCAAGTACGGCGACGAGCGCCGTTCGGAGATCGTCTACGCTTCCGAGGAGTTCAACCCCGAGGATTTCTACGCCGACGACGACATGGTCATCACCATCTCGCACATGGGTTACATCAAGCGCACCCCGCTGGCCGAGTACCGCACGCAGAACCGCGGCGGCGTCGGCGCCAAGGGCAGCGCTACGCGCGACGAGGACTTCATCGAGCATATCTACGTCGCTTCGATGCACAATACCATGTTGTTCTTCACCGAGAAGGGCCGCTGTTACTGGCTCAAGGTCTACGAGATTCCCGAGGGCGCCCGTTCGTCCAAGGGCCGCGCCATCCAGAACGTCATCCGCATCGAGCCCGACGACAAGGTCCGCGCCTACATCAACGTCAAGCGTCTCAACGACCCCGAGTACGTCGACAGCAACTACATCATCATGTGTACCAAGGACGGTACCATCAAGAAGACCAAGCTCGAGGCTTATTCGCGTCCGCGGCAGAACGGCGTCAACGCCATCGTCATCCGCGAGGGCGACCAGCTCATCGAGGCCAAGCTCACCAGCGGGGCCGCCGAGGTGATGATCGCCGCCCGCGAGGGCAAGGCCATCCGCTTCAACGAGGCCACCGTGCGTCCGATCGGGCGTATCGGCTCCGGTGTCCGCGGCATCGCGCTGGAGGGCGACGACGAGGTGATCGGCATGATCTGCCTCGAGCCCGACGACAAGCGCGACGTGTTGGTTCTCAGCGAGAACGGTTACGGCAAGCGCACCGACCTCGACGAGTACCGCATCACCAACCGCGGCGGCAAGGGCGTCAAGACGATCAACATCACCGAGAAAACCGGCAAGCTCATTGCTATCCAGTCCGTCACGGACGACAACGACCTGATGATCATCAACCGCTCGGGTCTCACGATCCGCACTTCCGTCGGGCAGATCCGTCTCGCCGGACGTGCTACGCAGGGCGTCAGAATCATCAACCTCCGCGAGGGCGACGCCATCGCTTCGGTCATGGCCGTGCCCGCTTCCGACGAGGAGCCTGCCGAGGAGACTTCCGGTGCTCCGGTCGGCGAGGGCGGCGAGCCCACCGTCGCACAGGAGCCGTCGGTTTCCGCCGGGGAGCCGCAGCCGGACAACGAGTAAACCATTGCAAACCTTAAATTTCGATACTATGAAAAAAACGATTGGGTTGGCCTTTGCCGCGCTGCTGTTGGCAGTTCCCGCCGCAAACGCCCAGAAAGTGAACGAATCGGCGTTCCGTTCCCGGATCGAGAAGAGCGATGCCGACATCGCCGATGCCAAGAAGAACATCAAGGCTTCGACTTGGATCAGCCGCGGCAAGACGTTCTACGACACTGCCGCCGAGCCCTCCAAGAACCTCTTCATCAACATGGAGGCTCCCATGCTGAAGCTGGCCGTCGGCGAGCCCAAGGCCGTCGAGTCCGCTACGCTGCAGGGCCAGCCCTGCGAAGCGTGGGTCTATCCCTACTTCACGGCTTACGTCCTCAACGGTAAGGTCGCTACGTGGAAGCAGACCCGTTGGATCGTCAAGGACGCTATCGCGCAGGCCGTCGAGGCTTACAACAAGGCTTACGAGCTCGATCCCAAGCAGGAGGCCAAGGTCAAGGCCGGTCTCAAGCAGATCAGCGACTTCTGTTCGCTGGTCGGCAATGCCGAGCTCGATCTGGGCAATTCGGCCGCTGCCGCCGACGCCTACGTCCAGGCGTTCGAGGCGCAGTCGGGTCCCGCTTTCGGGGGCGCCGATCCCGTCCTGCTCTACTACGCCGGTTACCTGCGTACGTTCGACGGCGCCAACAATCCCGCTTCGTTCGCCTTGGGTGCCGAGTATCTCAACAAGGCGCTCGATCTGGGTTACACCGACGAGGAGGGCAATATCTATTACTACCTCTTCCATAGTTACTACGGGCAGAAAGCCAGCGATCCCGCTTTCGTGCTGCGTTCGCGCGACGCTCTGCTCGCCGGTATCGAGAAGTTCCCCAAGAACGAGCGTATNCTCGAGGGGCTCATGCAGCTCTACACCTCCGAGGAGGGCGTGGGCNACCCCGCCGACCTCGTCGCGCTCATCGAGGGCGCTATCGCCGACAACCCCGAGAACGTCGACCTTTGGAGCAGCCGCGGCCGCATCTTCTTCGCGCTGAAGAACTACGACGAGAGCATCGCTTCGTTCCGCAAGATGACCGAGTTGCGCCCCGAGTTGTTCGACAGTTATTACTTCCTCGGTTATATGTATACGGTCAAGGGCGACGCCATGAACGAGGCGATCGGCAGGAATACCTACAACAGCCAGTCCGCTTACGACGCCGACCAGCGTGCCGTCACCGAGGTCTACCTCGCCGCCGTGCCTTGCTTCGAGAAAGCCCACGAGCTCAAGCCCGACCACTTCGAGACGATCCAGTTGCTCAAGCAGCTCTGCTTCCGTCTGCGCGACGAGGAGGGGATCATGGACAAGTACAATATGTACAACGCGCTCTACCAGCAGGCCCAGGCCAACCANCAGTAGCCGTTCGTCNGGTTCTCATGAAAAAGGCAGCCCCGAAATTTTCGGGGCTGCCTTTTTTGCCGGGCGGCCGGCGTCGCGGCCGCNGGGTAGTGTGTCAGCGAACCGTNACCTGCAGCGGTTCGGCCAGCGCGGCCGCCGCTTCCGCTACGGTGCGGGTCCATGCGTCCATGTCGGCTATGCCGCCNTTGCTCCAGCCCGAGCCGGCNTAGTAAACCAGTGCTTCGCCGTCCGCCGCCGTCTTCACCGCCAGCGCATGGCCCAGNGTGTCGGGCAGGATTTCGGCTCCCGGCAGCAGGATCGCCAAGTAGATGTCGCCGTCGCTCGCCGGATCGGCCGAGTCCGATGCCGCTTCGCGCAGCGCCAGCCAGCCCTCGCCTTGGGCGAANGCTTTCACGTCGTGGCGCACCACGCCCGCCGCGATCGGCAGCTCGGCAGCTCCCGAGTAGCGGTTCTCCATGCGCGAGAAGTGCGANCCCGCATCCAGCGAAATGGTCTTCACGAGCGTCACCGNCGTGCCGTCCACGTCGAACGGCGCATAGGTCAGTTCCACCGTCGTGCGGATCGGGCCGTTGTCCAAGGTCCGCTGCGTAGCGTAGTTGTGGCCCATCATCCAAAATTTACCTCCGACGAACGGCAGCGAGGCNCCCCCGCCGAGCGTCACGCCCACCTTGTAGCAGTCCATGCCGTCGCCGTAGTCGTGGTGATATTGGCCGCGGGCGTAGCGTTCGTCGATCACCAGCCGGTCGGTCGACTTCNCCCATACGTCGATGCCCGGCGTGATNAGTTTCTCGGGCGAGGTCTCGAGGGCCGGGCCGTAGAGACGGTAGGCCACCTTGTCGTTCTCCCATGCGTAGTCGTCGTAGCGCTCNGGCACCTGGCGGCCGTAGGCTTTCGACGGGTATTCTTCGCGCGTGCCCGCCGCGATCGTGTAGCGGAGCGTCGCACCCGCCGCCGCGTCGACCTGGAAGATCAGCGACTGCGGTTCCTCGCAGCCGGCGTAGATCACCTGCGAGGGCACCTGGTTCCCCTCGGCATCCAGCACTACGGCCGTCTCGGGCGTCACGCCGCGCAGCTGCGCCCACGCGATCTCCACCGTCTGGGCCGTGCGGTCCGTCTGCGTCGGGTTGGTCACTTCGACCTCGGTCTGCCGGGCGCAGGAGACCAGCGCCAGCAGGGCCGTCCATAGAATCGTTTTGCAGTTCATGATGTAAGGTTTTTTCGGATTCGTATGCCAAAATTACGGACTTTTCCCAAAACGGTCAATCGAAACGGCAAATATTATACTTAATTTGGTAATTTTTCGTATTGCCGATTCGCAGGATTTTGTTAATTTTACATTCAGAAAAATCACATACCGACCATGAAACAGTTCAACGACGACAATTTCCTGCTGCAGAGCCCCGCGGCCGAGCGTCTCTACCACGAGCACGCCGCCAAGATGCCGATCATCGACTACCACTGCCACCTCATCCCCGAGTACGTGGCCTCGAACCACCGCTTCGACAACCTCTCCAAAATCTGGTTGGAGGGCGACCACTACAAGTGGCGCGCCATGCGCACCAACGGCGTCGACGAGCGTTACTGCACGGGCAAGGACACTTCCGACTGGGAGAAGTTCGAGAAGTGGGCCGAGACGGTNCCCTATACCATGCGCAACCCGCTCTACCACTGGACCCACCTCGAGCTCAAAACCGCGTTCGGCGTCACCAAGCTCCTGAATCCGACTACAGCCCGCGAGATTTACGACGAGTGCACCGAGAAGCTGCAGAAGCCCGAGTTCTTCGCCCGCGGTCTGATGCAGCANTACAACGTCGAGGTCGTCTGCACGACCGACGACCCCGTCGATTCGCTCGAGCACCACATCAAGGTCGCACAGGACGGTTTCGCCGTGCGCATGCTGCCTACGTGGCGTCCCGACAAGGCCATGNCCGTCGAGGTTCCCGCCAACTTCAAGGCCTANATGACCAGGCTCTCCGAGGTCTCGGGCGTCGAAATCCGCAAGTTCGCCGACCTCATCGAGGCCCTGCGCGTGCGTCACAAGTTCTTCGAGCAGGCAGGGTGCCGCCTNTCCGACCACGGCATCGAGGAGTTCTACGCCGAGGATTACACCCANNCCGAGATCGANGCTATCTTTAATAAGGTGTTCGGCGGTGCGGAGCTCTCGCGCGAGGAGATCCGCAAGTTCAAGACCGCCATGATGGTCGAGTTCGCCGTCATGGACCACGAGACCGGCTGGACCCAGCAGTTCCACTACGGCGCTATCCGCGACAACAATTCGCGCATGTTCAAGCNGTTGNGCCCCGATACGGGCTTCGATTCGATCGGCGACTTCACCGTCGGCAAGGCCATGTCCAAGTTCTTCGACATGCTCGACCGCAACGACAAGCTCACCAAGACCATCATNTACAACCTCAACCCCCGCGACAACGAGCTCGTCGCCACCATGCTGGGCAACTTCCAGGACGGCCGCTACGGCGCCGGCAAGATCCAGTTCGGCTCGGGCTGGTGGTTCCTCGACCAGAAGGACGGCATGGAGAAGCAGATGAACGCCCTCTCGACCTTGGGCCTGCTGAGCCGCTTCGTCGGCATGCTCACCGATTCGCGTTCGTTCCTCTCGTACCCGCGTCACGAGTATTTCCGCCGTACGCTCTGCAACCTCTTGGGCAACGACATCGAGCAGGGCCTGCTCCCCGCTTCGGAGATCGACTTCATCGGCCGCGAGATCGTCGAGGGCGTATGTTACCGCAATGCCAAAAATTATTTCAAATTCTGATAAACTATCGCAACCCTATGAAAATCGTTACTTTGGGTGAGATCATGCTGCGTCTCTCGACGCCCGGCAACACCCGTTTCGTCCAGTCCGATTCGTTCGACGTCGTCTACGGCGGCGGCGAGGCCAACGTGGCCGTCAGCTGCGCCAACTACGGCCACGACGCCTACTTCGTCACCAAGCTGCCCAAGCACGAGATCGGCCAGTCGGCCGTCAACGCGCTGCGCAAGTACGGCGTTAAGACCGACTTCATCGCCCGCGGCGGCGACCGCGTGGGTATCTACTACCTCGAAACCGGNGCTTCGATGCGTCCCTCGAAAGTGATCTACGACCGCGCCCATTCGGCTATCGCCGAGGCCGACGCTTCGGACTTCGACTTCGACGCGATCATGGAGGGCGCCCAGTGGTTCCACTGGTCGGGCATCACGCCGGCTATCTCCGACAAGGCCGCCGAGCTCACCAAGCTGGCCTGCGAGGCCGCCAAGCGCCACGGCGTGACNGTNTCNGTCGACCTCAANTTCCGCAAGAAGCTCTGGACCAAGGAGAAGGCCCAGTCGATCATGCGTCCTCTGATGCAGTACGTCGACGTCTGCATCGGCAACGAGGAGGACGCCGAGCTGTGCCTCGGNTTCAAGCCCGACGCCAACGTCGAGGGCGGCGAGACCAACGCCGAGGGTTACAAGGGCATCTTCAGGCAGATGGCCGAGACGTTCGGCTTCAAGTACGTCATCTCGACCCTCCGCGAGTCGTTCTCCGCTACGCATAACGGTTGGAAAGCCATGATCTACAACGGNNAGGAGTTCTACGAGTCGAAGCGCTACGACATCNACCCGATCATCGACCGCGTCGGCGGCGGCGACTCGTTCTCCGGCGGCATCATCCACGGCCTGCTGACCAAGCCCACGCAGGGCGAGGCCCTCGAGTTCGCCGTGGCCGCTTCGGCTCTCAAGCACACGATCAACGGCGACTTCAACCTCGTCTCCGTCGAGGAGGTCGAATCCCTCGCCGGCGGCAACGCCAACGGCCGCGTGCAGCGATAATCCGAATGGAAATGGAAAAGCGAAAGGCGGAAGTCCCGACGCCTGCCGCATCGCATCTTCGGCGGCTCGCATCAAGAGATGCGATCCCCGCAGCCGCCGAAGATGAATTGCGGATAGTTGCAAGTTTTTGCGCACCGGGTTTACTCTCCACCTTTCGCTTTTCACCTTTAATCCCCCTGACGGGGTCTTGACTTTGACTTCGGCTCGACATAATCCACCTATGGTGGCTTCTGTCCTCACCTAATCGCAAAGTTCACCTTTCACTTTATACTTTTAACGTTTCACCTTTCACTTTGAAAAATGGCAAGATTCAATAAAATGCAGGTCATGGAAGCCATCGGCAAGACCGGTATGGTTCCCGTATTCTACCACGCCGACGCCGAGATCGCCAAGCAGGTCCTCAAGGCTTGCTACGAGGGCGGCGTCCGCGCTTTCGAGTTCACCAACCGCGGCGACTTCGCTTCGGAGGTCTTCATCCAGTTGGTGAAGTTCGCCGCCAAGGAGTGCCCCGACATGGTCTTGGGCATCGGTTCGATCGTCGACGCTCCCACGGCCGCCATGTACATGCAGTACGGCGCCAACTTCGTCGTCGGTCCCTACCTCAACCCCGAGGTCGCCAAGGTCTGCAACCGCCACCTCGTGCCCTATACCCCCGGCTGCGGCTCCGTCACCGAGATCGGCACGGCNCAGGAGCTGGGCTGCGATCTGACGAAGGTCTTCCCCGCCGGCAACGTCGGCGGCCCCTCGTTCGTCAAGAACGTCAAGGCCCCGCTGCCGTGGTCCAATATCATGGCCACGGGCGCCGTCGAGCCCACCGAGGAGAACCTCACGGCNTGGTTCAAGGCCGGGGTCTACTGCGTCGGCATGGGTTCGCAGCTCTTCCCCAAGGAGACGATCGCCGCCAAGGATTGGAAAGCCATCGCCGAGAAGTGCCGCTTCGCACTGGGCGTCATCGCCGCCGTGCGCGGCAAGTAGTCCCGCAGTTTCCGGGCGCTCTGCCGGGTGCCCGGAAACTTTTTTCCTTTTTCCCGACCAAAAACTACCTCAATGACTGATATCAAGAAAAACATGACCAACTGGCGCTGGTGGATGTGCCTGTTGTTGTTCGTCGCCACCACGGTCAACTACCTCGACCGTCAGGTGCTGTCGCTCACTTGGAAAGATTTCATCGCCCCCGAGTTCCATTGGACCGATTCCGACTACGGTACCATNACCGGTTTCTTCTCNATCTTCTACGCCGTCGCCTGCCTTTTCGCCGGCAAGTTCGTCGATTGGATGGGTACCAAAAAGGGCTACCTCTGGGCGATCGGCATCTGGTCGCTCGGCGCCTGCATGCACGCCGGCTGCGGCTGGGTCACCATGCACCTCGAGGGTTATGCCTCGCTCGAGGCCCTGCGGGNCGTCGAGTACGGTTCCGATGCCGCGCTCGCNATNGCTTCGGTCAGCGTCTGGCTGTTCCTCGTCTGCCGCGCCATTCTCGCTCTGGGCGAGGCCGGCAACTTCCCCGCCGCGATCAAGGTGACCGCCGAGTACTTCCCCAAGAAGGACCGCGCTTTCGCCACCTCGCTCTTCAACGCCGGCGCTTCGGTCGGCGCCCTCGTCGCTCCGCTCTCTATCCCCGTCCTCGCTTCGGCNTGGGGTTGGGAAATGGCGTTCATCATCATCGGNGCCTTGGGCTTCGTGTGGATGTTCTTCTGGCTCTACATGTACGACAAGCCCGCCGANTCNAAGCACGTCAACCAGGCCGAGCTCGACTACATGCTGCAGGACGAAAAGGAGCAGCCCGCCGAGACGACANCTACCGCCGANGNCGNGAAGACNATNCCGTTCATCCGCTGCTTCGGTTANAAGCAGACNTGGTCGTTCATCGTCGGCAAGTTCTTCACCGACGGCGTGTGGTGGTTCTACCTCTTCTGGGCTCCGGCTTACTTCTCCGAGTGCGGTTACTCCATGGACACCACCATGGGTAAGATGCTCGTCTTCGTGCTCTACCTCATCGTCACCGTCATCTCGATCGGCGGCGGCTACCTGCCCAAGCTCTTCGTCGAGCAGAAGCACATGGAGCCTTATTCGGGCCGCATGCTNGCCATGCTGATCTTCGCTTTCTTCCCGCTGCTGGCCCTTTTCGCCCAGCCCCTGCAGGGTATTTCGGTGTGGTTNCCCGCCGTCATCATCGGCATCGCGGGCGCCGGTCACCAGGCTTGGTCGGCCAACCTCTTCTCCACTATCGGCGACATGTTCCCCAAGTCGACNATCGCTTCGATCACGGGCATCGGCGCCATGGCGGGCGGTATCGGTTCGTTCCTCATCAACAAGGGAGCCGGCATGCTGTTCGATTACTCCGCCGCCCANGGCGAGGCTTTCTNGTTCTTCGGTTTCTCGGGCAAGCCCGCCGGTTATATGATCGTCTTCTGCATCTGCGCCGTGGCTTACCTCCTGGCGTGGTTCATCATGAAGTCGCTCGTTCCCAAGTACAAACCTATCGTTCTGAAGTAATACCTCAAATCGCATAATCCCCATGATCAAACAGCTCAATAAGTCGACCGTCTCCAAGACCGAGCGGCCCGTCAAGATTCTCCAGTTCGGCGAGGGCAATTTCCTGCGCGCNTTCGTCGACTGGCAGATCGATATCGCCAACGAGAAAGGCGTCATGAACGCCGGCGTNGCCATCTGCCAGCCCATCCTCGACCCCGAGCGCAAGGTGCTCGGCATGATCGACATGCTCCACAAGCAGGACAACCTCTACCACGTCTACCTCGAGGGCATCGAGAACAAGCAGCCCAAAAAGGACGTGCGCCTCGTCAAGAGCGTCATGGATTCGTTCAATCCCTACGTCGATTACGCCANGTACGAGCAGTATTTCCTCTCGCCCGAGTTGAAGATCACCATCTCCAACACCACCGAGGCCGGCATCCGTTACGAGGAGGGCGACGACCTCGAGGCCTGCCCGCCNAAGTCGTACCCCGCCAAGATGACGGCGTTGCTCTACAAGCGTTTCAAGCACTTCAACGGCGACCCCNCNAAGGGCCTCTGCATCATCTGCTGCGAGCTCATCGAGAACAACGGCTCCACGCTCCACGAGTACGTCATCAAGCACGCTGAGTATAACAAGCTCGGCCAGGANTTCATCGACTGGGTCGAGAAGAACTGCCACTTCTGCGATACGCTCGTNGACCGCATCGTTCCCGGCTTCCCGCGCGATACGATCGATGAGATCAANGAGGAGATCGGTTTCGACGACAACCTCGTCGTCAAGGCCGAGCTCTACCACCTCTGGGCGATCGGCGGCCCCGGTTATAAGGAGGTCATGAAGGAGCTNCCCCTCGACAAGGCCGGTTTNCACGTCATCTTCATGCCCTCGATCAAGCAGTTCCGCGACAAGAAGGTGCGCATCCTCAACGGTTCGCATACCGGCATGGTGCCNATCGCCCTGCAGATGGGCTGCGAGACCGTCATGGANGCTTTCAANACGCCCGCNATCGAGAAGTTCATCAACGACATGGTNGCCNANGAGGTCATCCCCATGATCGAGGAGGACCAGGCCGAGCTGAAGCAGTTCGCCGCCGGGATTCTGGAGCGNTTCTACAATCCCTACATCAAGCACATGNTGAAGTCCATTTCGCTCAACTCGCTCTCGAAGTGGGAGGCCCGCAACTATCCTACGGTCAAGGACAATTGGTTCAAGGCTCACCGCGTCGCCGGGCACGAGTGCTTCACGTTCGCCGCGCTGCTCTCGCTCTACGGCCCCGAAAGCGGCTTCCAGCCCGACGACACCGCCGAGTTCGTCGAGTATATCCGTAAGAACTGGAACCCCGCCGACTTGGAGGGCACCGTCTCCAAGATCGTGCGCCAGAGCGGCATCTTCACCGTCGACTTCTCCGAGGTCCCGGGCTTCATCCCCGCCGTGGCGGCTTATCTGGCCGACATCCGTGCGCTGGGTATGGCCGGGGCGTTGGACAAGTTCCTCAAGAAGTAATCCGATCGTTCATCCGGGGCAGGAGTGCGGCACTTGCAAGCGGCGCGCTCCCGCCCCTTTTTCCGAGTATAGAGCCATGAAACGGTTTCTGAAAATCAACGCCGCGGACAACGTCGCCGTGGCCCTCGCCGACGACCTGCGGGCCGGCGAGTCGTTCGACATCGACGGCGCGCGGGTCACCCTGCGCGAGGACGTCGCCCGCGGCCACAAGTTCGCTCTGCGCGACATCGCCGAGGGCGAGAACGTCGTCAAGTACGGTTATCCCATCGGCCACGCCACCGCCCCCGTCGCCGCCGGCGCTTGGATCCACTCCCACAACCTCAAAACCAACCTGCGCGACGATCTGGAGTATACCTATGCGCCCAAGGTCTACGACATCGACTATCCCAGGCGCGACGTCAAGGTCATGGGTTACCTGCGCAAGAACGATACGATGGGTATCCGCAACGAGCTGTGGATCGTCCCCTCGGTCGGCTGCGTCAACGGACAGGCCCAGGCGATCGCTGCGCGCGTCAAGGCCGAATGCGACTGCTCGCACCTCGACGACGTGCGGGTTTATACCCATAACTACGGCTGTTCGCAGCTCGGCGACGACCACGCCAATACCCAGCGCGCCTTGGCCGCTTTGATCAAGCATCCCAATGCCGGCGCCGTCCTCGTGCTCGGCCTCGGCTGCGAGAACAACCAGGTCGCGGCCCTCAAGGAGACGATCGGGGAGTGGGACGACGAGCGCGTCAAGTTCCTCATCGCCCAGGAGGTCGAGGACGAGATCGCCGCAGGCTTCGAGATTTGCCGCGACTTGGTCGAGAAGACCCGCGCCGACAGACGGCAGCCCCTGCCGCTGTCCTACCTGCGCGTCGGTCTCAAGTGCGGCGGCTCCGACGGCTTCTCGGGCATTACGGCCAACCCCCTCGTGGGCCTTTTCTCCGACTGGCTCATCGCCCAGGGCGGCACCACCGTGCTGACCGAGGTTCCCGAGATGTTCGGCGCCGAAACGATCCTCATGGACCGCGCCGAGAACAAGGCGATTTTCGACCGGACCGTCTGCCTCATCAACGACTTCAAGGGTTATTTCCGCAAGTTCGACCAGCCTATCTACGAGAACCCCTCGCCCGGCAACAAGAAGGGCGGCATCACCACCCTCGAGGAGAAGTCGCTGGGCTGCGTCCAGAAGGGCGGCGCCCAGCAGGTCGTCGACGTGCTGAAGTATACCGAGCCGATCTGCCGGCAGGGTCTCAATCTCTTGCAGGCCCCCGGCAACGACCTCGTCGCCGCTTCGGCCCTCGCCTTGTCGGGGTGCCAGCTGGTGCTCTTCACCACCGGCCGCGGTACGCCGTTCGGGGCGTTCGTCCCCACGATGAAGATCGCGACCAACACCCAGCTCTCGAAGTTCAAGGCCAACTGGATCGACTTCAACGCCGGCACGCTCGTCGAGGACGAGGAGCCGCAGGCCGTTCTGGAGCGCTTCATCGCCAAGGTCCTCGCTACGGCCGACGGCGAGCACCTGCTCCACGAGAAGACCGGCTTCAAGGAGATCGCCATTTTCAAGACAGGCGCGGTAAGGTGATGCAAGGTGAAAATCCGACTCCNGAACGATAAANGANCATAAGAAATGAAAAAAATATTTCTGTTTTTCGCCTCGTTGGCCTGCGCCTGTTCTTCGGTGCGGGAGAAAAGCGTTTACGTCGTCGACTGCAGCGGCGGCGGCGACTTCGCGTCGGTGCAGGCCTGCTTCGACGCCCTGCCCTCGAAACCCGCCGCATGGCGCACCGTGCGTATCATGCCCGGCACCTACCGCGAGAAAGTCACCCTCGACGTCTATAAGGACAAGGTGCATATCGTCGGCGCCGGCGCGACGCCCGACGAGGTGCGCATCGTCTGGGACGACTTCTCGGGCCGGGTCGTCGACGGCTACGAGCTGACCACCTACGACAGCTACACCCTGTCGGTCCAGGCCGACGACGTGCTCTTGGAAAACCTCACCGTCGAGAACGACGCCGGCAGGGTAGGGCAGGCCGTGGCGCTCGAAACGCGCGGCGACCGCATCCTGATCGAGGGGTGCCGNCTNCTCGGCGACCAGGACACTTTCTTCACCAAGGGCTACGTCTCGCGCGTGCACGTCGTCGACACCTATATCGAGGGCACTACCGACTTCATCTTCGGNCCCTCGATCGTCCTGTTCGACGGCTGTACGATCCATTGCAAGGCCGACAGCTTCATTACCGCCGCTTCGACCACCGAGCGCAACNNGTACGGCTACGTCTTCCGCANCTGCCGCGTNACGNCGGNCGACNGCGTNNAGAAGCTCTACCTCGGGCGGCCGTGGAAGTCTACGGCCCGCACCGTGTGGCTCGGNTGCGAGNTCCCCGCCGCCGTNCGNCCCGAGGGGTGGCACAATTGGCGCGATCCCGCCCGCGAGCGCACTTCGTTCTACGCCGAGTGGGGGTGTACGGGCCCCGGCGCCGACCGCAGCGGCCGCGTCGCGTGGTCGCACGGGCTNTCCGATGCCGAGGCNGCCGAGTATGCGCCCGAACTCATTTTCGCCAAAAAGACCGGTTCCGAACAGTTCCGCGACGACTGGACNGGCCATTTCTGACCGACCTTAAATCACTACCTATGAAAAAACTGCTTCTTTTCTTCGGNCTCTGGACNGCGACGTCGCTTTCGGCNCAGACGGTCTGGACGCCCGATCTGGGCAACGGGAAGTATAAGAANCCCGTGCTCTACGCCGATTATTCCGACCCCGACGTNACGCGCGTNGGCGACGACTTCTGGATGACCGCTTCGTCGTTCAACTGCGTGCCGGGTCTGCAGATTCTCCACTCGACCGATCTGGTCAACTGGGAGATCGTCAACGCCGTCTTCACTGCGCAGCCGCCTTACGACCACTTCGACAGGCCGCANCACGGCGAGGGCGTCTGGGCCCCGGCTATCCGTTACCACGACGGCTGGTACTATATCTATTGGGGCAATCCCTATGTCGGGGTCTACATGACCAAGACGCAGGACCCCCGCGGCGAGTGGTCGGAGCCTCACCTCGTCAAAGAGGTCTTGGGCGTCATCGATACCTGCCCCCTGTGGGACGACGACGGCAAGGCCTACCTCGTCCACGGCTGGGCCGGTTCGTGCGCCGGGCTCAAGAGCGTGTTGAGCGTCAGCGAGATGACGCCCGACGGCGAGCGTCTCATCGGCGAGGACGTCATGATCTTCGACGGCCACGGCGANCATCCCACNGTCGAGGGNCCCAAGTTCTATAAGCGCAACGGCTACTACTACGTCTTCGCTCCCGCCGGCGGCGTCAAGCCCGGCTGGCAGATCGTCCTGCGCTCCGAGTCGCCGTGGGGTCCCTACGAGTGCCGCACCGTGCTCCACCAAGGCAACACCAAGACCCCCGGCCCCCACCAGGGCGGCTGGGTCGACGACGTCGAGGGCAATTCGTGGTTCCTCCACTTCGTCGACATGTACGCCTACGGCCGCGTCGCNCACCTGCAGCCCGTCACGTGGTCCGACGACGGCTGGTGCATCATCGGCGTCGACCGCAACGGCGACGGCATCGGCGAGCCGGTCGATACGTATAAGAAGCCCGCTTCGCACGTCAGGAGCACCATTAAGACCCCGGCCGACAGCGACGAGTTCGACAGCCGCAAGCTGGGGCTGCAGTGGCAGTGGCACGCCAACCCCCAGTTCGGGTGGTACTTCCCCAACCCCTCCGCCGGCGAGCTGCGTCTCTACTGCCACAACCGCCCCGAGGGGTGGCGCAACCTCTCCGACAACGGCAACCTGCTGCTGCAGAAGATCAACGCCCCGGCCTATACCGCCACCACCAAGCTCCGCTTCCACCCCTCTTACGAGGGCGACCGCGCCGGCCTGATCGTCATGGGCCACGACTACGCCACCATCGGCCTGCGCTATGCCGACGGCAAGCTCCTCGTCGAGCGCACCGCCTGCAAGCGTGCCATGAAGAAAGGTTCGCCCGAGAGCTCCGACGCTTCGGCCGAGTTCGCCGCCGCGGCCGAGCCCGTCGACGTGTGGTTCCGCTGCCGCTTCGAGCAGAAGTGGAACGACGACGGCACTCCGCGTCTCGTTTGCCGCTTCTCGTACAGCACCGACGGCAAGCGCTTCCGCGAGTTGGGCGATCCGTTCACCGCCGAAGCCGGTCATTGGATCGGCGCCAAGATCGGTTACTTCGCCGACGCTACCGTGCATAAGAACGACGCCGGCTGGATCGACATCGATTGGTTCCGCACCTCGAAATAGTCCGAATAAAACGACGGCCCCGAAACCCGGGGCCGTCGTTTTTTACTCCGCTTTCCGTTCGATCGTTCGCAGCCGCCCCGTCATATAGTATTGCAGCACGCCGCGCAGGAACATGTAGAGCGTGAACGCCAGCCACAGGGCGTCGTTGCCGATAAGCGGATAGCCCGCATAGTAGATCGCGAAGTAGGCCGCCGTCGAGAGGAACATCGAGTTGCGCATGACGCGCGTCTCCGTAGCGCCCACCATGATCCCGTCCATGATGAAAGGCATCGCGCTCGCGATCGGGATCGCGATGATCCAGCCGATGTAGCGGCCCGCCAGTTCGACGATCGCAGGGGTTTCGGGCGCCGCGTCGTCGACGAAAAGCCCTACCAGTTCGCGCCAGCCCACTAAGTAGATGCCTACGAAGACCACCGACACCACCGTGCCCCAGAAGATGCAGCGGCGCATGCAGCGGCGCAGCGACTCTCCGTCGCGGGCGCCGATGAAGCGGCCCGTCAGTGCTTCCGCCGCGTAGGCGAATCCGTCGTTCATGTACGAAAAGAGGGTGAACAGTTGCAGCAGCAGGGTGTTCACCGCCAGCAGCGCCGGGTCGCCCATGCGGGCCGAGGCTCCCGTGAAAAAGGTGTATACCGCCACGATGCAGAGCGTGCGCAGCATGATGTCGCGGTTGATCGCAAAAAAATTCTTCAGCGCCCCGGGCAGCAGAATCTCCGCCCAGTCGATCTTCGTCAGCCGGCGGCCGTAGCGCCATGCCAGCAGCGCCGCCGAGAGCGCCACGCCGCTCCATTGGGCCAGCACCGAGGCGTAGGCGATGCCCACGATCCCCATGTCCAGCCCGAATGCGAACCACAGGCTGCACAGTATATGGACGATGTTCACCGTGATGGCCGTCCACATCGGGATCACGGCGTTCTGCATCCCCGTGAACCAGCCGTTGAATCCGAAAAGCATGATGCCCGCCGGCACGGCCCAGATGCGGGCGTAGAAGTAGGCGCGCGTCATCTCGCCGCCGTTCATCGCCCACAGCGCCAGTTCGCCCACGGGCCATTGCAGCGCCACCATCAGCAGCCCCATCGCCGCCGCCACGGCCAGCGCCCTCGCCAGCATGTTCGTGCATTCGCGCAGGTCGCCCGCTCCGTAGGCCTGGGCCGTCAGGCCGCTCGTGCCCATGCGTACGAACGCGCAGTTCCAGTAGATGAAGTTGAAGATCGAAACTCCTATGGCCAGCGCCCCGATCGTCGCCGCCGAGTCCGCGCCCCAGTGGCCCGCTATGGCCGTCGAGACGATGCCCATCAGGGGCACCGTGATGTTCGATACCATGTTGGGCAGCGCTATGCGCATGATTTTGTAGTCCATTTTCCCCATTGCGCCGCGAAGTTATAATTAAAATCCGGAATCCCGAAGCCCCGGGCCCTTCCGCTTTCTCTTTTTCGACCGGAATGTGCCGCTTCCCGGCTTTTCGGCCGATTTGGCAGGGTCCGTGTGCCCGAATCCGGAAAATTCTGTTACCTTTGCACTCCGCAGCCTGCGCGACAAGGGCAGCCTGCCACAGACAACCAAGCGAATATGAAAGATCAGAAAAACGACTCGACGGAGGTCCTCGCGCGTTTCGGGCGCGACAAGCGCCAGCGCACCGCGTCGGCCAAGGTCCAGCGCGTCGAGCGTCGCCCGCGTTTGCAGCGCGATGCTGCCGATTCGGAGCACCGGCCGGCCGGTTCGGGCCGGGCCTCGTACAACCCCAATTTCACCCCCGACAACCGGCCCCGCTTCGACGAAAAGCCGCGCCGGCNGCAGGGCGACAGGCCGTTCCGCGCGGAGAAGTCCCGCTATGGCNACAAACCCCGCTTCGGCNCCCGCAGCCGTTTCGACGGNGNGGGTCCCGGCGACGGATTCCGTGCNGGCGNCGAGCGCCCGGCTTACGGCGAACACCGCCCGACCGGCGAGCGCAGCCCCNAAAAGTTCGGACCTAAGAGTACGGCCAAGGGCCCCAAGAAGTTCGGCCCCAAGAAATACGGCGACAAGCCCGGTTTCCNCAAGGAGAAGCCGGCTTTCCGCAGGCAGGACGACAAGCCGCGTTCCTATCCCAAATACGACCCCGCCAAGCAGACCGGCGAGATGCGTCTCAACCGCTTCCTCGCGCAGTCGGGCATCTGTTCGCGGCGCGAGGCCGACGACTTCATCNCGGCCGGGCTCGTCTCGGTNAACGGACAGATCGTCACCGAGCTGGGNACCAAGGTNCTGCCTACCGACGAGGTGAAGTTCAACGACAGCCGCGTCGAGGGCGAGAAGAAGGTCTATCTGGTGCTCAACAAGCCCAAGGGTTACGTCACGTCGCTCGACGACCCCCATGCCGGCAAGCTCGTCACGGAGCTCGTCGCCGGGGCCTGCGAGGAGCGCATCTATCCCGTCGGGCGGCTCGACAAGAACAGCCTCGGGCTCCTGCTTTTCACCAACGACGGCGACCTCACGCGTCAGCTCACGCACCCCTCCTACCTCAAGAAAAAGGTCTACCAGGTGACCCTCGACAAGCCCCTCACGCGNGCCGACATGGACCGCATCGCCGAGGGCGTCACGNTGGAGGACGGCGAGATTTTCGCCGACGAGATTTCCTACGTCAAGGAGAACAAGCAGGAGATCGGCATCGAGATCCACTCGGGCCGCAACCGCNTCGTGCGNCGCATNTTCGAGTTCNTNGGNTATACCGTCACNAAGCTCGACCGCGTCTACTACGCCGGCCTCACCAANAAGAACCTCAAGCGGGGTGCCTGGCGGTTCCTCACGCGCGAGGAGGTCGAGCGCCTCAAGTCGGGCCGCTACGAGTAGCTCCGGCGCCCGAAAAGCAACAAAGCAAAACCCCGAATCCGTCGGATTCGGGGTTTTCGTATCTCGGCAGGTGCACGGCCCGTCGTTCTGCCGCGGCTTCGGTCCGGGTTCCCGTGCGTTTCGCCGTCATCGCCTGCGGCTTCGGTCCGGGTTTCCGTGCGTTTCGCCGTCATCGCCTGCGCTCCGCAGAGCGGCGTCAGATATCCAGATCGTCGTCGCTGCGCTCCGACGTCTCGCCGTTGTCGTCCTGCAGGTCGTCGGCGCCTTTTATCTCGTCGTCGTAATAGTCTTTTTCGTCCTCTTCCTGCGAGTTGTCGTCTATCTTCACATCTATTTTCACCANGTAGGCCACCTCGTCGGTGTCGAACGGTACGGCATAGAAGAATTCGCCGTTGGGTTTGTCCACNCGCAGCATCGCGTCGGTGAACCCGGCGGGGTATTTTTCCTTGACGGCNTCCTGCATTTCGGGGCTGAGATTCCGGTAGCTCGTAACGATATGCTTCTTCACGATAGGCTGTTTGGTCATGGCGTT
The DNA here is from genome assembly GCA_014796635.1 of Alistipes sp. GTDB lineage: Bacteria > Bacteroidota > Bacteroidia > Bacteroidales > Rikenellaceae > Alistipes. The sequence continues at coordinate 154,136 of JAAVIK010000003.1, forward strand.
GCGGAAATTTTTTGCAAGTATAAACAAAATTTGTCTATCGTGCGACGTCTATAATTTTTTTTTGCATTTTTTTTGATTTTACGGGTTGTTACCAACAAATTATGTACCTTTACACGGGTTATTCATAATTTATATGGTCCGCAGTAGAATCGAGGAGCTGCGCCGGCAGCTCGAATACCATAATCGCCGTTACTATGTCGACAACGCGCCCGAGATTTCGGACTTCGAGTTCGACCGCCTGATGCGCGAGCTGCAGGAGCTCGAGCAGGCGCATCCCGAGTTCGCCGACCCCGATTCGCCTACGGCNCGCGTCGGCAGCGATATCTCCGCCGAGTTCCGCACCGTGCGCCATCGTTACCCCATGCTCTCGCTGGGCAATACCTATTCGCTCGGCGAGCTCCACGAGTTCCTCGACCGCATCGAGCGCGAGGCCGGCCCTACGGAGTACGTCTGCGAGCTCAAGTTCGACGGCACGGCCATTTCGCTCACCTACGAGAACGGGCGCCTGCTCCGGGCCGTCACCCGCGGCGANGGNATCGAGGGCGACGACGTCACCGCCAACATCCGCACCGTGCGTTCCGTCCCCCTGCGCCTGTCCGGCAGCGGTTGGCCCGCTTTCTTCGAGATCCGGGGCGAGGTCCTCATGCCTTACGCTTCGTTCGACAAGATCAACGCCGAGCGCGAGGCCGCCGGAGAGACGCTTTTCGCCAACCCNCGCAACGCCGCCGCCGGTACGCTCAAGCAGCAGCAGTCCGCCGTCGTCGCCCGGCGCGGTCTGGATTGTACGCTCTACCAGCTCTCGGGCGACGACCTCCCGTTCGCCACCCATTGGGAGAGCCTGCAGAAAGCCCGCGAGTGGGGTTTCAAGGTCTCCGAGTTCGGGCGNATCTGCCGTTCCGCCGCCGAGGTCGACGCCTTCATCGCCCATTGGGACGAGGCCCGGCGCGAGCTGCCGTTCCCCACCGACGGCGTCGTCATCAAGGTCAACAGCTTCGCCGAGCGCAGGAAGATCGGTTTCACTTCCAAGGCTCCCAAGTGGGCCGTCGCCTATAAGTTCAAGGCCGAGCAGGCTCTGACGCGTCTCGTCTCCGTCGACTTCCAGGTCGGGCGCACCGGGGCCGTCACCCCCGTCGCCAACCTCGAGCCCGTCCGCTTGGCCGGCACTTCCGTGCGGCGCGCTACGCTCCACAACGCCGAGCAGATGGCCCTGTTGGATATCCGGCCCGGCGACATGGTCTACGTCGAGAAGGGCGGCGAGATCATCCCCAAGATCACCGGCGTCGAGCTCTCCGAGCGCCCNGCCGGCAGCNAGCCGTTCCGTTATATCGACGCGTGCCCCGTGTGCGGTACTCCGTTGGTGCGTTACGAGGGCGAGGCCAAGCATTACTGCCCCAACCAGAGCGGCTGCCGTCCCCAGATCATCGGGCGCATCCTCCACTTCATCCGCCGCAAGGCCATGGATATCGAGGGCTTGGGCGAGGAGACCGTCGAGCTGCTCTACGACAGCGGGCTCCTNCACGATATCGCCGACCTCTACGACCTGCGGGCCGTNCAGCTCGCGCCGCTGCCCCGGTTGGGCGAGAAGTCCGCCGAGAATATCGTCCGTTCGGTCCGTTCGTCGCTCGAGGTGCCGTTCCACCGCGTCCTCTTCGGACTGGGCATCCGCTTCGTCGGCGAGACTACCGCCCGCTACCTCGCCGACCACTTCCGGTCGTTGGACGCCGTCATGCAGGCGTCGCACGAGGAGTTGGTCCAGGCCGACGAGGTCGGCAGCAAGATCGCCGACGCCATCGTCGANTACTTCGCCGACGCCGANAACCTGCGGATCATCGGGCGCCTGCGCGCGGCCGGGGTGCAGTTCGAGGCCGCCGGGCGGACGCTGGCTTCCGACGCGCTGGCCGGCNNAAGTTTCGTCATCTCCGGCCGCTTCGCCGACCATTCGCGCGACGAGCTCAAGGAGTTGATCGAGCTGCACGGGGGCCGCAACCTCGCCGCCGTCTCCGCCAGCGTCGACTTCATCGTCGCCGGCGAGAACATGGGCCCCGCCAAGTTGAAAAAGGCCGAGAANCTGGGCGTGCGGATCATCTCCGAGCAGGAGTTCGTCGCCATGATCGGTTCCGGCGCTCCGGCGCCCGCNCCCGAGGCCCCGAAGCCCGAGCCCGTGCAGCCCGTTCAGAATACGTTGTTTTGAATGCGCCGCTCCGTTTTTCGTTCCGGTCCGGCATCGGCCGGGTCGTTGTTGTTGCAGTCTTAATTTCGCCGCATATTTTTTATGGTCAATAATATAGAAGAAACCGACGCCGTCCCTAAAAGCGTGGAGGAGCTGCTCCGCCGCAAGATCAAAATAAAAAAGGGCGGCAGCCTGCCTGCGATGAGCGAGATGCTCGCCGTGATTTCGCACCGGATGCACAATTACGGCAGGAGGTCGGCCAAGCCCTACGAGAAAGATTGCGGCCGTTACCTCCGGGCCCTGCTGCCCGCCCTGCACCCCTCGCTGAAGCCCAAAGCCGTCAACCCGGCCCTCGTCCGGGAGCTGGAGGAGTTCCGGGATATGTTCCGGGTCCCTTACCCGGCTCCCCGAAGACCCCGCTTCACCTTCATCGACCTGTTCGCCGGTATGGGCGGTTTCCGTCTCGCCATGCAGAAATACGGGGGCCGGTGCGTCTTCTCCTCGGAGTGGAATCCCGATGCCCAGAAGACCTACTTCGCCAACTTCGGCGAGGTCCCGTTCGGCGATATCGCCGATCCGCGCATCAAAAGCTACATCCCCGACGACTTCGACGTCCTCTGCGCCGGTTTTCCGTGCCAGCCCTTTTCCATCGCCGGCATCTCCAAGAAGAACAGCCTCGGCCGGGCGCACGGCTTTCTCGACAAAACCCAGGGCACGCTCTTTTTCGACGTCGCGGAGATCATCTATTGCAAGCGGCCCAAGGTCTTCTTCCTCGAGAACGTCAAGAACCTGCAGTCCCACGACAAGGGCCGTACGTTCCGCATCATCTCGGATACCCTGCAGGAGTTGGGTTATACGATCCATTACCAGGTCATGGACGGCCGGTCGTTCGTCCCCCAGCACCGCGAGCGCATCATGATCGTCGGCTTCCGCAACGACCTCTACCGCGGGCAGGAGACTTTCTCCTTCCCCAAGCTCCGGAAGCGTTCCCGCCGGATCGGCGACATCCTCGATTCGGAGGTGCATCCCAAATATACGCTCACCGACAAGCTGTGGGCCTATCTGCAGACCTATGCCCTCAAGCACAAGGCCTCCGGCAACGGGTTCGGCTACGGACTGGTCGACCTCGACGGGATTTCGCGTACGCTGAGCGCCCGTTATTACAAGGACGGTTCCGAGATTCTCGTTCCCCAGGAGGGCTCCAATCCCCGCCGGCTCACGCCCCGCGAGTGCGCCCGCCTGATGGGTTACGAGGACCGTTACCGGATCGACGCCGTGTCGGAGGTCCAGGCCTATCGCCAGTGCGGCAATTCGGTCGTCGTGCCGTTGATCATGGCCGTTGCGAAGAATCTTGTGAAATCCATGTTGCGCGATGGAACAGAATAACTTAGTGGAGCAGGCCATTGCTTCCGTAAACAAGGCCCGGACGGCTTTCTGCAAGTTCACGTCCGCCAACGACGCCGGATATACCGGCGCCCACCAGGCAGGATATTATATGCCGCGAAACGCCTGGAAGCTGATGTTCGACCGCCCCGGCAGCAAGGGCGAGAACCTCGACCGGCGGGTCGTCATCCGGTGGCAGCACGATTTCGAGACCGGCAGCCGCTTCATCTACTACGGCCGGGGTACGCGCAACGAGTACCGCCTGACGCGCTTCGGGCGCAATTTCCCGTTCCTCACCGAGAACAACGTCGGCGACCTGCTCGTGCTGTGCCACATGGACGGGGATTTCTACGAGGGCTACGTCCTTTCGGCCGACGAGGAGATCGAGGCGTTCCTCAATGCCTTCGGCATCGGGCCCACCGAGACCAACGCCCTGATCGATAAGAACCGCCAGCCGCTCCCCGAGGAGATGATCCGCGATTCGTTCCGCGGGGTGCTGGAGCGTTACGCAGAGGATTTTCCCTCTACGCAGCTCTTGGCCGAGTTCGCCCGCAGTTCGTGCGTCGAGGCCCACGGGGTCACCGACGACATGCTCCGCGAGGCCCCCGACAAGTATCTCTTGCTCTGGATCAATGCCGAGTACGAGCTTTTCCGCGCGTTCGAGCACAAGATCTATACCCCCGCCATCAACGCGGGGTTCCGCGATATCGAGACCCTGATCTCTTATTCCAACCAGATTCTCAACCGTCGCAAAAGCCGGGCCGGCAAGTCGCTGGTGCATCATCTGGACGCTATCTTCCGCACCTGCGGCCTGCGCTTCGACACCCAGGTCCTCACCGAGGCTTACAATCGGCCCGACTTCATCTTCCCCGGCAAGGCCGCCTACCGCAACCCCGCCTTTCCCGCCGAGGACCTCGTCTTCCTCGGCGCCAAAACCACTTGCAAGGACCGGTGGCGGCAGATTCTCGGCGAGGCCGAGCGCATCCCCCGCAAGCACCTGTTCACCCTCCAGCCCGGCATCTCCAAAAACCAGCTGACCGAGATGTACAAGGAGAATATCTGTCTGGTCGTCCCCGCGGCGCATATCTCGTTCTTCGACCGCACGTTCCGCGACCGCATCCTCTCCCTGCACGACTTCGTCTCCCGGGTCCGGCAGAAACAGATTAATTTAGGTTGATTATATTATGCTGCAGCACAAACTCGCCGGCGTGGGCGTCGCCATGATCACGCCTTTCACCTCCGAGGGCCGGGTCGATTACGACGCGCTGGCCCGCATGATCGATTACGTCATCGACGGGGGCGTCGATTACATCGTCGCACTGGGCACTACGGCCGAGACCCCCACGCTCTACATGCCCGAGCGGGCCGTCATCGCCATGTTCATCGCCAATCATATCGCCGGGCGCGTGCCGCTGGTCATCGGTTGCGGCGGCAACTCCACCTCCGAGGTCCTCGACCAGCTGCGCGAGTTCGACCTGCGGGGCGCCGACGCCATCCTCAGCGTCACGCCTTATTACAACAAGCCCTCGCAGGAGGGGCTCTACCAGCATTTCCGCACCGTCGCCGAGCATTCGCCCCTGCCCGTCATCCTCTACAACATCCCCGGGCGCGCCGGCGTCAATATGACCGCCGAAACCACCTTGCGCTGCGCCCGCGATTTCCACAACGTCATCGGCATCAAGGAGGCTTCCGGCAACCTCGACCAGATCCGGCAGATCATCGGGCAGCGGCCCGAGGGTTTTCTGGTCCTCTCCGGCGACGACGGCATGGTGGTTCCCGTCATGCGGTGCGGCGGCGACGGCGTCATCTCCGTCGCGGCCAACGCTTTCCCCGAGCGTTTCATGCGCTGCGTCGGCTATGCCAAGACGGGCGACTTCGCCCGGGCCGAGGCCGAGTTCGCCGCCTTGGACGAGGCCGTCAAGGCCCTTTTCGCCGAGGGCAATCCCACGGGCGTCAAGTGCGCCCTCTCGGTCATGGGCAAGATCGGGCCAGCGCTGCGCCTGCCCTTGGTCGAGGGTTCCCCGGCCCTGCGCGAGCGCTTCCGGCAGTTGATCGCGGAATACGATTTGCGGTGATTTCGCGTTAGTAGCTTGAACGCACCGTTATGAAACGTTTTTTCGCTTTGCTCTTTTTGCCGCTGTGGGCCGCCGCCCAGGTTCCCGTCGAGGACGATATCCTCGCCCGGACGCTCGATTCGTCGTCTCCTTATTACTATACGACGCTCATGATGCGTTACCGCGAGGGCGACCCCACGCTCAGCGACCTCGATTACCACTACCTCTACTACGGCTACGCCTACCAGGAGGGTTACCGGCCCCTCGTCTCCGACCCCGACCTCGACCGGCTGCTCCTGCTCGCCTCGTCGGTCGATCCCGACCAGCCCCGGCAGGAGACCCTCGAGGCCATCATCTCCGCCGGCAGCGACGTCCTCGCGCGCGATCCGTTCAGCCCCAAGGTCCTCAACCTCATGGCTTTCGCCTACGCGATGTTAGGCGACCGGCCTAAGGCCGAGACCTACGCCGCCCGCATGAACGGGGTCCTGCGCACGATCCTCGCTTCGGGCGACGGCCTGTCGCAGAAGTCGCCGCGCCATGTGCTGATGTTCGACCACGCCCTCGATCTGCTCGACGTCGAGGGGCTCCCTTACGACAGGGCCCGCATCGTCAGCCGCACCGTCGAGTTCGTGCCGCTCCTCACGCCTTACCTCGTCGAGGGTAAAAAGCGGCGCGGCTTCTACTTCGATTTCGGCCGCGTCTATTGGAACAAGCCCGAGGGGTATACTTATAAGCGCGACCGCACCTGGCAGTTCAACAACCTCAAGCCCCGCGAATACAAATGATCCGACGTCTTTTCATCTTCCTGCTGACCCTCCCGTTGGCCGCCGCCTGCAGCCGCGACAAGATCGAAACCCCGCAGGCGCCCGTCGGGCGTACGATCCTCATGTTCTTCCCGTGGGCGAGCGATCTGGCTTCCTATACNAAAAAGAATATCAGCGACATGGAGAGCGTCGTCGCCTCGGGAGCGCTNCACGACGAGCGTATTCTGGTTTTTTACATGACCGGTCGGACTACGGGCGAGCTGTTCGAGCTCCGCGACGACGGGGGCGAGTGCGTGCGTCTCTCCAAGAAAAGTTATACCCCCGCTCCCGACATCACTTCGGCCGAGGGGATCGCTGCGGTGCTCGACGACGTCCGCGAGTTCGCTCCCGCCCGCCGGTTCGCCATGACCGTCGGGTGCCACGGCATGGCCTGGNTGCCCGCCCGGAGTGCGGCCCGGTCCGCCGAGCGGGNNGNGCCGCAGAGGGAGTATTGGGAGTACGGCGGNCCCGACGGACCGCTCACCCGCTGGTTCGGGGGCTCTACTTCCAAAACCGATATCTCCGCNNTGGCCGAGGGGATCGCCCGCGCCGGCATGAAGATGGATTACATCCTCTTCGACGATTGTTACATGGCTTCGGTCGAGGTCGCCTACGCGTTGAGGTACGCCACCGACCGCCTCGTCGCTTCCACCAGCGAGGTCATGGCCGCCGGCTTCCCCTACGACGCTATCGGGCCCTGCCTCGTCGGNCAGACCGATTTCGAGGGNATCGCCCAGGCGTTCTACGATTTCTATACGACTTATCCCTATCCCTACGGNACGGTCAGCACCATCGTCTGCTCCGAGCTCGAGCCCCTCGCCGACATCATGGCCCGCATCAACGAGCGCTTCGCGTTCGACAGCGCCGACCTCGATGCCCTGCAGCGGCTCGACGGCTATACNCCCGTCTGCTTCTTCGATATGGGCGATTACGTGCGGCACCTGTGCGGCGATCCCGCCTTGCTCGGGGAGTTCGAGACGCAGTTGGAGCGGACCGTCCCGGAGGCTTATCAGCGCCATACGGACCGCTTCTTTACCAATATGAACAACGGCCGGACCTATCCCATCCTCACTTTTTCGGGCATCACCACTTCCGACCCCAGCATCCATTCGTGGACCGTCTCCGCCAAGCTCTCCACCGAGTGGTGGCAGGCCACCCACCGNTGATCCCCGCCCGAACGATTCCTTTTCGGCCGCCCGGTTCCGGGCGGTCGTTTTTTTTGNCGCCGGGCCGATAGATTCTTCCTCGATTTTTTCCTTTTCAGCCGAATTTTTCTTACCTTTGGCTTCGTATCTTTTGTGTTTAATTCGATCGGAATACCATGAAAAAAGTCGACGTGATCCTCGGATTGCAGTGGGGCGACGAGGGCAAGGGCAAGGTCGTGGACGTGCTCACTCCCCGCTACGACGTCGTGGCCCGCTTCCAGGGGGGACCCAATGCCGGCCATACGCTGGAGTTCAGCGGCGAGAAATACGTCCTGCGTTCGATCCCCTCGGGCATCTTCCAGGGCGGCAAAACCAATATCATCGGCAGCGGCGTCGTCATCGACGCCATCCTCTTCCGGGCCGAGGCCGAGGAGCTGGCCAAAAGCGGCCACGACCTCACCCGCCAGCTCTGCATCTCCAAGAAGGCCCACCTCATCCTGCCTACGCACCGCATCCTCGACGCCGCCTACGAGGCCGCCAAGGGCAGCGGCAAGATCGGCACCACCGGCAAGGGCATCGGCCCCACCTATACCGACAAGGTCAGCCGCAACGGCATGCGCGTCGGCGATCTGCTGAGCCCCGATTTCCCGCAGATCTACGCCCGCGCCAAGGCCCGCCACGAGCGCATCCTCCGGAGCCTCGGCTACGCCTACGACATCGCCGACCTCGAGCGCCAGTGGTTCGAGGCCGTCGAGTTCCTCCGCCGCTTCCGCCTGATCGACAGCGAATATTTCATCAACGGCGCCCTCGCCGAGGGCAGAAGCGTTCTGGCCGAGGGGGCCCAGGGTACCTTGCTCGACGTCGATTTCGGGTCGTATCCTTTCGTCACTTCGTCCAATACCGTCTGCGCCGGGGTCTGCACCGGATTGGGCATCGCCCCCAACCGCATCGGCGAGGTCTTCGGCATCTTCAAGGCTTATTGTACGCGCGTCGGCGCCGGTCCGTTCCCCACGGAGCTCTTCGACGAGACCGGCGAGCGGCTCTGCAGCCTCGGCCACGAGTTCGGCGCCGTCACCGGGCGCAAGCGTCGCTGCGGCTGGCTCGACCTCGTCGCGCTTAAATATTCGATCATGATCAACGGCGTCACGCAGCTCATCATGATGAAAGCCGACGTCATGAACGACTTCGACACCATCCGCGTCGCCACGGCCTACGAGATCGGCGGCGTCCGTACCTCCGAGTTCCCCTACGATATCGCCGAGGGCCTCGAGCCCGTCTATACCGACTTCGAGGGGTGGAAGTGCGACCTGCGCGGCTGCCGGAGCTACGACGAGTTCCCGCCCGCTTTCCGGCGTTATATCGAGTTCATCGAGCGCGAGACGGGCGTTCCCGTCCGCATCGTCTCCGTCGGCCCCGACCGCGGCGAAACCATCGTCAGAAACTGAATCCTAAATACCTTTCTATGAAAAAGCAACTGAAAATCGTTGTGCTGGCCAAGCAGGTGCCCGATACCCGCAATGTGGGCAAGGACGCCATGACGCCCGAAGGGACCGTCAACCGCGCGGCTTTGCCGGCTATCTTCAATCCCGAGGACCTCAATGCGTTGGAGATGGCTCTTTCGTTGAAGGACCGCCTCGGCGACGCCGAGGTCCGCATCCTCACCATGGGTCCCCAGCGGGCCGCCGATATCATCCGCGACGCCATGTTCCGCGGCGCCGACGGCGGTTACCTGCTCTCGGGCCGCGAGTTCGCCGGTTCCGATACGCTCGCTACGTCTTACGCCCTCTCCTGCGCCCTGCGCAAGATCGGGCCCGACGTCATCATCGCCGGCCGCCAGGCTATCGACGGCGATACGGCCCAGGTCGGCCCCCAGGTCGCCGAGAAGCTCGCCCTGCCGCAGGTCACCTACGCCGAGGAGATCGTCGAGATCAAGGAGCAGTCGCTGGTCATCAAGCGGCGCCTTTCGTCCGGCACCGAGGTCGTCGAGTGCCCCGTCCCGGCCGTCATCACGGTCAACGCTTCGGCTCCCGAGTGCCGCCCGCGCAACGCCAAGCGCGTCATGAAGTTCAAGTGCGCCCTCGCCGCGTCGGAGATCGCCGCCGCGCCCGATTCCGAGGCCGCACAGCGCGCCGCCGCGAAGCCCTACCTGCAGATCGTCGAGTTCGCCGCCGCCGACGTCGATCCCGATCCCGAGCAGCTGGGCCTCACCGGTTCGCCTACCAAGGTCAAGAAGATCGAGAACGTCGTCTTCCAGGCCAAGGAGGCCAAGCGTCTCACGGCGGCCGACGAGGATATCAATTCACTGATGGTCGAACTTATCGCGAGCCATACGCTCGGTTAAATCGTTTTAGCATTATGAACAACATATTCGTCTATATCGAGATCGAGGAGGGCAAGATCGCCGACGTCAGTCTCGAGTTGCTGACCAAGGGCCGCGAGNTGGCCTCGACGCTGGGTGTCGCCCTCGACGCCGTCGTCTTGGGCGAGGGTCTCGCCGGCATCGAAAAGGAGCTGGCCAAGTACGGCGCCGANACCGTGTGGGTCGCCGACGACAAGACTTTCGCTCCGTTCCGTACGCTGCCCCATACCGCCGTGCTGTGNGGTCTGATCGAGCAGGAGAAGCCCCAGATCGTGTNGTTCGGGGCCACCTGCATCGGCCGCGACTTCGCGCCGCGCGTCTCGTCGGCCCTGCACAGCGGTCTGACGGCCGANTGTACGCAGNTGGTCATCGGCGACCACAAGGACCCCAAGACCGGNAAGGAGTACACCGATCTCCTCTACCAGATCCGTCCCGCTTTCGGCGGCAANATCATCGCCACGATCGTCAACCCCGACCACCGGCCNCAGATGGCNACCGTCCGCGAGGGCGTCATGCGCAAGGAGTNCGCCGCGCAGNCNGGCNNGGGCGAGNNCAAGGCCNTCGAGTGGNAGAAGTTCNTCAAGGANNCCGANNTGGCCGTGCGCATCGTCGAGCGCCACATCGAGGAGCGCAAGATCGACATCAAGGGTGCCGGCATCATCGTCGCCGGCGGCTACGGCATGGGTTCCAAGGAGAACTTCAGGCTCGTNCATGAGNTGGCCGACGTTCTGGGCGGCGAGGTGGGCGCCAGCCGCGCCGCCGTCGACGCAGGCTTCACCGAGCATGCCCGCCAGGTCGGCCAGACCGGCGTCACGGTGCGTCCCAAGCTCTACATCGCCTGCGGCATCTCGGGTCAGATCCAGCACACGGCCGGCATGGANCAGTCGTCGATGGTCATCTCGATCAACTCCGACCCCGAGGCTCCGATCAACAAGATCGCCGACTACGCCATTACGGGCGACGTCTGCGACATCATCCCCAAAATGATCAAGTACTACAAACAAAACTCGAAGTAATGGCTAATTTCTTTTCAGATAACAAGGATTTGCAGTTCCACCTGCAGCATCCCGCGATGCGCAAGATCGTGGAGCTCAAGGAGCGCGGTTTCGCCGAGAAGGACCTCTACGACTACGCCCCGCAGAATTTCGACGACGCCATGGATTCCTACCGCCGCGTGCTGGAGATCGCCGGCGAGGTGTGCGGCGACGTCATCGCTCCCAATGCCGAGGGCGTCGACCACGAGGGTCCGCGCGTGGTGAACGACCACGTCGAGTACGCTTCCGGCACCGTGCAGAACATGAANGCNATCGTCGACGCCGGTCTGAGCGGCCTCACCTTGCCCCGCAAGTACGACGGCCTCAACTTCCCGCTCGTCTGCTTCGTCATGGCCAACGAGATGGTCGCCCGCGCCGATGCCGGCTTCGAGAACATCTGGGGCCTGCAGGACTGCGCCGAGACGCTCAACGAGTTCGCTTCGGAGGAGATCAAGCAGAAGTTCCTGCCGTGGGTTTCGGCCGGCGCCACCTGCGCCATGGACCTTACGGAGCCCGATGCCGGTTCGGACCTCGGGGCCGTCATGCTCAAGGCCACCTGGTCGGAGGAGAAGCAGACGTGGCTNCTNAACGGTGTAAAACGTTTTATNACCAACGGCGACGGCGAGGTTTCGCTCGTTCTGGCCCGCACCGAGGAGGGNACCACCGACGCCCGCGGTCTCTCGATGCTCGTCTACGACAAGCGCGACGGCGGCGTCAAGGTGCGCCGCATCGAGAACAAGCTCGGCATCAAGGGTTCGCCCACCTGCGAGCTGGTCTTCACCAACGCTCCCGCGCAGCTCGTCGGCGACCGCAAGATGGGTCTTATCAAGTACGTCATGTCGCTCATGAACGCCGCCCGTCTNGGGATCGGCGCCCAGTCGGTCGGCACCTGCGAGGCCGCCTACCGCGAGGCGCTGAAGTACGCCCACGAGCGCGCCCAGTTCGGCAAGCCCATCATCCAGTTCGCTGCCGTCTCGGAGATGCTCTCCAACATGAAAGCCAAGCTGCAGGGCGCCCGCGCGCTGCTCTACGAAACCACGCGCTTCGTCGAGATTTACAAGCAGTACACCCACATCTCGCACGAGCGTTCGCTCGAAGCCGACGAGCGCCAGGAGATGAAGTTCTACACCCGGCTGGCCGACGGCTTCACGCCGCTCGTCAAGCTCTTCTCGTCGGAGTANGCCAACCAGCTCGCCTACGACGCNATNCAGATCCACGGCGGNTCGGGCTTCATGAAAGACTATCCCTGCGAGCGCATCTANCGCGACGCCCGCATCATGAACATCTACGAGGGNACCTCGCAGCTGCAGGTCGTGGCCGCGATCAACGCCGTCACGAAAGGCACGTTCATGGAGCAGATCGAGCGCTACGCCGCCGAGACTTACTGCGAGTGCATGCAGCCCNTCGTCGCCAAGCTCAAGGAGNTCACGGCCAAGTTCGCCGAGATGATCGAGCGCGTCGAGGCCGGCGACAAGGAGAAGCCCGGGTTCAAGGACTTCCATGCCCGTCGTCTGGTCGAGACTGCCGGNCATATCATNATCGCCTACCTGCTGGCCCGCCAAGCCGGCGAGTGCGAGGAGTATGTCAACTCCGCCCGCATCTTCGCCAAGCTGGCCGAGGGCAAGATCGGCGAGGCCTACACCTACCTCATGGCCTCGTCGCTCGACGACGTCGACCTCTTCAAGGCCGTCGAGCAGGAGTGTTAGCCGCTGTGCGGCGGGGCTTCCCGCCGCCGGTTTCTTCGAGAGCGGGCGTCCGGAAGGATGCCCGTTCTTATACGGATTTTTGTACAGTTAAATCGTTTTAATTCCTATGAAAGAACAGGAAAACACGGCTTTCGAGCCGATGCCGGAGGAGCCGCAGCCCGCGGCGGCGGAAAACGGCGATGCGGATGCGCTGACCACGGCGCGCCGCAACATGCTCTATGGTTTGTTGTGGTGCGTCGCCGGTTTGGCGTTCAGCTTCATTTCGTATTATTTCACCGAGGCGGGCAGCCGCTATGTCGTGGCGACAGGTGCGATCGTGTGGGGTGCCGTGCAGGCCATCGGCGGGCTCGCCGCCTATGTGCGGGAGCTGCGCGCCCGGGGCGAGGGGGCCGCTGCCGTCCGTGCCGTCGCGCTGGGATGCTGTACGGCGGTGGTCATCGCCGGACTGGGCTACGCGTCGTGGCGCGTAGTCCGTGCCGCCGAGGCGACATTCGTCGACACGGAGCAAAGCCACGAATGTCCCGAGCTGGGGCTGCGGCTGACCGTACCCGCGGGATTCTCCGAAATCGAGACCGAGGATATCGGGGAGACCGATTCCTCCTATCCCTATCATCGCGTCTCCGCATGGAGCGAGGGCCGGAGCATCATGGTCGAGGGGACCGTGGGCAGTCTGGCCGACGAGGGGGCGGAAGAAGTCGATGCGATCGCCGCGTCGCTGGCCGAGCAGGCCGCCGAGTTCCTCGACGGCGGCTTGGCGGGCGAGGGGTGCTTNGTCGAGATGGGCGGCATCCGGATGCTCCGCCATACGGGCCGGCGCAGCGAGTTCCCCGAGTGGAACGTCGCGCTCTACGATCTCGTGCGCGACGGGTCGCTCGTCTCGATCTACTATTACACCCGCTCGGACGAGGTCGCNGACGAAGCCGATGCGTTCGTGGCGGACGCCGTGGAGTTCTTCGATACTCCGGNCCGGACGGCCGAATAAAACGTTTTAGCAACTGCCTGCCNGGCCGCTGCGGCGTGCCGGCGGCGGGACAGCGGAAGCGCGGAACCTT
>JAAVIK010000003.1:167847-171039 GCA_014796635.1 Alistipes sp.
AAGGTTCCGCGCTTCGTATTCAGAACAGGGTAGGGNAGGGCGGCGGAAAATGGGGCCCCGTCGGGCACAGGTTGTCGACCTGCCGGCCCGATTTCAAGGCCCGCAGCACGGTGTAGCGGGTGCCGCCCGGCGATCCGTCGAACCACGCCACCACCCGGGCCGCGCGGCTCACCAAGTAGTCGTTGCGCACCATGTAGACGCCCCGGCGGTAGCGCTCCGACAGCACGACCGTCTCGTCGGCCGCTGCCATGATCCGGCGGAAGCGCTCTTGGTCCTCGCTGCTAAAACGATTTATATGCCCCTCGAACGGCACTGCGGCCACCAACCGCAGACCGGGCAGGCGGCTCCGGCAGGCGATGACCGCCTCGGCGGCTGCCAGATCGAATCCCGCCGCCATGCCGCTCAGAAACGTGCGGCAGCCCGCGGCGTGGAGTTCCCCGATTTTACGGCGCAGCGCGGCGTCCGCTTCCGAGCGGTAGGTGCGGTGGCCCGTAAAGGCGACGGTGGCGGAGGTGTCGCGGATCATGGTATTGCAAAGATAGTGCAAGCCGAGAGCAGTCCCGAATTTATTCGGGGAATGCCGAGGCGCGGCCTGTCTTCTGCAAAGATAGTGTTTTTGGCTCGGACTTTGCGGGCTCCGACGGTGAATCTTTAAAATTTCAACAGCCATGAAAAACACCGGTATCATCATTACCTCGCTGCTGGGCGGGCTGATCGTCGGCTCGGCCCTCACCATGCTTTTCACGCCCCAGTCGGGTCTCGAAACGCGCAAGCAGATCAAGGACTTCCTCAACGACGAGATCGACAAGATGAAAGATAAGGTCGAGAAAGTCCACGAGCAGATCGAGGAGGCCCGCTGCAAGTGCGAGCATCAGTAACCGACCGCTTCGCCGAGCCGTATGTCTTCGGGCCGATCCGCCGGGAGCGGCAGCTTTCTGCTCGCGCTCCTGCTGTTCTGCGTCGCGGCGATGATCGCCGTCGTGCTGCTGATCGCGGCGCTGGTCGTCGGGCTCTCCCAGTGGCTGGGGTCGTTCGTCTGGTCGACGCTGCTCGTCGGCGGGCTCTTTCTGCTCGTCGCGGCGGCGCTCTGGCTGCTGGCTATCCGCGGACCGATCCGGCAGATCAAGGCCCGGATCGACACGGTCTACGACGTGGCCCGGCTTTTAAAACAGGGCTACGACTGGGTCGCGGCCAAAATAGACTTCTTCGTTCGGCTCAAAAACGAACTGTTCCGTGCGGAGTAAACGAAAAGCGGCTTCCCCAACCGGGGAAGCCGCTTTTGTCGGACGGGAAGCCTACTTCTTGAAGTAGCGGTTGTAGAGCCCCTCGAAGCCCTTGCCGTGACGGGCCTCGTCCTTGGCCATCTCGTGCACCGTGTCGTGTACGGCGTCGAGGTTCTGCTCCTTGGCCAGACGCGCCAGACGCATCTTGTCCTCGCAGGCGCCGCACTCGGCGTTCATGCGCTTGTAGAGGTTGGTCTTGGTGTCCCATACCACCTCGCCGATGAGCTCGGCGAACTTCGAGGCGTGCTCGGCCTCCTCCCAGGCGTAGCGCTTGTAGGCCTCGGCGATCTCGGGGTAACCCTCGCGGTCGGCCTGGCGGCTCATGGCCAGATACATGCCCACCTCGGTGCATTCGCCCATGAAGTGGTTCTGCAGACCCTCCCACAGCTCGGGGCTGGCGCCCTTGCCGTCGCCGAGCTTGTGGACGGTCACGAAGTCGAGGTTGCCCTCCTGCTCCTCGACCTCGACGAACTTATCCTTGCCAACTTTGCACATCGGGCACTGCTCGGGTGCCTCGGGACCTTCGTGGATGTAGCCGCAAACGCTGCAGCGCCATTTCTTTGCCATAATCGTAGTTTGTTTGAGTGAGTTTATAATTTGTATTGCAAATGTAGCGAAATATGCGGAATATCGGTGCGGGCGGCGATATTCTTTTTTTATGACCGCATAAGCGGGACTTATAGCCCGTCGGGGTGTTCGCAGGCGTAGATCGCGGCTTCGATGAGCCCCACGTCGGTGGAGTCCTTGACCAGCACGCGCTTGTCGCGGTCGAGCAGGTAGAGCGCCGGAATGGCCGAGAGGTTGTAGGAGGAGCTTTCGCGGACGACGCATCCCTTGTCGTAGGCGTTGATCCAGGCCGCCGGCATGTGGGGGCGGTAGGCGTGCCACTCGCCGAGGTCCTCGTCGGGGTAGAACGCCAGCACCCGGAGCCGGCCGTCGGCGATCAGACTGCCGAGCAGCGGCGAGGCCTCGACGGCTTCGCGGATTTCGCGGCACATGGGGCATCCCGGGTTGTTGATGAAGAGCAGAACGTAGTCGGCGCGCAGGTCGTAGAGCCGGTGCGTGGCGCCCGATGCCAGCGTGTAGCGGAGGTCGTTGGCCCGCCGGCCGATGCGGTTCTGGCGGGCGGTATGGAGGGCGTAGCGGGGGCCGATCCGCTCGTACTCGTCGTAGAACGGGGCCGCCAGCTGCGCCTCGAGCACCGGGATATAGAATTCGTCGTTGCGCATGGCCGAATTGGGATCGGCCAGCACCTGCTCCGCCAGCCAGACGAAGTAGTCGGTCATGGGGCGCGAGACGCTCGCCCGGCGCATGAGCTCCGNNATCGGAGCCGGATCGTTCGGCCGGTCGGCGATGATCTGCAGGAACCGGATGTAGCTGTCGAGCATCCGTCCCGTGTCGGCCTTGTGGATGAGAAGCGTGTCGGCGAAGTCGAAGCGGTCCCAGTAGTGCTCGCGCAGGTAGTCGCGCCGCTCGTCGGGCGGCAGTGCTGCGGGCGGGATAGGGGGCAGGAAGACGTATTGCCGCGGCTCGGCCGTGTGCTGCGGCTTGGGTGTCCGGGAGCCGCACGACGTGGCGGCGAGCAGCGCTATGGCGAAACAGAATGTACGTAGCATATCGATCGAATCGGTTCCCAAAGATAATGCAATTTCTCGGGCAATCGGTCGGGCGATGCGATTTTTTCGTTCGGCAGAAGCTCGGTCGTTTTTTGTCGGGAGACGGATCGGTCGTTTTGCGTCGGACGGGTGAAGTGTTTTTCGGAGCGACGAATAGGTTGCTCGTACGCCGATCCAAGCGCCTGTTTTTGTTGGAGAAACGGCCGGGAAGTTCGGGTCGACGAATTGGCTACTCGCAGGCTGAGGCCTGCTCGTACGCCGATCCAGCAGGGCCCCTTTGCAAGAATACAAAA
>JAAVIK010000004.1 GCA_014796635.1 Alistipes sp.
GGCATCGGCTACCACTCGGACATCGTGCCGTTGGAGACGATTATGACGGTCGTCGCGCGGCAGTTCTCGCTGATGAACGAGGCAGGTTACGAAAATTTCGTCACGTCGTGCATCACCTCGTTCGGCATCTACACCGAAATCCTCGCCACGTGGCAGGAGTTCCCCGAAACCGAAGAACGCACCCGCGAATACCTGCGCAAGGCGACGGGCCGCGAGTTTACGAAACCGGCGAGCCTCGCTCACACCTCCGACATCGTGTTCCATTTCCGCGACGACATCGCGGCACGGGCCAAACGGCGGCTGGTGAATGCCGCGACGGGCGAACCGCTGCGCGTGGTGGAGCACATCGGCTGCCACTATGCGAAGATATTTCCTAAATCGGGCATCGGTGGTTCGGAGTTTCCTTATGTGCTGGCCGGTATGGTCGAGTCGTGGGGCGGCGAGTGCGTCGACTATCCCGAACGCCGCCACTGCTGCGGATTCGGATTCCGCAACTATCTGGTGCAGGCCAATCGCGGCTATTCGATTGCCAATTCGCACAAGAAATTGGAGAGCATGGCCCCCTACAAACCCGACTTCATCGTCGCCAACTGCCCGGGCTGCGCGATGTTCCTCGACAAGTGGCAGTACGCCATCGCCGAGATGGAGGGGACGACCTACGGCGAGAACGGCCACGGCATCCCGGTGCTGACCTACGAGGAGATGGCGGGGCTCGTGTTGGGCTACGATCCTTGGGCCTTGGGCATGCAGATGCACCAAGTCGACGTGGAGCCCCTGTTGGAGAAGATGGGCATCGACTACGACCCGGCGGCCAAGTATCTGGGCCGCAACGGCAAATACATCGGCAAACCCGATTCGGCGGTGGTCAACGGCTGTCCGCCCGCGGCGATATACGACATGCGCGAATAGACAAGAAACCGACATGAAAAAGGCAATCATCATAGGCGGCGGCATAGCCGGCATGCAGACGGCCCTGCGGCTCAAGGAACTGGGCATCGAAGCCCTCGTCCTCGAAAAAGAGGCCGAACCGGGCGGCAAACTCCGGGGCTGGCACGCGCTTTTCCCCACCTTCACACCCGCCGGAGAGGTGCTCTCCGAGCTGCGGCGCCGCATCGAAGCCGGCGGCATAGAAATCCGCACGCGCGCCGAGGTGCGCAGCCTGACCCCCACGAGCGTGACGCTGACGACGGGCGAACGGCTCGACTGCGACGCCGTGGTACTGGCATCGGGATTCACGCTGTTCGATGCGGCGATCAAAGAGGAATACGGCTACGGGCTCTACGACAACGTTTTCACCTCGGCCGATATCGAACGCATGCTCAACGAGGGGCGTCTCTGCTGTGCCGACGGCCGGGCACCGCGCCGCATCGCCCTGCTCCACTGCGTGGGCTCGCGCGACGAGAAAGTGTGCCAGCAGCACTGCTCGCGCGTCTGCTGCATCACGGGCGTAAAGCAGGCCATGGAGCTCAAGCAGCGCTTCCCCGAAGCCGACATCTTCAACTTCTACATGGATATCCGCATGTTCGGACCC
Source organism: Alistipes sp. (assembly GCA_014796635.1). GTDB lineage: Bacteria > Bacteroidota > Bacteroidia > Bacteroidales > Rikenellaceae > Alistipes. Next base: position 1,532 of record JAAVIK010000004.1, read on the forward strand.
GGCTACGAGGAGATGTACCGCGAAGCGCAGCAGAAATACAACGTCCACTTCGTGCGGGGCCGCATCTCCGAAGCGGCGCCGACGATCGACGGCCGCGTGCAGATCAAGGCCGAAGACACNCTNACGGGGCGCCCCNTNCGCATGAGCGTCGACATGCTGGTGCTGCTGGTGGGTATGCGGGCCAACGACGACAACGCNACGCTCAACGGCGANCTGCAGCGCGCTCCGAGCGGCTTCATGGCGCCGCGCGACCACTTCCTGCACAACGTCGAGAGCAACGTCGGGGGCATCTTCTACGCCGGGACCGTGACGGCGCCCAAGAANGTGGGCGAAACGCTCCACGAAGCNACNGCGGCGGCCGATGCNGTGGCGGAGTATCTGAAAAAATAGGACCATGGCAGCCATCAACTTCGGATATACCATCTCCCGGCCGCGGGCCATCGACGTCGACCGCAACAACCTGCGCAAGAGCGACGAAATCCTGCGCGAGATGCCCGAACTGCAGACCTGCATCGGCTGCGGCAGCTGCACGGCCGTCTGCACGGCGGGCAACCTCACGGAATTCAACTTCCGCAAGGTCCACACCCTCGTGCGGCGGGGCGAATACGCGGGCGCCTACGAGGAGATGAACAAGTGCATGCTCTGCGGCAAATGCCGGCTCGTCTGCCCGCGCGGCATCAACACGCGCGGCGTGGTGATGCTTATCAAACACAAACTGGGAGACCTCTGACGATGAAATTCTACGCTCCGTTCTGTCTGCCGTTCATCCTCGGCGCCGCCGCCATGTTCGCCGCGGTGGGCTGCAAGTGGCTCGTCTGGCTGCTGCGGCTGCCCCGCGCCGACAAGATGCTGATCCTGCGCGGCCTGCCGACCGCCGCAACCCTGCGGGCTGCGGGCGAGGTCGTATGCGAATCGCTGCTCCACCGCCGGATTTTCCGGGTCAATCCCGTACTCGGATACATGCACATGTCGCTGGCGTTCGGCTGGTTCCTGCTGATCNCCGTGGGCTGGATCGAGACGGTCGCCTACCTCGGATTCCGCTACGTACCGCTCCAAGGACACGTCTTTTTCAAGTATTTTGCCACGGGACTNCCCCANAAGCCGTTCTTCGACTTCGCGATGGACCTGCTGCTGCTTTTCGTCCTCTCGGGCGTAGCGCTGGCATGGGCCAAACGACTGCGGTCCAAGGCGCTGGGCATGCGCCGCACGACCAAGCACGTGCTGGGCGACCGCATCGCCCTCTCGGCCCTGTGGTTCATCTTCCCGGCCCGGCTGGTCGCCGAAAGCACCACCTGCGCCCTCTACGGCGGAGGCGGCTTTCTGACCGGCACCCTCGGGGCATGGATGCACGACCGCATCGGCATGATGACCCTGATGAGCGTCGAAAGCGCCGCNTGGTGGTTCTACTCCTCCTGTCTGGGTCTCTTTTTCGCGGCGATGCCTTTCTCGCGCTACATGCACATCTTCACGGAGATTCCGCTGATCTTCCTGCGCCGCTGGCGCCTGCGCTCGGGCGAAAANAAGAAATCCTACGACCATTTCCAGATCGANGCCTGCTCGCGCTGCGGCATCTGCATCGACCCGTGCCAGCTGCAGAGCGTGCTGCANGTCGACAANGTGCAGTCGGTCTACTTCCTGCGCGACCGCCGCTACCGCATGCTGCGCCCCGAGGTNGCCGANAACTGCCTCATGTGCGGCCGCTGTGCGGCGAAGTGCCCCGTAGGCATCGACCTCAACGCCCTGCGGCTCAACTCGCGCGACCGGCTGCGCAACCTGCCCGACAAACGNCGCTACGCCTACCTGCAGGACGTCGACCGNTCGCAGGGAAGCGGCAANACCGGCTACTTCGCCGGCTGCATGACCCTGCTCNCGCCCCGNATTCTCCACGCCATGGAACAGGTTTTCGCGGCGGCGGGCGACGANGTGTGGTGGGCCGACCGCGAGGGCGGCGTCTGNTGCGGCCGNCCGCTCAAACTCTCGGGCGAGACCGACGCNGCGCGCAAGATGATGCGCTACAACACCGAGCTGTTCCGCAAGCACGGCATCACGACGCTCGTCACATCGTGTCCGATCTGTCTGAAGGTCTTCCGCGAGGACTACGAACTCCGCGGCATCGAAGTACTCCACCACTCGGAATACATTCTGCGGCNGCTGCAGGCGGGACGCCTGTCGGTCGGCCGGAGCGACAGCCGCTTCACCTACCACGACCCCTGNGAACTGGGGCGNGGGAGCGGCATCTACGACCAGCCCCGGGCCGTCATCGAAGCTCTCGGACAGCTGCTCGAACCCGCCCAAACCCGCGANAACGCCCCGTGCTGCGGCTCGTCCGTCGCCAATACCGCCATCTCGGACGGNCAGCAGGCCGCCATCGCCCGGGCCGTGGCATCGGAGCTGACCGCCACCGGCGCCGACACCATCGTTACGGCCTGCCCGCTCTGCAAAAAGGCGATCGCCCGCGGCACCGCCGCCGAGGTGCGCGACTTGGCCGAGGTCGTCGCGGCCCACATCCGGAAGTAGGCGGGAGACAAAATATTTTCGCGCCTTAACTGACTGCGTGGCAGCCGGATGCAACGGCAGCCGGAGCCNCCGCCGAAAATTTATTTTGCAAAGCTCGTTTTTTGTATTACCTTTGCAGTCGCAGAAGCGATAGATTCATTCTTACGATATATCGCGGGATAGAGCAGTTGGCAGCTCGTCGGGCTCATAACCCGGAGGTCGGAGGTTCGAGTCCTCCTCCCGCTACCAAAGAGATCGAACGATAGTTCGGTCTCTTATTTTTTTCAGGGAGGACAAGAACCGGCGTTCAGCGACAGGCCCCGATATCAATATCATAAAAAGACGCAAATACACAATAAAAAGCAACATCTGAAGAAAAATAAGTTATCTTTGCAGAACAAGAAACCGTCTATGGAAGAGTTGCTGACGATCCGAAACAAGATTTACGAAATACGCGGGCAGCGCGTCATGCTCGATTTCGATCTGGCTGCCATGTATCAGATAGAGACGAAAACGCTCAAGCAGGCGGTCCGCCGCAACATCGAACGATTCCCGGAAGATTTCATGTTCGAGCTGACGCAGGACGAGTACAACACGCTGACAATCAGTTTGAGGTCACAAATTGTGACCTCAAACAAAGGCGGCATCCGCTACATGCCTTTCGCCTTTACGGAACAGGGCGTGGCGATGCTGTCGAGCGTCCTGCGGAGCGAAACGGCCATCCGGGCCAACATCGCCATCATGCGGGCGTTCGTGACGATGCGCAACTACATCACCACCACCACGCAGATCACGGCGGAACTTGCGGAGATACGGACGAAACTGGCGCTGCTGGAGCGGGTCGACGAGGAGAATGCGGCGGCGGTCAACGATCTTTCGGAGGATATGCGGCAGGAGCTGGAGACGATCTACCAAGCCATAGCGGCGCTCTCGGTGAAAGTGCCGCAGGCGGCCTCACCCCGCCGCCCGATCGGATACGTCAGGAAACGATAGTCCTCCCCGCCCGGCTTCGTTCGGGGCCGCAATCGAATAACAGGATATTTTCCCGGCCGACAGACTATTTCCCCTTGTCGGGCAGTTCGAGCCCCCGCTCCGCCGCGAGACGGACCATCAACTCGAAAGCGGCATCGTACTCGTTGGGAATCTCGCCATCGAGAATCGCATTCTTGATCGCTTCCTTGATCTCGCCGATCATCCGGCAGGGGCTTATTCCGTAGGTATTCATGATGATCTCGCCCGTAATCGGCGGCTGGAAATTACGGATGCGGTCGCGCTCCTCGAGATCTTTCATCTTGCGGCGCACCAGCTCGAAGTTGGCCATGTAGCGCTTCACCTTGGCGTCGATACCCGACGTAATGTCGGCCTCGCAGAGGGTCATGAGCGCCTCGATGTCGTCGCCCGCCTCGAACAGCAGGCGCCGCACCGCCGAATCGGTCACCAAGTCTTCGGAAAGAATGATCGGCCGCAGATGCAGGAAAACCAGTTTCTGCACGAACTTCATGTGCTCGTTGAGCGGCAGTTTGAGCTGGCGGAAGATCGCCGGCACCATCTTCGAGCCCAGCACCTCGTGGCCGTGGAACGTCCAGCCAATGCGCGGATCGTAGGCCTTGGTCAGGGGCTTGGCGATGTCGTGGAGCACGGCAGCCCAGCGCAGCCACAGGTCGTCCGAGCGGCGGGCCACGTTGTCCAGCACCTTGAGCGTATGTACGAAGTTGTCCTTATGGGCATGCTGACCGCGCCGCTCCACCCCTTTGAGCCGGTGCATCTCGGGAAAGATCAGCTCCAACAGGCCGGTCAGCTCCAGCAGCTCGAAGCCCATCGAGGGAACAGGCGAAAGGACGATCTTGTTGAGCTCGGTCGCTATCCGCTCGCGCGACACGATCCGTATGCGCCGCGCATTGCGGCGGATCGCCTCGAAAGTCTCCTCCTCGATCGAGAAGCCCAGCTGCGTCGCGAAGCGCACGGCCCGCATCATGCGCAGCGGGTCGTCCGAAAAGGTGATGTCGGGATCGCACGGCGTGCGGATCGTGCAGGTATCCAGATCGTCGAGCCCGCCGAAAGGATCGACCAGCTCGCCGAAAGTCGCCGCATTGAGCGACCACGCCAGCGCGTTGATCGTGAAGTCGCGGCGGCGCTGGTCATCGTCGAGGGTTCCGGCTTCGACCTGCGGCTTGCGCGAATCGTGCGTATAGGACTCGCGGCGCGCGCCCACGAACTCCACCTCTACGCCGCCGGCCCGCAGCATCGCCGTGCCGAACGTCTTGAATATCGAGACTTTCGTATGCAGTTCGCGGCCCAGCGCTTCGGCCAGTTCGATGCCGTCGCCCACCACCACCACGTCGATATCCGTCGACGGACGGCGCAGGTAATGGTCGCGGACATAGCCCCCCACGACGAACGCCTGCACGCCCCGCTCGTCGGCCAGCCGCGCGATGCGGCGGAATATGGGATTCGACAGCGGCACGGCGTTATTCGGCAGGTTTGAGTTGGCGGCGGTAGAGCTGCACGGTATTCTCGAGCCCGTAGTAGAGGGCGTCGCTGATGAGCGCATGGCCGATCGACACCTCGTCGGTCCACGGGATGCGTCCGACGAAGTAACGCAGATTTTCCAGCGAGAGGTCGTGACCGGCGTTGAGCCCCAGCCCCTGCCGGCGCGCCTCCTCGGCGGCGGCCACGTAGGGTGCGATCGCCCGGGCCGGATCGGCAGGATATTCGCGGGCGTAGGCTTCGGTATAGAGTTCGACCCGGTCGGCGCCGCAGGCCTTGGCCCCCGCGACCATCGCCGGATCGGGATCGACGAAGAGCGAAACCCGGATGCCGCACGCATGGAACCGGGCCGTGACCTCGGTCAGAAACCCGCGGTGGGCCACCGTATCCCACCCGGCATCGGACGTAATGGCATCGGGAGCGTCGGGCACGAGCGTCACCTGCGCCGGCACCGTTCCGCACACCAGCTCCACGAACTCCGGGATCGGGTTGCCCTCGATATTGAGCTCGGTCGCGAGCACCCGCTTCAGCTCCCGCACATCGTCGTAGCGGATATGCCGGGCATCGGGCCGCGGATGGACCGTGATCCCGTCGGCACCGAACCGCTCGATATCCGTGGCGGCGCGGACGACGTCGGGCAGATTGCCGCCGCGCGAGTTGCGGATGACGGCAATCTTATTGATATTTACGCTCAGCTTTGTCATAAAAACGCTATATTTGCGAACCGGGTCCGTACTGCGGCGCCCGGCGTGGTAAAGGTACTCACTTTTTTGAAAACTCCGCCGATGAGAATCATACTTTTTTCCCGCAGCCGGATCGCCCGCAGCGCCGAGGAACTCCGCCAGCTGTTCGGGGCCGTCCGGGCTTCGGGCTTCGACTTCATCCTCAACCGGGAGTTCGCCGAAGCCGTGCAGAGCCTCCTCGGCGAGACATTCCCGCCCGAGCGGATCTACGGCGAGCGGCTCGGGCCGCAGCCCGAGGGCACGACCATGATCTGCTACGGCGGCGACGGCACGCTGCTCGAGGGCGTGCACCGGCTCGGGGGCGCTCCGATCCCCGTGCTGGGCATCAACGCCGGGCATCTGGGCTTCCTCACCGGAGCCCCCAACGAGGGGATCGGTCAGATTCTCGGGCAGGTCGCCCGCGGGGAGCTGTCGATCCAGCCGCGCACCATGCTCGACGTGCGGGGCGGCTTCGCCGACGGCACGGAGAGCGGTCTCGCCCTCAACGAGTTCACCGTCCGCCGCCACGGCGCCGGCATGCTGTCGGTCGAGACCTTCGTCGACGGGCAGCTGGCAGCCACCTACCACGGCGACGGGGTCATCGTCTCCACCCCCACCGGATCGACCGCCTACTCGCTCAGCGCCGGAGGACCCGTCGTCGCCCCGTCGTGCGCCTGCCTGATCGTCTCGCCGCTGGCGCCCCACAACCTCGCCATGCGGCCCGTCGTCATCCCCGACACCGCCGTCATCGTCCTGCGCGTCCACGAGCGGCAGTCCGACGCATTCGTCACCCTCGACAACCGCATCCACCCCGTAGGCCCCGACGCCTCGTTCACCGTCCGCCGCGCCGAACAGAAGATTTTTCTGGCCCTGCCGCACAATATATCGTTCTACGACACGTTACGCAATAAGATGATGTGGGGAGCAGACCTGCGAAAGGCGAAAGAATAAGACATTCCACCTTTTACTTTTCACCTCCCACCTTGGAATAACCCGCCGAAATCCTTATATTTGCACCCTTGTTCTTCACCACCTTGACCTTGGTGCGCTTGGAATAACCCGCCGAAATCCTTATATTTGCACCCTATTATGAGCGAACGGAAACGCATACCGCAACACGTTGCCATCATCATGGACGGCAACGGCCGCTGGGCCGAACAGCGCGGACTGGAACGCTGCGAGGGCCACGCCGCCGGTATCGAGCCGATCCGGGCCTCGGCGCGCGCCGCGATCCGGCACGGGGTCCGCTACCTGACGCTCTACGCTTTTTCGACCGAGAACTGGGGACGGCCCGCCGAGGAGGTGGAGGCGCTGATGGAGCTGTTCTGCCAGTGCGTGATCCACGAAACGCCCGACATGCAGCGCCAGGGCATCCGCATCCGGACTATCGGCGACCGCAGCCGCTTCTCCGAAAAGGTCCGCACCCACCTCGCCCAGGCCGAGGAGATGACCGCCNCAGGCGACAAACTCACGCTCACGCTGGCGCTCAACTACTCGTCGCGCGANGANCTCGTGCGTGCCGCCCGGAAGATCGCCGCGCGCGCCGCCGCCGGGACNCTCNCTCCGGAAGCGATCGACGAAGCGACCGTCGGCGGGCTGCTCGACACGGCAGGCTACCCCGACCCCGATCTGGTCGTGCGCACCAGCGGCGAATGCCGGCTGAGCAATTTCCTGCTCTGGCAGTCCTCCTATGCCGAACTCTATTTTCCGCANGTGCTGTGGCCCGATTTCACGGAGCANGAGTTCGACCGGGCCATGGACGAATACGCCCGGCGCGAGCGGCGGTTCGGACTGGTCAGATAAATGAAGTTGAAGTTTAGAATTGCAGAGATGAATAAATTCGGTAAGGTATTCGCTGCGGCCGCGTTGCTGGCGCTGTGCTGCCCGGATACGTTCGCACAGGAGCCCGAGCCCGCCCCCGCCGATCCGACGGCCGCGGAGGGTTCCGTCGCATTTCCCGAAGACGCGCCGCTGCTGCGCCCCGAGGGCGCACCCCGGCTCTACCGGATCCGCAGCGTCGATGTCCGCGGCGTGAAGTACCTCAACCCCGAAATCATCAAGTCGTCGGCCGGGCTCATCGCAGGCGATTCGATCTACCTGCCCAGCGACTTCATCCCCAATGCCATCTCGCGNCTGTGGAGCCAGCGGGCATTCTCCGACGTGAAGATCGGCGCCGAAATCGAAGACGACCAGCTCGACCTGCAGGTCTTCCTCAAGGAGCGGCCCCGCGTGCTGAACTGGGACTTCGAGGGGGTCAGCAAGGGCAAGAAAAANGACCTGCTCGAGAAACTCAAGCTCCGCCGCGGCAGCGAGCTGTCGGACTACGTCGTCGACAAGAACATCAGGCTCATCAAGGCCTACTGGGCCGAAAANGGATTCCGCAACGCCGANGTCGNCGTACGCATCGACAACGATTCGGTGCGTCCGCAGGCCGTCCGGGTCACNTTCCTCATCGACAAGAAAGACAAGGTCAAGATCGGGGCGATCAACTTCATCGGCAACGAGCAGTTCGCCGACAAGCGNCTGCGCCGCACNTTCAAGAAGACGCACCAGAAGTCCATCAACTTCCTGCGCAGCACCAAGCTCAACGAATCCGACTACGAGGACGACAAGGAGCTGCTGATCGACTTCTACAACGCCCGCGGCTACCGCAACGCCACCATCGTCCGCGATTCGGTCTACCCCGTCAGNGCCAAGCGCTTAGGCATCGANATCGANCTCTCCGAGGGCAACAAATACTACATCCGCAACGTCTCGTGGGTCGGCAACTCGGTCTACGAAACCGACGAGCTGCAGCGCATGTTCGGCATCAAGGCGGGCGACACCTACGACAAGAAGACCATGCACAAGCGGCTCGGCATCCAGAAAGAGGTCGACCTCGAAGCCATGTCCGTGTCGTCGCTCTACCAGAACAACGGCTACCTGATGTCGCAGATCGAGCCGGCCGAGACCATCGTCGGGCCCGACTCGATCGATATCGAAGTCAAGGTCTTCGAGGGCAAGCAGTTCACCATCAACAACGTCGGCATCACCGGCAACCAGCGCATCGACGACGAGGTGATCCGCCGCGAGCTCACCACCTACCCCGGCGAGCTCTACGACCGNTCGCTGCTGATGCGCACGCTGCGGCTTCTGGGCTCCATGGGCCACTTCAACGCCGAGAACATCGCCCCCGATATCCGGCCCGTCAACAGCGAGCTGGTCGATATCAACTGGGCGCTCGAAGAACAGGCCTCCGACCAGTTCAACATCGCCGGCGGCTGGGGCTCGGGTACTTTCGTGGGTTCGATCGGCATCACGCTCAACAACCTTTCGATCCGCAACTTCTTCAAGAAAGGCGCCTGGCGCCCCTATCCCATGGGGCANAACCAGCGGCTCTCGCTCTCGGCCCAGACCAACGGCACCTACTACAAGGCCATCGCCTTCAGCTTCACCGACCCGTGGTTAGGCGGCCGCAAGCCCAATTCGTTCACCCTCTCGGCCCACTTCTCCGAGCAGAACGACGCCTACTTCATCACGCAGAAAGCGACCCGCTACTTCCGCACCTACGGAGCCGCCGCCGGCTTGGGCAAGCGNCTGACGTGGCCCGANCCCTACTTCNCGNTCTANGCCGAAGCNAGCTACGANCGCTATNCGCTCAAGNACTGGCAGACGTTCGTGATGNNGAACGGANCCTCCAACCTNCTNTCGCTNAAGCTGGTATTCNCCCGCAACTCGGTCGACCAGCCGATCTANCCGCGCCGCGGNTCGGAGTTCAGCGCCTCGGTGCAGGCGACGCTGCCCTACTCGCTCTGGGACGGCAAGGACTACAGCAACCCCGACATGAGCCAGGAGGAACGCTACCGCTGGATCGAGTTCCACAAATGGCAGTTCAAGGCCCAGTGGTTCCAGGCGCTCACGCGCAACTCCAACCTCGTCCTCATGCTCCGCGCCGAAATGGGCTACCTCGGCCACTACAACAAGCATAAGGTCTCGCCGTTCGAGCGCTTCGAGGTGGGCGGCGACGGCATGACGGGCTACAACATCTACGGTATCGACATCATCTCCATGCGCGGTTACGAAGACGGCGCCCTCGACCCGTCGGACAACTATTCGTGCGGCTACAACAAGTATACGGCCGAGCTGCGCTACCCGATCATCCTCAAACCCTCGTCGCAGATCTACGTGCTGGGATTCCTCGAGGGCGGTAATGCGTTCAACTCGTGGCGCGACTTCTCGCCTTTCAAGATCAAGCGCTCGGCGGGCTTCGGCGTACGCCTCTACCTGCCCGTGGTGGGCATGCTCGGCATCGACTGGGGCTACGGCTTCGATCCCCCGGCCGGCAGCACCAAGAAGAGCGGCAGCCAGTTCCACTTCGTCATGGGCCAGCAGTTCTGACGCCGGCAGCGTGGCAGTAAATTTGAGAGAAAAGCGTTATATTTGAAAACGGATAACATCAAAATCCAGACACTATGAAACGTTCGGTTCTTCTCGCGTTCTTTTTGCTGACGAGCCTCGCCCTGTCGGCTCAGAATTTCATCATCGTCGACAGCGAAAAAGTCTTCAAGTCGATCGACGCCTACAACACGGCCATCGCCCGGCTCGACGAGCTGGCACAGGAGTACCGGCAGCAGGTCGACGACCGCTTCGCGAAAGTCGAAACGCTCTACAACCAGTATATGGCGCAGAAAACGTCCCTCTCGGCCAGTGCCCGGCAGGCCCGCGAAAACGCCATCCTCGCCCTCGAAAAGGAGGCTGCCGACTACCAGGAAAGCATCTTCGGACAGGAGGGCACCCTCATGAAAAAGCGCGTCGAACTGATCGAACCCATCCAGAAAGAGGTCTTCGCCGCCATCGAGCGCTACGCCCGCAAGATCGGGGCCCGGGCCGTCATCGACTCGGCCAACAACCCCACGCTGCTCTATGCCGACCCCGAGGCCGAACATACGCAGCAGATCATCGCGACACTCCGAAAATAGACTCATCAAACTTAACGAACAGATCATTATGAAAAAGGCTATCAAACTGACCCTCGCCGCCGCTCTGCTGCTGAGCGCCTCGTCGCTCTCCGCCCAGAAGCTGGGGCGCATCAACTCGCAGGAGATTCTGCTGGCGATGCCCGAATCCAAGGAGATGGAGACCAACATGCAGGCTTTCGTCAAGGATTTGCAGGACAACCTCGAAACCATCGCCGTCGAGTTCAACCAGAAATACCTCGACTTCCAGAAGAACGTCGAGAGCTACTCCGATTCGGTCCGCCAGCTCAAGAGCAAGGAGCTGCAGGAGCTGCAGAACCGCCGCGAGGAGTTCGAGCAGATCGCTCAGCAGGACATTCAGAAAAAGCAGCAGGAGCTCATGACGCCGATCATCGAGAAGGCCAAGGCCGCTATCGACAAGGTCGCCAAGGAGAACGGCTATCTCGTCGTCTTCGAGACCAATTCGCTGGCGTCGTTCGACGAGGCCGCCCTCACCGACATCGCACCTCAGGTGCGCAAGGAGCTGGGGATCGCCGAAACGGCCGAGTAGGCTGCATTCTTAAAAAAGCTGCGATCCCGGGAGATTTTCCCGGGATCGTTTTTTATGCGCCGCCGGGGACCTCTCCCGCCGATAGCGGACCGCCAAACATCGGCCGCACCGATCGCAGCGCCCGCCGCCGGCAGGCAAGCGCCGGCTGTTCGATATTTCCTATTTTCCGACGTTCCGAACCGAATATCGCAAAATATTCTTATATTTGTCGCAAACCGACGAAACTATGAACACCGAACACTCCGCAGCCCGTCCGCCCATCGCCAAATTCTCGCTCAGCGAGCTGATCAGCATGGCGGGCGACACCGAGCGTCAGACCCGCGACTTCATCGTCGCCCACAGCGACGCGTCGCAGCTCGATGCGTTCCGTTTCCCCTGCCGCATCGACGCGTTTTTCATCGGGCTCGGCACCGACGGCGAAACCGAGATATCGATCAATCTCAACCAATACAAGCTCCGCAAGAACACCCTTTTCATGATCGGGCCGCAGAGCATCATCCGCACCGACCGCGGCGGAACGCTCAAGGGCGAGGTCGTCGTCGTATCGCCGCAGTTCATGCAGCGGCTCAACATCGACTCCAAGCAGCTGATGCCGCTCATGCTCCAGCTCGGCGCCCACCCCTGCATCGAAATCTCCGACAGCGACAGCCGGCAGCTGCTGGAGTTCATCCGGCTCATGGAGAACGAAACCGCGCAGCCCGGGCAGTTCTCCGAACAGACGCTGGGCAACCTTTTCGTGGCGCAGCTCTACAAGATCGGCAGCGTCATCCAGCACTACATCGCCGCCGACCCCGCCGCCGAGGGCGACAAGAGCCGTGCCGACATCTACTTCCGGGAGTTCCTCCAAACGCTGAGCCAGCACTACAAGACCGAGCGCACCGTGGCATTCTACGCACAGCAGCTCTGCGTCACGCCCAAATACCTCACCACGCTCGTCAAGCGCATCAGCGGCAGGGCCGTCTCCGAATGGATCGAAATCTACGTGATCCTCGAAGCCAAAACGCTCCTCAAATATTCGAGCCTCAGCATCCAGGAGATCGCCTATGCGCTCAACTTCCCCAACCAGTCGTTCTTCGGCAGCTACTTCAAGCGCAACACCGGCATGTCGCCGTCGCAGTACAAGGCCATGGATATCGTATCCGAGGGGGGGGGTTCTTCCTTGGATGTTTCTGACGATGTGAAAGGCTGAAAGGGGAAAGGTCAGAACGGATAGCCCACCCCGAAGTTGAGCGCCGTATTCTTCCAGCGGAAGTTATGGATCCACCGCTCGCCCGCCGGATTGTTGGGGTTGTGGAGCTGAATGCCCCAGTCCAGACGCAGCACCGCGAACTTGATATCGAGCCGCAGGCCCAGTCCGGTGTTGAATCCCAGCTGGCGGTAGAAATCGTTGAAATGGAAGACGGCATCGTTGGAGTACTCCGACGGATCGCTCCTGACGTACCAGATGTTGCCCACATCGAAAAACGCCGCCCCGTGGACGATGCCCCAGATCGGGAAGCGGAATTCGAGGTTGGCTTCCAGCTTCATGTCGCCCAGCTGCGTCGGGAACTCCTCGGGCTCGTCGATGAGCACCGAACCCGGACCCAGCGTTCGGGGCGTCCAGCCGCGCATGCTGTTGCTGCCGCCCGCATAGAACAGGCGGTCGAAAGGTACCGAAGTCGAATTGCCGTAGGCCAGCGCCGCACCGCCGTAGAGGCGCCATGCGAGGGCCGATTTCTCGCCCAGCATGATCTTGCGGCTCAGGCTCAGGTCGGTGCGGAAGTATTGGGCGTACTGCAACCCGAAAATCGTGTAGTATTTCTCGCCCGCATGGGGTTTCGAGAAGAGGTGTTCCAGTCCGTCGATCAGGTTGCCCGCCGTCTCCACATTGAAGCGGATCACCGTCGCATTGCCGCCGAGGTGCTTGAGCTGGCTGTTGTAGCCGTAGCTGAACGCCAGCCCCGCGATGAACTGCGAGAGGTAGCTGTGGCGCAGGTATTCGTTGTGGGTGTTTTCGAGGAACTTATCGTCCAGATAACTCACGTCCACCACATTGATGTCGATCGGGCGCAGCGAGAACGACGAATATTTGGAATCGGTCCACAGGTAAGTGAAGCCCGCGCTCGAAAGCGTTCGTCTGTAGTAGGGGCGGTCCTGGAAGTTGATCGACAGCTCCAGCTTGGTCTTGGGCTGGTTCACCGAGCGGTAGCGCCGCGTGCGCCACGGCACCAGAAAGCGCGGGAACGTGAGGCCCGCCGTCGCTCCGAACTCCGTGGCCCGCTTTTTCTTCGCATCGCGCGCTTTCATGAATTCGTAGCCCGCCGTGAACGACACGTCGAACGATTCGGCCCCGCGGAAGATGTTGCGGTTCTGGTAGCCGGCCGTCGCCTTGAGCCCGTAGAAGCTCGACGTCGTGCTCCCCTCCAGCTCCACCTTGAAACTCTGCTTGAGCATCGGCGTGCAGAGGATGTTGCAGGTCAGATAGCCCTCCTCGGTGTAGTCGACGCGGGTCGAGTCGGCCGTCGCACCGATGTAGGAGACGTAGTTCGTCACGTCGGCCGTCTGCGGGTCCTCCTCGAAAACGATGCGGGCGCTGCGGAAGTAGCCCATCGCCATCAGATCGGTGTAGGTGCGGTCGACCTGCGCCGAATTGTAGACGTAGTTGGGATAGAGCGGCACCGCCTGCCGCAGGATCGAGGGGCGCAGGTTGGGGCGCTTTTCGTAGATGATGTTCAGACCGCGGTAGTAGAGCGTATCCAGCCGCGCGAAAAGGGTCGAATCGTTGCGGATCGCCAGCGGGTCGTAGTCGGGGAAGACGTTGATGCGGCGGATACGGTAGACCATGTTGTTGTCCATGACCGCCTGCCCGCGTTCGTCGTAGCCCGTCAGATGCTGTTTCACCACGATCCGCACCCCCACCCGGTGGTCGGACGAGAGCGTGTCGGCCACGAATTCGATGTTGTTGACCGANAANTTGTAGTAGCCCCGCTCCTTCAGATAGNCNGCNATGCGGTCGCGCTCGCTGTCGAGCATCGTGATGTCGAAGATGCGGCCCGGGCGCACCAGCGTGTTGGCCGTGTCGGGCGCCAGAATCTGCTCGAGGAAGCGGTCGCGGAATTCATACGACACCGTGTCGATCAGGTAGGGCGCCCCCTGCCGCACGCGGTAGGTCACCGAGGCCCGTTTGCGGCGCGAAAGGGTGTCGACCTCGAACGAAGCCTGCGACGAGAAGAAGCCCTTGGTGTCCATGTAGACTTTCAGGTTCTCGGCACTCTTGCGCGTGAGGTTCATATCCAGCAGCACCGGTTCCTCGCCGATCTTGCGCTTCCATTCGTTCCATTTGTTGTTCTTCGCAGGATCGGCCTGTTCGTAGAGCCACACGTAGAAGTTGGTGCCGAGGAAGCGTTTGTTGGGGGTCTGACGCACGTATTTCTCCAGATCGGCCGTCGCGATCCGCTCCTTGCGGGGCGCCGTGCGGTCGTCCTCGACGGTCACTTTCTGCAGGAAGTATTCGCCCTCGGGAATATGGCGCGTCACGCTGCACGCCGGGCAGAGAAAGCCCAGCAGTGCGGTTGCCAATATGCGACGCGCCTTGTGCACCTGCTCAGTTGTTGAAGAACCCCTGCTCCTTGAGCAGNGCGAAATAGGACTGCGACACGGCCACGTTGTCGCGGCGCGTATAGCGGCGTTCGGTGAATATCTTCGCCAGATTCTCCAGCCCGTTCTCCTCGAGCAGCCGGCGGGTTTCGTCCGATTCTTCGCGCTCGGCCCACAGCTCGTCGATCTCGGCCGACGTGTAGTCGGTATATTTCTCGTAGTGGACCACGGCATCGAGGGGCAGGCGGTCGGTCAGCCCGGGCGTCTCGTCGGGATAGCCCATGACGATCGTCGTAAGCGGAATCACCCCCTTGGGCAGCTGCAGGATGCGGGCGATTTCGGCCGCAGTGTAGAGCGTCGTGCCCAAGTAGCAGATGCCCAGCCCGTGGATCTCGGCCTGCACGCACAGGTTCTGCGCCGCCAGCAGCGCGTCGGTCGCCGCGTTGACGAACCACTCGAAATTGTCGTAGGCCGGGTCGGCGCCCCGCTGCTCGCACCACATCGTAAAGCGGTGGACGTCGGCGCAGACCGTCACCAGACACGGTGCCTCGGTCACCATCGGCTGGTCGAAATGACAGGGCGACAGCCGCCG
Source organism: Alistipes sp. (assembly GCA_014796635.1). Classification (GTDB taxonomy): domain Bacteria; phylum Bacteroidota; class Bacteroidia; order Bacteroidales; family Rikenellaceae; genus Alistipes. The sequence continues at coordinate 16,910 of JAAVIK010000004.1, forward strand.
GCGCAGCGCTTCGTCGCGCGTGACGACCAGCGAGTAGAGCTGCATGTTGCCGCACGTCGAGGCNCGGGTCGCGGCTTCCAGACACTCGCGCAGCACCTCCTGAGGAATGGGCGTCGGGCGGAACTTGCGTATCGATCGATGCTTGAAAAGCATGTTTTTCATAAGGATTCTTTCAATTTGAGCGGTTCTGCAAAAACGGTACGAAAACGACCGTATATGGGGCAAATTTAGTAAAAGTTTTCGGGAAAATCACTATTTTTGTCGCAACCGAATTCCCTGCGAACGATGCGTATTCCTTTCAGCAAATACGAGGGCGCCGGCAACGACTTCATCCTCGTGGACAGCCGCGCAGGCGGCTTCCGGCCCGACGCCCGGACGATCGCCCGGCTGTGCGACCGCCATTTCGGCATCGGGGCCGACGGACTGATGATCCTTTCGGCAAGCCCGCGGCACGACTGTTCGATGCGCTACTACAACGCCGACGGCTCCGAGGGCGAGATGTGCGGCAACGGCGCCCGGTGCTTCGTGCTCTTTGCCGAGCACCTCGGAATCGGGGGCCGCGAAAAACGGTTCGAGGCCGCCGACGGCGAACACCGGGCCACGATCTGCCATGCCGACGGCTTCGCGGGCGAGATCGAAGTGGGCATGATCGACGTCGAACGGATCGTCTGCGGCGAGGGCTGGTGGTTCCTCAATACGGGGGTGCCCCACTACGTGGAGTTCGTCGACGATCCCGCGGCCGTCGACGTCCTGCAGCGCGGCGCCCATATCCGCCGCGACACGGCCCGCTTCCCGCAGGGCACCAACGTCGATTTCGTGCAGATCATAGGCGACGGACATCTCCGCATGCGCACCTACGAGCGGGGCGTCGAAAACGAGACCCTCGCCTGCGGCACGGGCGCCACGGCGGCGGCCATCGTCGCCAACTTCGTCCGGCAGCACGACGTCGGACGCTTCCTCGTCGACGTGCCCGGCGGACAGCTCCGGGTGAGCTTCGACCGCTCCGCAGAGCAGCACTACACGAACATCCGCCTCTCGGGACCGGCCCGCCGCGTCTTCGAGGGAACGTTCGACACCGAAAATCTATGACCGAAAAATTCATCATGGCAGGCGCCACGGCCCTGCACGTCTGCGACTCCGAACAGGGAGCGCGCTGCGTCGTGCTGCTGCACGGCTACCTCGAATCGCTGCTGGTGTGGGAGGAGTTCGTGCCGCTGCTCTACAAGGAGATGCGCGTGGTGACCCTCGACCTGCCGGGCCACGGCATCTCGGAGGTCCGGGGCGAGGTGCACACCATGGAGTTTCTGGCCGATACCGTGGCCGACGGACTGCGCGCACTGGGCATCGCTCGCTGCACGGTCGTCGGCCATTCCATGGGCGGCTACGTGGCTCTCGCTCTGCTGGAGCGCCACCCCGAACTGCTCGAGGGTCTCGTGCTGCTGAGCTCCACGCCCAACGCCGACACCCCCGAAAAGGCCGAAAACCGCCGCCGCGAAATCGCGCTCGTCCGGGCCGGCAAGAAGAACGCATTGGCCCATGTGGCGCCCGAAGCAGGCTTCGCCCCGCAGAACCGCCGCCGGATGCAGGANGCAATCGAAGATCTGGCCGAACAGGTNTTCATCACCGAAGACGAGGGGGTCGTGGCCCTGTTAGGGGGAATGATCGCCCGCCCGGACCGCAACGAAACGCTGCGCCGCTCGTCCGTACCCCAGCTTTTCATCCTCGGCCGCCACGACGGCTACATCGGTCCCGAAGCCGCCGAAGCCATGGTCGCAGCCCATCCGCAGGCGCAGGTCGCCTGGNTCGAAAATTCGGGNCACATGGGNTTCCTCGAAGAACCCGAAGCCACGGCCGCCGCACTGAAAAAGTTCATCGACGGCCTTCCCGAAACGCAGGCCTAATTCCGCATCGAGACAGTAATACAAAAAGATTTTTCCATTATTCTTTTGGACTTTCTCCGTTTTTTGTATCTTTGTGCCGGCCGGGCACTGCTGGAAAGCCCGGTTCTGGGATGATGACGCAACTCACACCCTTTCGGGACACCGTCCGATCGATTTCGGACGGTGTTTTATTTTTCAGCTCAAGCGCGTCGGAATCATTAGAGGACAACATCGGGACCACGCCGGCTTCCCCCGCCGGACGCATTAACGACCCTTTCGGCCCGAATTTGGCCAGCCGCCCAAACCCGCGACTTCGGCTCTCCGGAGATAGGGGACTGACACACACGCCCGCACACACTCTCTGCCCGCCCGGGGTCCGTTCGATGGTTCATGCGAAACTCGCAGATTATCTTACCGCCACCACCCACGATCTGCTTAAGGGCCCTACGCAGCAGATAGGCTATTCGCAAACTCCGCTCCGTCCAAACGTTCATGCAATGCCTGCATACATTTCGCACGGAGTACCACTCTCGATTTCTTTCGGGAGCTCCACGCGACACTATCCGCATCCGTTCGAGGGCCACGCTGTGTCTACAGGCGGGCTATTTACATAACACCGCTGCCGCATCGCTTTTTCTATTCCGAGCGAGTATCGCTATTTCGTGCAGCACCGCTCCACGGTCTGATCAAGAGATTCTACACAAAGTTTATCCTCCGGCCGGTAGCGCACACCCGAGTATCATATTTCATGTAGCATGCCCCACGATCCGTTCGGGGGCTACGGAGTTTATGTGTTATTCGTACTGCCCCACCGACCGTTCGGAGCTTGTTTCGGCTCTTTCACCCCTTACCGCTATCGATCCGTCCGTTTCTGTTATAAAAATAACGCAATAAGATTAATTGATTATTCTTTTGGTCTAAAATTTGCGGGGGGGGGAATTTTTGTATCTTTGCATCATCCGGGCCTGCTGGAAGCCCGGAGAC